>NZ_JBEOWI010000088.1:0-21687 GCF_040296005.1 Kitasatospora sp. NPDC002551 | reverse complement strand
CAGACCGAGCACACACACTCATGCCCCCCACCCCAACAACGACCCCACCCGAGAAAAGCCCACACTCAACCAAACCCAGCACCCACCCACCCACCCACCACAAACCCGCAAACCCGCAAACCCCAGCAACCCCACAACAAAGCCACAAGGGCAGCAGGGGCGGGCATGGCGAGCCGGGCCGAACGGCCTCGGCATCGGCGGCGGCGCCTGGCCAGAGGTGACGTCATACCGACGGCTCTGCCCACCCGACCCGGCCACCCGACCCGGCCACCCATCCCGGCGATCTCCCGAACGGAGTAGCCGCGGGCCGGTGAGGACGCGCCCGGTCTCGATCCTCACCGGCCTGTGACCCGCGCAGACTCCCGGAAGTCCACCTACGTGCCGGCGTTCCCGAAACGGTGGAGCTCCACCTCGACACCCCGCTCACCGGCGAAGTCCGCAATACCCTCGACCGCCGCCGTCAGCGTGGTCCTGAGCCGCTGGAGTTCGGGTGCACGCAGCCGCCTGTCGGCCGCGGCGTCCACCGCCCGCCAGGCCGCCTGGCTAGGCCGCCTCCAGCGGGCCGAACTTCTCCTCGTACGCGACAACACCGTCCAGCGTGAAGGCGCTGCCGGTCTGCGCGGCCATGTCCAGCTGGGCCGTGACCGAAATGAGGTCGCCCACCAGCTTCACGTGAGCCACCCCGATCTTCCGGCTGAGCAGAATCTCGGCCAGCACCGCGTTCCCGTGCTCCTCCCCGTCCAGCACCAGTTCTCCCCATCCCTCGGCATCCTGTCGAGCCGGCGGACAGCGCCCGCCCGCCACCGGCCCCTCCGACGGCTGTGCCACCGATCATCCAACCCCCGCTCCCGGCGGCCACACTCGAGCCCGCTCGCCACAGCCCGAAAACACGGCCCAGCCCCTCTGCGGCATGCGACACCGACCCCAGGGAAGCGGCGAGAGCACGGGCGAGCGCCGGGCACAGCAGGGTGAGGGCGTCGGTGGGGGTGGCGGACAACAGCGGGATACCGTCGGCGGCGTCGACAACCGGGCTGCCGGCGACCGACCAGGGCGACCCAGCTGCCCGCATCGTCGTCTACCTCGGTCCCTCCCGCCAGGACACCCTCGCCGTCCCCCCCTGCCCGACACCCCCACGGCCAACGCCTGCGCCAAACCCCCACCCCCACACCGGCGCCGGAAGAAGCGGCAGCGCCCCAGGACACAGCGGACTCTGACCGCGCGCAGGGCAAGCACCGCACACCCCGGCGAGCCAGCGGCGACGTGCCCGCGGCCGGCCCCGTAGCAGGACAGCGCCGACCACCGGGCCGACCGTCCCGCTCCAGAGCGCGGCGGCAAGCGGGCCCGCCGCCGTGTGCGGCACAGCGCCGACACGGCCCAGCACGCCAGCGAGCGGCGCGTACTGCGCGGGCCGACCTACCGCCAGAGCCCGGCCACGGGCCGGCCCTTCCCCTCGCCGGGACCGCCGGCGGTCGGGGCGCTGACGACGGTGGGACCGCAGCCCCTCTGCGGGACTTCCTGCGGATTCACCGCACGCGGGCACCCGTCGTGGCCCATGATGGTGATCCGCCAGGCCGCACGACAGCCGGCACAGGTCAGGGGGAAAGGGATCGCGCGCGTGGAGTTGACCAGCACCGGCCTGCACGGTGTGCCCTGGCCGGAGCTACTGCCCGACCTGCGCCCCGCCCTCATCGTCCCCGCCACACCCGACCGCCTCCCCCACCCCGGCGACGGCTGGACCCCCCACATGCCCGAAGACCCCGACCCCGCCTGGTCCGCCCACCTCGACAGCCACCGCCTCACCATCCACCGGCCCGGCAACCACACCTGGTACGACGGCCCCATCACCGCCAGCCGCGAATGGCACCGCGCCACCCGCACCCACCACACCCTGCTACTGATCACCGGACCCTTCACCGGACCCCACGACCTGAACACCGCCGCCACAACCGGCCACCTGCTCCTCCTCACCGTCCCCATCCGCCTCGCGTAGCACCCCTGACCCCGCATCCGGTCTGTCGAAGCCACCCGCGGCCCGAAACAGCAGCGGGCTCAGCACGGCGGCAGGCACGGAACAGCAGCGGGCTCAGCACGGCGGCAGGCACGGAACAGCAGCGGGCTCAGCACGGCGGCAGGCACGGAACAGCAGCGGGCTCAGCACGGCGGCGGGCGCGGGACGGCGGCCTGGCCCTGAACCGGTCGGCGGACCGGAGCAGCCCGAACCAGGCGCGGAGCGGCGTCGGCGCCGCCCGGCAGAGACCCGGCCCTAGAGACCCGGCCATCGCCGGCCTCGCCGACACTCTCCCGGCCTGACCCCGGCGGCCCGCAACGACGGCCGCAGCGCGAGCAGCGCGCGAGCGGGAACGGGAACCGGCCCGGCGGGCAGCCGGCGCCCGCAACAGCCTCTTCAACGGGCCGCGGGCGGTGCCCTGTTGCCGTCCCGCCCGTCCCGGCCGGCAACCGGGCACCAGGACCACCCGCCCGTTCCCGGACAGGAACTCCCCGCCTCGCGCAGGCGTCGCTGCCGGGCACGCCCAGCGAGCGGGGGCCCGTGACCGCCAAGGCGTCGCGGCACGACGGTCGCCGTTGTGCGCGCGACCAGTCCTGGAAGAGGACGCGCAGGCGCCGCGGAACAGCCCGACGCGCTCCCCCGCGACGGGGGTGCCCGTGCAGGCCCCGCCGTACGCACGACGCCGCCGTACCCGGGCATCTCCAGCTTCCCGTTCGACAGTTCGCCGCGCGGTATGCCGGCCGCGCGCAGCAGTTCCTTGATCCGCCTCCCGCGTTCCTGACGGCCGTCCAGGGCGTGGCCGAACAGTTCGGCCTTCGCCTCGCTGCTCCTCAGGTCCGAGAGGCCGCGAGGTGTATCCGCAGGCAGCGGTGGACCCGCTCGCGGCGCGAGGCGGGGGCGAGAGCAGCCACACGGCCCGCCCGGCGTTCTCCGCAGCGGCCCGCAGCGGGGTGAACGGGGCGGGGGTGGGCGGCAGCATCTCGCGGTGGCCGTCGTTCTCGGTACCGCTCACCAGGGCGGCCGGCCAGGGCCTGGAGGTGGCCGACGGCCACGACCAGCGCGTGGTGGGCACTGAGGGAGAGCTGGTGCGGGCCGGTGTTCGCGTCGTCGTCGGCGAGCGCGCTGCCCGCCTGGATCTCCCATCCGGGCCGGGGGCCGGTGGTGTGTTCGCCGAGCGGCGCGACGCGCTCGAAGTGGCGCAGCAGGGCGTGCGGGAGGAGCGCCTCGTCCACCTCGGCGGGGATCGTCATGGCCACTCAGGGCAGGGCCCCGTCAGGCGGTGATCCAGCAGTTCGCCGCCCGCACCGGACCGGCTCCACACCCCGAGCCCGGTGCCCGCCCCTCACAAGTGCGCCGCCGGCGTTCAGCTGATCGAGCGGCCCAGCCCCCGCGCAGCCACTCCCGCGGGCGCCGCTCCCGTCCACGAAGCAAAGGATCTGCTCAGCCTCCTGGACGTGGTGGAATCCTCGGTCACCTGTCCGGCGGCCCGACCTACGACTGGGGTGGTCGCAAGGCGCCGGCGATGACGGTGGTCACCATCTTGCGGACGGCGGCGGTCTGCGGTGGGGCGCTTGTCCGGTCGGCGGACAGCAGGTGCCCGGCCCCGACGAGGGTGGGGGCGAGTGTGTCGATGTCGGCGTCACCGGCCAGGCGCCCCAACTCCCGCTCGGCGGTGAGGTATGCGGCGATCATGGCGGTGCCTTGCACGGCCAGCGGGATGCCGGTCAGACCGGCCTCGCGCAGCCGGGCGCGGAGGCCGTCGCGGAAGGTGATGAGCGCGACGATTGACACCGTGACCGGACCGAACAGGTCCTGCAGGGCGTCGGTGAGGTTGTCCACCACGCTCCCGGTGCCGGCGGCGGCACGCAGAGTCGTGGTTCGGTCCTCGATGCCGCGGACGCGGTCGAGGACCAGTTCCGCCAGGAAGGCATCGAAATCGGTGAAGTGCCGGTGCAGTACACCCTTGGCACAGTTCGCCTCCTCCGTGACCGCCCGGCTGGTCAGCGCGTCGGGCCCGTCCCGGAGCAGGACGCGCTCGGCGGCTTCGAACAACTGGCCTCGCACGTTGTGGATGTGCACCCCTGACGGCATGGTCTCCCCTTCCGCGCCCCGCCTTAACAAGTGGGCAACCGCCCATTAGTGTGGGCGCATGCCCACTTTATCGCAGGGACAGCCCGACGAGTCCGGGCCCGAGCCCCACCGCCACCGGCTGACAGCCGAATCGTTCGGCGTCGACGCCGAACGCTACGACCGCGCCCGACCGCCTTACCCCCAGGCCCTGATCGACAGGATCGTCGCCGCAAGCCCCGGTCGGCACGTCCTCGACGTCGGAGCCGGGACGGGCATCGAGGCCCGGCAATTCCAGGCGGCCGGCTGCACGGTGCTCGGTGTCGAGCCCGACGAGCGGATGGCCGCCTTTGCGCGACGCAGCCGCATCGAGGTCGAGGTCTCCAGGTTCGAGGACTGGCAGCCGGCCGGGCGGCAGTTCGACACGGTCATCGCGGGCACCGCCTGGCACTGGGTGGCCCCCGTCGCCGGCGCGGCCAAAGCGGCCCAGGTACTCCGGCCCGGCGGCCGGCTCGCTCCCTTCCACCACGTCCCCCAGCTCCCGGCCGAGGTGATCGACGCCCTCGCCGAAGCCCTCCAACGGGTCGCCCCCGATTCCCCGTTCAACCCCGGCCTGCTGAGAGGATCGGCCGTGGACGCATACCAGCCACTGTTCGCGAAAATCGCCGACGGAATCCGCCGGACCGGCAGCTTCAGCGAGCCGGAACAGTGGCGCTTCACCTGGGAGCGCACCTACTCCCGAGACGAGTGGCTCGACCAACTCCCCACCTTCGGCGGCCTCACCCAACTCCCCGCAGACAAAATGGCGGAGGTCCTGGACAGCGCCGGAACCGCGATCGACGAGCTCGGCGGCCACGCCACCATGCCCTACACATCCGTCGTGATCACCTCGACCCGCTCCAACACGGCCTGACCACCGCAAACGTCGGGCGTCGCCGGGCACGAGCAGACCGCTGAACCCGGCGACGCCCCCAGGAGGCGGGGCAGGCCCTCCGGCACCCCGCACCGGACCTCAGACCAATGGTCCGTCCCGGTGGGCCACACGATCGCCAAAGACCAGCCGACCGTCCCGCTGCTGACGCGACGTGGAATCCAGAGCTCTAGCAGGACTCGCCGCCACAGGACCCGCTGCCAACGGAGCGGCTCAACCTACGGCGTGGACGGTCTCGGCCAGGCGCTCGAGTGGTTGGCTCGCCGACAGCGCACACGCGCTCACCGGCCCTGCCCCTGCCCGGCTGATGCCGAGCCGGGACGGGACGGGCTGGGCTGGGCTGGGCGGCGGTGAACACCCCGCCCACGCCCGACACCGCCACCCAGCCGACCGCCGCGAACACCGACAACAGCCGAACGAGGGCGGACATGACGTCGGCGAGCGACAGCAGCCGCCACCCCAGCACGGTGGTGCCGAAACCCATGACGAGGCCCGCGGCATGTGGAACCGCCGATGATGACGTGCCAGGCGTGCGGGCGGAGGGCCGGCCGGAATCCGTCCGGCCGCTGCCCGTGGTGCTGCTACGACCAGGACCGCGCCACCGACGACGAGCAGCGGGCGATGCTCACCGCCGCGCCGGAGGCGTTCGCATGCGTCGCGGGCATGGCTTACGGCAGGCGTCTGGACGGGGATCCGCCGTGACACCGCCGATCCCGCTGCCGGTCGACGTCGCCCCCGCCCGGCCCGTCACCGGCTTCCCACCGGCCCGGGCCCGAGCCTGGAACCCAAGCGGGCCAGCCGGCGGGCCGCGCTGCGTACCGGTCTCGGGTCCGGGCCCCGCGTGTTCAGCCGACACGGCAACGACCTCACCCGGGCCATGGCCGACGTTGCCCGGGCCGCCGAGCAGGTGGCAGCCGCGGTCCTCGACGGCGAGCCCGCAATCCGTCGACGCCTCGCCCCCGCTCATCCCGGACCGGGATTGCCGGACGCCCCGGGAACGCCGCCACCCGCGCCGCGCCGTCCGGCCGTTGTCGCGGGCCGGGCGGGCGGGCGCGATCATCGGCGGATGACACCGGGCTGTGCACTGGTCCGGCTCGACGGGGCCGACTTCGCGGGGTACGCCCTGATCCCGGAGGAGGCCCTGCCCGGCTGAAGCGGTAGAGAGGTCGACGACAGAATCGGCGAGTACGTGGCAGCCATCCGGTACCCGGGGCGGGACGTCCTCGCGTTCGGCGCCGAGCCACTGCCGTCACCTGGATTCCCGGGGTCCGCGTCCAACTGAACAGCGTTGGCGCTGGACGTCGGCGGTACCCGTCGGACTCCCCCGGCTTCCCCTGCCATCCGGCGCGCGGCTCGGCGGCGTGCCTTCGTGCCGCGCGCGCGGCGTGGTCGAGCCGATTCCGCGGCACCGCCGAAACACCGGCGCTCCGGCGGTTCGACCACGGTGTTCCGGCGTTCCCTCGCCGGCCGGAACAGCCGGGGCGGATATGACGTCCAGTCATCGGGAAGTCACGCATTTCCGTGGCCGGTGCACACCCGCGATACTCGCGGCCCGATCCCCACGGGCGGATCCCCGTAGTCGGTTCATCACGCCCCGCATTCGCTCTGCCCGGAATTCCACGCGCGGCACGCGGCCCGCACGGGCCTTCCGGACAGGGCATTCGGGCAGGGCATTCGGGCAGGGCTTCCGGGCGGGGCGCGGACACCCGGGCCGCGGGCCCGGCCTCGGCTAGACGTCGAGAGCGGCCTCGATGCGCTTGAGACCGTGCCGGGCGAGTGCAAGGTTGGCGCGCGAGCGGTCCAGCGCCAGGTAGAGGAAGAGCGAGCCGTGACTGCGGGTCAGCGGGCGGATCAGGTGGTACTGGGTGCCGAGGGTGATCAGGATGTCCTCGATGACATCATCGATCGACAGCGCGGCCAGGGCGCGTATCTTCGCACGAACGACCTCGGTGTTGGCGGCGGCCGCAATCTCCAGGTCGAGCTGCTGCCCCCCGCCGAGGAGCCCGAGTGACATACCGCTCTCGTAGTCGGCCACGGCCGCTCCGATGGCCCCCTCGATGGCCATCGCGTCCTTGAGTGCGTCGTCAATGTTCATGCGCTGTTCGTCCTTTGCGTGACTTCCGGGCAGAACTCCCGTGTGCGGGAACAAAGTAGCAAGAAGCCGCCGGTTGTGGTCACCTCGTGAAAATGATGGAATAAAGTACGCTACCGGGGTTCAGAACGTGAAGGGGTACTGGTGCGCGCACTCGAAGCTTCCCTCGCCGATGTGCTCGGCTCCCCCGGAGTGGTCGGTGCCGCGCTCGTCGACGCCGTCACAGGTCTCACCTACCAGTCCGCCGGGGACCACCGGCTGCTCGGGACCGGGGCCGAACTCGCCGAGCTGACCAGCCTGATCGGCGAGCGGCTGTACGAGGCAGGGGCGGAGAGCGAGTTGGAGAGCCTGGTGGTCACCAGCACCCGCCATCACCAGGTCGTCCAGGTGGTGCCCCGGAAGGGCGACCCCCTGCTGCTGGCCACCGTGCTGGACCGCGAACGAACCAACCTGGCGCTGGCCGCCCGCCAGAGCGCCGACCGCGCGCAGGACTTGCTGGCATGACCGGCCCGTCCCACGACACGGCGCCGCCCGCCCTGCCCGCGGCTCCCACGACGCCGGCTCCGCCCACCGCGCGCAACGTGCCCGCGCTGCTGCTCGCGCTGCGCCGCACGGAGTTCACCGGCTCGGTCACCGTCTCCAGCACACCGGGCGGCACCATCCACCTGGAGCAGGGGCTGGTCTCGGCGGTCGAGACCCCCGGGGCCCCGACCGCCGAGACCCTGCTGCTGAAGTCCCGGCGCGTCGGCGAGCAGGAGTGGGCGTCCGCCGAGACGGCCGCGTCAACCGGCCGGCCGGCCGACGCTCCCCCGGCCCGGGGCGGCGACCTCGGCACGGCCCTGGTGGCCCAGGGGACGATCAGCGCCGCCGAACTCGAAGCCGTCTGCGTCGCCGCCGCCTTCGACGGAGCCTTCGCCCTGGCGCTGAGCCCGCCCGGCAGCTGGGAGACCGCCGAGGCGGCGCCGCCTGCCAGGATCGCGCTGCGCCCGGGCATCGAACCGGAGCGGCTCTTCGAGGAGACCGCCCGGCGCACAGCCCTGCTGACCCGCCTCTGGGGACCGCCCGGCGAACTGGCCCGCATCCGGATCCGCCCTGCCACCCGGCCCGAATCCGGCGCGCCGCGGATCCCGGTCCGCCACCGGGAGATCCTGGCCGCCGCCACCGGCCGCCGCACCGCGCGCGACCTCGCCTTCACCCTGGGACGCGGCGTGTTCGCGGTGCTCGTCGACATCGTACGGATGGACGCCCGGCACCTGCTCCACCGGGAACCGGCGCACCCCGCTCCCCCGGCACCGAGCGTGGCCCCGCGCATACCGACGAACGAACCGCCACCGGCCAGCACCGGACCACTGCCGCGCCGCGTCCGCAGCGGACCCGGCGCACGCGGTCCCGGCAGCCCCAGCGGCCCCAGCGGACCCGGCCACCTGCCCGCCCGACCCGAGAGAGCGGCGGCTCCCGACGGTCCACCGAACACCCACCGCGCCGAACACACCGCGCGCACCGAGACGACCGAGCAGAGCGAGAAGAGCACACCATGAGCAGCCAGACACCGACCGCCGCGCTGGTCGACGAGTTGAAATCCCTGCGCGACCGGGTCATGGGCATCTCGGAGAGTGTCATCTCCACCACCGACGGCCTGCTGGTGGCCGCCGACACGGCCGCCCTCCACCCCGAATCGGCCGCCGCCCTGTCGGCCGCCATGCTCGGCCTCGGCCGACGCACCGCGGCCGAGACCGGCGTCGGCGGCCTACGCGACGTGGTCACCCGCTGCAACAACGGCTACATCGTGGTCCTCGCGATCGGGGAACAGGCACTGCTGATGATCCTGGGAGACGAGGGCCTCGACGTCCCCGGCCTGCACCGCGAGTCACCCGCCACGATCCACCGCCTCAGCGAACTACTCGGGATAGCCCCCACGCTCTAGTGCTGTGACCGCATAGGTTCACCGGGTTGGCGCCACGGGGCCTTCGGCCGGTTGGATGTCGCGAGACGTTCAGCTCGGAAGGAGCCCCGGTGGCGGAGCCGGTCAGGGGTTCGCAGGCTCACGGAGCAGGAAGGCCGGCAGTTACAGCGGATCGTGCGTCGGGGCAGCACGAACACGGTGCGCTACCGGCGGGCGATGATGCTGCTGGCCTCGGCCGGGGGAAACCGGGTCCCGGTCATCGCCCAGCTGGTCCAGGCGGACGAGGACACGGTACGGGACGTGATCCACCGGTTCAACGAGATCGGCCTGGCCTGCCTGGACCCTCGCTGGGCGGGAGGCCGTCCCCGCCATCTCAGCACTGACGACGAGGACTTCGTCGTCCAGACGGCCACCACCCGCCCGACCCGGCTCGGCCAACCCTTCACCCGCTGGTCGATCCGCAAACTGCTCGCCTACCTGCGCAAGGCCCACGGCCGGGTGATCCGCATCGGCCGCGAGACACTGCGCTGCCTGCTCGCCCGGCGCGGTGTCACCTTCCAGCGCATCCGGACCTGGAAGGATTCCACCGACCCCCGACTTCGACACCAAGATCGAGCGGATCGAGCACGTCCTGGACCGCTTCCCCGACCGCACGTTCGCGTTCGACGAGTTCGGCCCGCTCGGCATCCGGCCCACCGCCGGCAGCGGCTGGGCCGAACAGAACCGGCCCGACCGGCTCCCGGCGACCTACCACCGCACCCATGGCGTCACCTCCTTCCACGGCTGCTACCCGGTCGGCGACGACACCCTGTGGGGCGTCAACCGCCGCCGCAAGGGCACCGAGAACACCCTGGCCGCGCTCAGATCGATCCGGGCCGCGCGCCCGGACGGCGCCCCGGTCCACGTGATCCTGGACAACCTCTCCGCCCACAACGGCAGGAAGATCCCGCGCTGGGCGAAGCGGCACAACGTCCACCTGTGCTTCGCCCCGACCAACGCCTCCTGGGCGAACCCGATCGAGGCGCACTTCGGACCGCTGCGGCAGTTCACCCTCGCCAACTCCAACCACCCGAACCACACGGTCCAGACCCACGCGCTGCACGCCTACCTGCACTGGCGCAACACCAGCGCCCGCCACCCCGACGTCCTGGCCGCCCAGCGCCGCGAGCGCGCCCGCGTTCGCAGCGAGAAGGGCATCCGCTGGGGCGGCAGACCCCCCCTCGCCGCGTGATCCAGCAACCCGGCGAACCTATGCGGTCACAGCACTAGCTGACGGACCCGTTGCTTGTGTTCGGATTCAGCCGGGCCGTTCACCTGGGCCGCTGTTCGTTGTACGCCTTCCATGCGTCGGCGAGGGCGATCAGGTCGTCGACGCTGTTCATACCCAGCAGCGTCAGTACCGTCACGGCGACACTGAACATTGCCGTCCAGTATCTCGCCCAGGAGAAGTTTCCCCGCGCGGCCCATCTCTCCAAATGGTTCGAGATGCTCACGAGAAGGAAGGCGGGCCCGACGAACAGAGCGACAATCAGGAGTCTCTCATTCAGCGTCGACTGTTCACCGAGCGGGATCTCCAGGGCGATGACGACCTTCGTCGACAAGGCGAACCCGGCGACAAATCCCAGGAGGAGCCAGAGAAGCGTTGCGACAAAGTTGTCCCCGCCTCCGTCGCTCTGTTCCGTCACTGCGTACCCCCGACTCATGTCTGTCTCAGCGGTTCGTGCGACGGCATCACCGGTGGCGTCAGGGCCTTTCGGTACTGCCATCGACCTGATATCGCACCCCGAACACGGCGCGTGGACCCGGCGCGGTGCACCGCGGGCCCCACGTGAATGGCGGAGACCGCGTCGGACACCCCGCCCGACCGGGCTCGGGCCCAGTCGGGCGTCGCCTGCCGTCAGGAGTCCTGGGGGGCGTCCTCGCACAGGGCCGTGTCCATGACCTTGTAGAGGGCCGCAGTCGGAAGCGCGCCGAACTGGATGGCGGCGTTGGTGACGACCGAGGCGTGGCGGCCGTCGTCGGTGACCAGGGTGTAGCTCTGGTAGCCCGGCACGACGCCGGAGTGACCCCACGCGGTTCCGCCGCAGGGCAGGGCCCGCCGGTGCAGGCCGAGGCCGTAGGCCACCGTCGGGTTCACCTCCAGGGTGGTGCGCATCTCGGCAAGGCTCTCCGGGGCGAGCAGGGCTCCGCCCGCCAGCGCCCGGTGGAAGGCCGTCAGGTCCGCCAGGGTGGAGACCATGCCGCCCACACTGCTGTAGAGCGAGGAGTCGTAGTCCGTCACCGGGGTCCACACCGAGAAGGGGCCGAGCCGGGCGATGTGGTAGCCGTTGACCGCGGGAGCGGGCAGGGCGCGCTCGCCGGGCGCGGGGAAGAGCGTGCGGGTCAGGCCGAGCGGGGCGATGGCCCGCTCGGTCACCGCCCGGTGCACCGGCTGCCCCGTCAGCTTCTCGATCAGCAGGCCGAGGACGTAGTAGTTCGTGTTCGAGTAGGTGAAGCCCGCGCCGGGCTCGGCGACCGGGGGCACGCTCAGCCCCTGCCGGACCAGAGCCGTCAGGCTGTAGGCGCCGTCCGGCTCCGGCCGCGGCGTGCTCACACCGGGATAGGGGTTGTACGGGGCGATGCCGCTGGTGTGCTGGAGGAGCTGGCGCACGGTGATCCGCGCGCCGTCGTAGCCGTTGCCGGCGACGACGCCGGGCAGATGGTCCGCGACCGGCGCGTTCAGGGCGACCCGGCCCTCCTCGGCCAGCTGGAGCACCACCACCGCGACGAAGGTCTTCGTCTGGCTGCCGACACGGAAGTACTCGTCCGGCCCGATCGGCAGGTCGGCGCCGGCGGTGCCGGTGCCCGCCGACAGCGTCCAGGACCCGCCGAGGGCGCCCGCGTGGACCGCGGCGCCCGGACCGGCCTGCGACTGGAAGGCCCTGAGCGCCGACAGCGTCGCGGCGTGGCCGCCCTCGGCCGGGACGGCGCGCGCCACCGGGCCCGACAGCGTCAGCACCGCCGCGCACACGGCGCCGGCGACGGGGGTGAACCTCGTGCTGCTCCTCATCACCATGGTGTCCGTTCCTCCGGAAAGGGGTCCTCGACGTCCGCCGCGACGGGCGACAGCGAGCCGCCGGCGGGGTGCCGGCCCGACCACGATGCGGTCCGCCCGGCCCCGAAGGACAGGCCACAAGGCGGCCATCGGGGACCGGCCACGAATGGCCGGTCCCCGCGCTACGCTCGGTGCACCGGACTTGACCGAGGGGACGGGGAAATGCGAAGAGAAGTGGCCCGTGAACTGGGCGAGTTCGTGCGTCAGCTGCGCCGACGCGCCCAGCTCACCCAGGAGCAGCTGGCGGACCGGTCCGAGCTGAGCGTGCGCACGGTCCGCCGACTGGAGACGGGCACGTCCTCCGACACCCGGCTGAGCACGCTGCACCACCTGGCGAATGGGCTCGGCGTCTCGACGGAGGAACGCGAACGGCTCACCGCGATCCTTGACAGCGCCCGGCCGGAGCCCGTCGGCCCGCTCGAGTCCGCCGGCCGACCACCGGCTCGGCCGGATCCCACCGATCCGCCGGCCAGTCCGGATCCCACCGGTCCGCCAACCGGGCCGCGGCCGCCGGTCCCGGACCCCGCCGCCCCGCACGGGCCCTCGAACGACGCGATCGCCGACGCCGCCGCGTCCCTGGCCCGCGAGGTCCGGCGCCGCCTACTGCGGGAGGAGCAGCACCGACGGGTGCACGACCCGTTCCCCCTGCCCGTGCGGTACGGTCCGGCCCCCGCCGACCTGATGGACCGCCCGGAGAACGTCCAGCGCCTGCGGCCGGGAGACGCGCCCGAGGACCTGGACCTGAACGGCGAACTGGGCAACGTGGTCGCCACCTACCGGGGCGTCACGTCGCGGCGGCTGGTCGTGCTCGGCCGGCCCGGTTCGGGGAAGTCGGTGCTGGCCGCCAGGTTCGCCCTCGACCTGCTCTCCTCCGCCCCCCTCTCCCGGGTGCCGGTGGTCCTGGGCATCGGCGCCTGGGACCCGGACCGCACCGCGCCGCGGGACCTCCTGGTCGACCACCTCCAGCGCGACCACCCCCACCTGGCCAGCCGGATGCCCGACGGGTCGACGCTGGCCGCCGCGCTGGTCGACGCCGACCTGGTCCTGCCGGTCCTGGACGGCTTCGACGAACTGGCCGAGGACCTGCGCGAACCGGCGCTGGAAGCGCTCAACTCGACATCCCTGCCGCTGGTGCTGACCAGCCGCCGGGACGAGTACGCCCGGGCGGTCCGCGCGGTCGGCGCCCCGCTGGTGTGGGCGGCCTGCGTCGAGCTCGCCGACCTGGGCGCCGAGGACCTCGCCGCCTACCTTCCCCGGACCGACCGCCGCGCGCCCGCCCCGGGTGAGGACGGCGGGCCGGAGCTGTGGGACGCCGTCCTGGAGCGCTTGCAGGCTCGGGACACCCCGGCGGGCGTCCGGCTCGGAGAGGTCCTGGGCACCCCGCTGATGGTCACGCTCGCACGGACGATGTACGCCAGGCCCCACCGACAGGACCCCGCCGAACTCCTCGACGCCACCGCCTTCCCCACCCCGCGCCACCTGGAGGAACACCTCCTGACGGGCTTCGTCCCCGCGCTCTACCGCCACCGCGCCGCCGAACGGGGGGAGACGGAGCACGGACAGCGCGGCCACGACCCGGCCCGGGCCCACCGCTGGCTGGGCCACCTCGCGTCCGCGCTCGACGCCCGGAACCCGGGCGACCGGCAGGACCTCGCCTGGTGGCGGCTCGGTGAGTCCGTCCGGACACCGACGCGCGTCCTGCACACCGTGCTGGTCTCCGCCCTGTGCATGACCGCAGCCCTCTGCCTCGTGGAGTCCCTCGGCCAGGCTTTCCTGTACACCAGCGGGTTCGACCCGGCACGGCTCCTGCTCCAGGGGGCCCTGGCCGGACTCCTCTCCGGGACCACCTTCGGCCTCGCGCACTGCGCCCTGGCCGTGTCGGGCCGCGCTGCGGCCCTCCCCTCCCGGGTACGGCTCGCGCTGCCGACGGCATGGCGCCCGGCCGCCCGCAGACCCGGCGAGGTCCGTGCCCGCTTCAGGGCCGGACTGCTGGGCGGCTCCGTCCTGGGAGTCGGCTACGCCTGGGCCGACATCCTCGTCCGGGCGATGTGGGACTGGCTGCCGGACACGGGACTGGCCCGCACCGCGACCGACAAGATGCTGGCCTTCGGGCTGACCTTCGGCCTGACGGCCGGGCTGGTCTTCGCCCTGATCGCAGCACTCGAAGTCCCCGTGGACACCACCGCCGCGGCCACACCGTCCGGCCTGCTCGCGGCTGACCGGGCCGCCGCGCTCGGCCAGTTCCTGCTGCTCGCCCCGGCGATCACCCTGGGCTGCGCCCTCGGCGGCTCGGCCATCGTGGCCCTGCTCGACCTGGCACTGCCCTGGTCGTTCACCTGGCCCCTGACCGTGGCCCTGCCGCTGGCAGCCATCGGCGGACTGGGCGGCTCGGCGTCCTACGTCCTCGCCTTCACCGCCTGGGGCCAGTGGCTCACGACGGCCCGCATCTGGCTGCCGCTGACACGCCGACTGCCCTGGGACGCCATGAACTTCCTGGACGACGCCCACCGCCGCGGCGTGCTGCGCCGGACCGGAGCCGTCTACCAGTTCCGGCACCAGAGCCTCCAGCAGGTACTCGCCCGGCCGCGCCCGGGTGCCGACCCCGGACGGCGACCGGCCGTCGAGCCGCCCGGGAGGAGACGCTGACCGTGGCGACCAGCACGGTGAGCTAGCTTTCGACCCGGGAACCCCCGTGCCCGACAACGCGCCACGCGGTCGCCCGCCCCGCACCACCCGCCGTTGCCGCCCGGGCGCCGACGACAGGCCCACCAGAGGCCCCGCCGGCCCACCGGCGCACAACGCCGCGCTGTTCGGCCGGCCGGCCGATCAGCGCTCCGCTCCTGCCCGGTCAAGCAAACGTAGAAGTCCACCCGGAAGCGTGACAGCTCCGCGCACAGATCGCGCTGGACTGCCCGTTGCAGCCGCAACTCAGAGACCCGATGCAGCACCGTCCAGTACCGTCAGGAAAAGGGACCCATCCTCCATGCCCAGGACCGCCCGGCATCGAGTACCGAGCGTCCACGATCGCCAGGACCGACCCCGCACCCCATGACACGACAGCGCGTCCACCCGTGAGATGGTTAGTGCCATGACAGATGGCGCAACTCCCGACAGCGCGGTTGTACTTGAGACCAGTCGCCTCCTGCTCAGGCCCTGGCGGGTCACCGAGGCTGCCGTCCAGCATGAGCTGTGGACCGAACGTGATCCACGAGTACCACCGCACCGCCGAATCAACGCAGACGGACACCCCACGGTCGCGCAGCTCGAGGAATCGATTCGCACCAACCAAGTGTGGTCGACCGGGCTGCTGGCGATCGAGCGGAAAGCCTCTCACGACGTCATCGGCTACTGCGGACTGGTAGACAACGGGCGAGGACCGGCAGGCGAACCGGAACTGGCATTCGAGCTGCTACGCCGAGTCTGGCGCCAGGGATACGCGACCGAGGCCTCGCTGGCGGTTCTGGAATGGGCGAAATCCTCCGGATACGAACGCCTGTGGGCCACAGTCTGGGACTGGAACACCGCCTCTCGCCGCGTTCTGGCCAAGGCCGGATTCACCGAAACCGAGCGGAAAGAAGTGAACCCGGCACACGGCACCACCCTGTTCACCACAAAACGACTCTGACACCCCGATACTTGGCCACGCAGACGACCCAGTACAGCACCGGCAAACGGCAGGCGACAGCGTCCCCACACAACCGACAGAAGCGGACGCAACACACACCCAACGCCAGGACACCCGGACACCACAGCCGCCGACCAGACCCGCGGCGACCCAGACCAGCATCAAGGGCCTGCCGGGCGTTCAGCGGTAGTGAAGACGGGGACGTAGGCCTCGGCCAGGTCTGCGGAGATCTCACCATGTGTCAGACCGCGGGCGGACAGCGAGAGCACCATCTCGTCCACCCCGGACAGGCGCCGCTGGCGCTTGCGGACCAGCTGCGGCTCGAACGAGCCCTCCCGGTCCCGGGGCACCTCGCTGTGCACCGGGCCGACCTCGGTCAGCACGGTCTTCGAGCGCACGCCGTTGCGGGAGTTCCCGCTGCCGGCTCCGGCCGGATCGTGTTTCTCGTAGCCGAGGTGGTCGGTCATCTCGCCTTCGAGGGCGGACTCCAGGATCTTCTTCGTGAGCTGCTGGAGCAGGCCCCCGGTGCCGGTGAGCTGCAGCCCGCTCGCACGGGCCCGGTCGACCAGCTGCCCGATCAACTGGTCGTCCAGGGCATCCGGCCGCAACTCCACCGGCCGCACGGCCTCCAGGGCCTCCACGGCCTCGGCCGAGACGGTCACGTCTGTCATCAGGTGCTACTTCCTTGATCGGGAGTCACACCGTTCTTTTACAGCCCCCGGACGAAGCTCACGCCGGGCCAGCTCGCGCGGCTCGCCGAGCACGGTGTGGAGTGGGCGTAGCGGCTGAGCGGCCGGTGGCGGTAAGTAGCTGGGCCCGCGAAGGCCAGGAGCCCGCCGCCCTGTGGGGTGACGGGCTCCTGGCCGCTGTTCTCTACAAGGCGGCCGAGCCACTCCGCGATGTCGTGGATCTCTGCGAAGTGTGTCCGACGTCCTGCTCTCCCGGGTTTCGCCGAGGTGTCGGGGTGGGCCGGGGGCCGGTCGGGACGGCTGCGGCCGCGTGACCCGGGGTCTTGACTCGGGTCGGACGGTGGGGGCTCACAGCAGGATCTGCAGGCTGACGGCGGCGGTCAGGGAGGTGTAGCCGGTCGTCAGGCAGATCAGGGGGTTGGGCGCGGGGGCGGTGGCGACCTGGAGGACCGTGGAACCCGTGAAGCGGCCTGCGGTGACGGTTCCGGAGTTGGTGACCACCAGGGTGCCGGCGATGTTGGACACCGCCCTGGTGTAGGCGTACGTGGTGGTGGAGCCGTCCGCCCAGGTGATGGTCTGCGTGCCGGGGGCGGTCGACAGGAGGTCGATGCAGGAGTAGTCGGGCACGGTGACGTGCACGTGGGCGCTGCCGGGCAGGATTTCTTCGTGGCCGGGTGCCACACAGCCGATGTTGTAGGAGGAGTCGACGGTGACCTCGGTGTCCCGCGGCGTGGCGGTCAGGGGCGGGTTGTAGGCGTTGTGCACCGTGCCTTCGCAGGACACCTGGAGGACGTGGGCCTGTGCCGTCGTGGGCGCGGCGAGGCCGATCAGGGCGAGCAGGAGTGCGACGACGAGCAGTTGCCGTTTTCTGGACACGTTTCCCTCCGGAACCGTGAATGATTCGCATGCTGTGCGAACCGTGGTCCGCCCCGGCATGAGGCGGGGCTGAGGGAAGTATGAGTCGTGACGGTTCCACATTCCAGGGCTGGCGTTGTCCGCTTGGGGTGGGGAGGTGCGCACGGAGCGTGTTGCCGGTCCGCGCGCCTTTCGTGCGGGCCGGTCGCGCCGCCCGCGAAGGCGGGGCATGCGTTGCCGGTCGTTCGTGTGGGGGCTTGGCGGTTGGAGTCCGCCCGGGGCTGGGTCCTGGGCGGCTACGGTGCCGTCCTGGCCTTCTCCTTATCGACGCCGGACCAGATCCTTCGCGCCGCCGGGCACGTCCTGGGCCAGCGCGGCCAGTGCCGCACAGCTGGGCGCGCGGCGCCGGGTCCGATGCCCAGGCGGTCGGTGACCTCGCCCGTGCCGTCCTCCAGGCCATGCTCTCCTTCACCGGCGACGGCGACGACGAGACCGAGGTGAGGACGCTGTTCGACTTCCTGCGGGCCGACGCCCTGGCCCACTCCTGACCGACGCGTGCCAGGTCCGGGCTACGGCCGGACGCGGCGAAGCACGGGCGAGGCTGCGTCCGTGCCGTCGCCGCTCGTCCGGCCGCTCCGGGCCGTGGTGGACAGGATGTCGCGGAACGCGTCCGCCCAGCTTCCCTCAAGGGCGTGGTCGTCGCCGAGGAGAACTTGACGGCGTGTCATTGCGGCCAGCGCCCCGCCGAGTGCGAACGGGCGCAGGTCGCGCAGGGGGTCGACGCCGAGCCGGGTGGCGGTGATGTCGGCCGCGCGCTGCGCGAAGTTGTCGATCTGAAGGATCGCGTAGTCGTGCACGGTGCGGATGCCGAGGAATCGTCGGCGCAGCCTGCGGCGTCTTTCGGTGTCCTCGGCGGGTTCCTCGAGCCGGCCCTGGGTGGCGTCGAGGGCGTGCACGAGGGCCTCCCACGGGCCGAGGTTCGCGGGGGCGGCGGCGAAGGCGTCGAGGATGGGTTCGCCGAAGCCCCAGCCGAAGAGGAGTGCTTCCTTGGCGGCGTAGTAGCGGAAGAGGGTGCGGCGGGCCACGTCGGCGCGCTCGCAGATGTGCTCGATGGTGGTCCGCTCGAAGCCCTCCTCCTCGAACAGGTCCAGTGCTGCCGCCCGGATCACCTCGCGGGTGCGCGCCTTCTTGCGGTCGCGCATCCCGACCGCGACCGGTGCTGCTCCCGGTTCGTCCATGTTTTGCCCCGTTCCCGGCCCCGTACCGTCCGGCGGGGCTGTGCCGCCCGGCCGGGGTCACGTAATCACGGGTGGCCGGTGGTGCTCAAGGCGGGCGCCGGGACGTCGGCATTTCGCCACGAAAAGTTTGCACTAGTGCCACTTGGCACTAGTGCCACTTCTCTATGGTGGGTCGCGACGGCAGCCGAACGGGCACGCCTCCGAGGAGACCGAGGAACCATGAAGCGGCACAAGCACGTTCTGGCAGCGGCCATCTGCACCGTCGCCCTCGCACTCACCGCCGGCGCCTGCTCGGCCGCCGATGACGCGCTGTCCGGCGGCTCCGCCCAGGCGGCCCCGGGCTCCGACGGCCCGGCGACCGACGGCGGCACACTCAGAATCGGCCTGGACCGCCCGTTCACCAAGCTCGACCCGGCCGACGGCACACTGACCACGCAGCCCGTGCTGGTCCTGGCCAACGCGCTGTACGACCCCCTGATGGTCAACGGCGACAACGGCACCGTGAAGCCGTACCTGGCCAAGGCGTTCACCCCGAACACCGACGCCACCGCCTGGACACTGGAGCTGCGCGAGGGCGTGACGTTCAGCGACGGCAGCCCGCTGGACGCCCAGGCCGTCGCCGACCACGTCGCCCGCCTGTCCAAGCCCGAGAGCAGGTGCTCCTGCGCCGCCGACGCCGCCACCATCAGCGGAACCACGGTGAACAGCCCCACCACCCTCGTCTTCACCCTCAAAACGCCGAACGCGACCTTCCCCAACCTGTTCACCCGCTCCCTCGGCTACGTCTCCCGGACCCCGGCCGGCGACGCACCCGCCGTCGGCTCCGGCCCCTACACCGTGGAGAGCGTCCAGCCGGGCGTCTCGGTCACCGTCGCCCGCAACCCCTCCTACTGGGGCGACAAGGCCCACGCCGACAAGATCGTCTACAAGGTGCTGACGGACGTCGACAGCCGCTACCAGTCGCTGCGCTCCGGCGACCTCGACCTGAGCTGGTCCGAAACACCCTCCCAACTCAAGCAGGCCCCCCGAGACGGACTGCGGGTCACCACCGGCCCCAGCGCCACCTCCACCATCCTGTTCAACACCAAGGCCGCGCCCTTCGACGACCCCCGGGTCCGCCAGGCCCTGCAGTACGCCATCGACCGCGAAGCCGTCGAGAAGGTCGTCCACCTCGGCCAGGGCAAGGTCTCGGACGGCCCGATCGGCTCCGCTTCCCCCTACCGCGCCGCCGGTGCCGCCGACTACCCGGCCCACGACCCAGCGAAGGCCCGCGCCCTGCTCGCCGAGTCCGGCCACCCCGACCTCTCCTTCGAGTACCAGGTCGACAACCGCCCCGAAGGCCAGCAGCGCGCCACCGTCATCCAGCAGATGCTCGGCGAGGTCGGCGTGAAGATGACCATCAAGCCGATGGACCCGGCAGCCCTGGGCACCTCGCTGGCTCAGCGCAAGTTCCAGGTGCAGGGCTTCGTCACCAGCATGTTCGGCGACACCGACACCGCGCTGAGCACCCTGTTCAGCGCCGACGCCCCCTACAACTTCACCGGCTGGAGCGACCCGAAGGCCGAACAGGCCATCGCCGCCGGACGCGCCGGACTGGACCAGGCCCAGCGGGCCGCCGCCTACAACGAGGCCGCCAAGGCCGTCGTCGAGCAGGCCCCGATGCTCTTCCTCACCGAGAACCCGGCCGGCTTCATGGCCACCACCAAAGTCGGCGGCCTGCCCGACCTCTCCAAGCGGACCGTCGTCAACGTCTCCCCGGCCACCCTCTGGCTGAAGCCGTGACACCGCCCGCCCCGCCCTCACCGGGCCGGGCGGCCCGGGCGCCGCCACCCACCGCCGGCAGCCCGCACACCGCCGGGGGAACCCGGCCACGAACAAGCACCCCTACTCCCTGACCCGCCCCGGCCCGAGCCGGCCGGACACCGCTCTCCTCGGCCCCCGTGCCCCACGGCGTCCCTGACACCCCGGCGCCGAGACCGTCCCCAGCGCCTCGCCCGCCGAGACGACACGCGGACGCCGCCGGCCCTCCACTACACAGCGCCCCCGCACCACCGAAAGGTCCTCATGTCCCTGCTCAACTTCCGCGACCCCGCCTGGCAGTCGGACCCCGACCACACCTGGATCCGGCCCGGCGTCCTCTTCCGCTCCGCCCAGGCGTTCCCCAGCGCCGGGCCCGACACCGTCGCCCAGCTGCGCGACGCGGGAATCCGCGCCGTCGTGGACCTGCGCTCCGCCGGCGAACGCGAGCCGGCCGACTGGACGGCCGTCGAAGCCGCCGGGATCACCGTCGTCGACGCGTCCCTGGCCCCCGCGGCGGATTCCGTGGACCGCCTGATGACAACCATGCGCTCCGATGCCGACCTCGGCGCCTTCTACCTCGCGTTGGCCGAGTCCTCGCCGGCCGCGATCACCACCGCCGTGCACACCATCGTGCGGCACGGCCCGGCTCTCGTGCACTGCGCGGCGGGCAAGGACCGCACCGGCCTCCTCGTGGCACTCCTGCTCGACCTGCTCGACGTACCCGCCGAACGCATCGCGGCCGACTACGCCCGCTCGGCCGACGCCGTACCGCACGTCTTCGCCGCACTGGCCCAGCGCCCCCGCGCCATCCCGCTCAACCGCGCACCGGATGCGGCCGACCGGCAGCCGACGCTCCCCCCGCTCCTGCTGCAGGCCCCGCCCGAGGCGATCCTGGCGTTCCTGGAAGGCATCCGGGCACGCCACGGCAGCTCGCAGCAGTTCCTCCTGCACTGCGGCGTCGACCCGGCCGACCTCCGCGCCTTCCGCACCAACGCCACCGCCACCGCCCCTTCCGAAACCCCCGCACACCTCGCCCCGTCGGAGCCGCACGCACCCCGGCCGGCCGGCGAGTCCGGCACCGAGGCCGCCCGCGAGGACGTCCCCGTCGACACCGAGGACCCGCCCTCCTGCTGCGGCCACCAGGCCTACGCTCACGCGGGCGACCGCGTCAGCGGCGCCCCCCTACCGGAAGGGTTCCTGTTCGGAGCCTCGACCGCCGCCCACCAGATCGAGGGCAACAACACCACCAGCGACTGGTGGGCCTTCGAACAGCGCACCGGCTCGTTCATCCCCGAGCCCAGCGGCGACGCCGCCGACAGCTTCCACCGCTGGCCCGAGGACATGGACCTGCTCGCCGGACTCGGCTTCAACGCCTACCGGTTCAG
>NZ_JBEOWI010000087.1:0-21701 GCF_040296005.1 Kitasatospora sp. NPDC002551 | reverse complement strand
ACCACCCGCCTGACCGCCAGCCCCGACAAAGTCGGGCAATACCTCCGCCCGAAACCGCCTGCGGCGGCCTAAATCAGTATCGAACGCCCTCTCAGGGTGACCGCGCTCGCCCCGGGCGCCTTCGTCCGCCAGCCGGGCGCGCCGCTCACCGTGTTCGCCCACCGCGGCGCCTCCTCCGCCGCGCCCGAGAACACCCTCCTCTCCGACGAGGTCGCCCGCCGGGCCGGCGCCGACTGGATCGAGAACGACGTCCAGCCCAGCCGGGACGGCGTGCCGTACGTGGTGCACGACGACACGGTGAACCGCACCACCAACGGTGCCGGCCGCGTCCGCGACCTGACGGCCGCTCAGCTGGACGGCCTCGACGCCGGCGCCTGGTTCGCCCCCGCCGCGGCCGGCGCGCGCGTGCCGAGCCTCGCCGCCCAGCTCGACGACCTTCGCACCCGCGGCGGCAGCCTGCTGCTGGAGATCAAGGGCCCGCACACCCGCGACGAGGTCGCCCGCATCGTCAAGGAGATCCGCGACCACGGCATGACCGGTCGGGTCCTGGTCCAGAGCTTCGAGGTCGACGCCCTGCGCCACACCCGCGAGCTGGCCCCGGACCTGCCGCTCGCCCTGCTGCGCGGCGAGCTCGACGCCGACCCGGTGGCGGTCGCCCGCGGCCTCGGCCTGTCCGCCTACAACCCCGCCGACGGCGCCCTCGCGGCCCGCCCCGGCGTGATCGCGGCCCTGCACGCGGCCGGCGTCGCCGTCAACGTCTGGACGGTCGACGCCCCCGCCCGCTGGAAGGCCCTGGACGCCGCCGGAGTCGACGGCATCATCACCAACCGCCCCGCCGAGCTGGCAGGCTGGCTCTCCGCCCGCCCCTGAAGCCTGGTGCGGAGGCCGGGCGCGGGCAGGCGCACCTGTGCTCCGACCTGCCGGTCCACGGGGCTTCGGGCGAGGTCGCGCAGACGGTCGGCGGCCCGCACCGAGCGGTGCGGACCGCCGACCGGCCGCACGCCCGACTCCTGGTCGACTACCACGTCCGGCAGGCCGTGGCCGACGGCCGCACCGTCGCCCTACGTACCGGGAGTGCCGCCTGCGCTCGCCCTCGTCGAACAGGGCGAGGAGTTCCGCGACGCCCAGGACCTCGGCCTCCGGGGCTGGGGGCGCCTCCGGCTCTCCGAGCGCGGACTCGCCGTCCACCTCGCCTGCCTGCGCAGGAAGCTCGGCCGGCACTGGGTCGAGAGCACCGACCGGGGTCACCGCCTCGGCCGGCCCCGACACCCCGCGGACCGACGACGGAACGATGACAGACCGACGGCGGACCGACGACGGACCGACCAAAGACTGACGACACGTCAATTCGACCTCCCGATTCGGGAGATCGACTTCAACCGGCCGGCCCGGAAGGCTATTCTCGCCCTGCGGCGCACCGGGGTGGGCCTGGAACACTGATCACCGTGGGTGGGGGAAGCATGGCGGACGAACCGGAGAGCACCGAGCTGGACTCCCTGGAGTTCTGGGTCACCGAGGACGAGACGAACGACGGCGACACCATGGGCCTCTTCGGCCGCGACCGCGAGGCCGTGCTGCGCCGGGTGCCGCTCGGCGCGCTGCGCACGAATCTCACGGAGACCGTCGACGCGCTGCAGGCGCTGTTCGAGCGGATCGCGGAGCGCGGCGGCCCGATGCCGCTCAAGGAGGTGCAGTTGAGCTTCCAGGTCTCCGCCTCCGGCGGCGTGCAGCTGATCGGCAGTTCCCAGGTGCAGGGCACCCGCGGGATCACCTTCGTCTTCGGCCACTGACGCCCGACGGGCCGGGCTCGATGGCTGGGTTCGCCGCGCTGCTGATCGGGGCCGGCGACTACACGCTCGCGGGTCTCACCCCGCTGCCCTTCGTCGCCCGGGACCTGCAACGGCTGGGCGAGGCCCTGCGGGCCCGGGGCTTTCGGGTCGCCCTTCCCCGGGCGCACGGCCAGGTGGGCGCGAACTTCGTGAACGGCGAGGTCGGCCAGTTCCTGCGGAACGCCCGGCGCGGCGAGACGCTGCTGATCTGCCTGAGCGGGCACGGGCTGTCCGCCGAGGGGCAGGACTACCTGGTCCCCGAGGACGCGCACCCCGGGGTGGAGCCGTTCTGGTCCGGCTGCGTCGCCCTCGACTGGCGCAGCGAGATCGAGAACACCCCCGCCGCCCAGGTGCTGTTCCTGATCGACGCCTGCCGGGAGGGCGTCCGGCAGGACTCCATGGGCGGCACCGTGGGCTGGGGAGCCAGGAAGGCTCTCGCCGTGGCCGGCCGGAAGGTCGCCCACGTCTACGCCTGCTCGCCCGGCGGGTTCGCGCTGTTCGTCGCCGGCGGGCCGCCGGGGCGGAGACCGGACGACGGCTCGTTCAGCCTCTTCTCGCGCGCGGTCCTGGAGACGCTGCTCTCGCACGAAGGGCCGCTCACCCTGGAACAGCTGAGGGTGCACACCCAGAGCCGGATCGAGGACCTCCACGAGAAGCACCGGAAGAAGGGCGGTCCGCAGAGCATCCGGGTGCTCACCGACGCCGACCACGCGCAGTTCGTGGTCGCCGGCCCGGCCCGGGTCACCGCTACCCCCGCCCCCGTCACCCCCGTCACCACCCCCGCCGCCGACGGGAACGGGCGGGAGCCGGTGCTGCAACCGATGTCCGTCGTCGCGCCGACGGACCCCCAGGACACCCGGGTCCTGCTGGCCGCCGCCGTCCACCAGGCGGTGACCGGCGGCGGCACCGGCCTCCTGGCGGAGTTCGCCGCCGTCGGGAGCACGGCCGAGCTGCTCCAGCTGAGCTCCCAACTGGACATGGCCCCCGGGGCGTCCGCCGCGATGTGGGCGGCGGCGGCCGTCCGGCGCCCCGTCGGCCCGCTGATGGAGCTGGCCGTCGCGCTCTGCCGCACGGGACACACCGAGGTCGCGGACCGGTTGATGGGCGCGGCGGCCGTCGAACGCCCGGCGGACGAGCTGCTGCTCGCCCTCACCGCCGCCGGCCTGCCGCCCGACACGGACGAGCTGCTGCGGACGGCGCTCGTCCGCGCGCTGGCCGGACTGCCGGCGCAGGCCCTGGTCACCTCCGTGCTCCGCCTGCACCGGGCCGGACTCGCCCTCACGGTGGCGCAGTTGCTCGCGGAACCGCGCCCGCCGGAGGACCTGCCGCCGCTGCTGACCGCACTGGACGGCGAGGGCCTGGTGGCGGAGGCCGACAAGCTGGTGCTGAGGGCGTTCGGCGCGCGCGGTTACGCGGAGGTGGACCGGCTCTTCGAGGTGCTGTCCCGGGCCGGTCAGGCCGGCCGGCACGCCGCGGCGCTGACGGCGCTGGCGGCGGGCGAGGCGGCCGGGATCGTCGAATGGCTGGCGACCGGGGGAGCGCGGGAGGGCTTCGAGGAGGACGCCGCCTTCGTGCTCCGGGCCGCCGTCGCGCAGCGGCCGGACTGGTACCTGCTGCCGGAAGCGCTGCGCGCGGCCGGACTCCGGCGCCACGTCGGCCTGGTGCACGAGGAGGGCGCCCGACTCGAACCGCCGGCGGTGCGCAGGGCGCTGGAGCACATGGTGGCCGAGGGCGCCGAGGAGGATGCCAGGGCCGTCGTGGTCCGGGCGGTCAGGCCGCTGCGCCCACGCCCGGCCGCGGCCCTCGTCGCGCTGCTCCGCGGCCGGAGGACGGCGGGGCTGTTCCTCCCCGCCCTCGTGGCGGTGTGTGAGGAACCGGCGGCCCTGGTGGCCGAGTTCCTCACGCACGTCGGAGCAGGCCCCCTCGGCGGCGAGGGGAGCGCCGGCGGCCTGCTCGATGCCGTCGTGCCGGTGCTGGCGGACCGGTATCCTCCGCACGAGGCGGCGGCGTTGTGCGAGGCCCTCGACCGGGACGGCCGCCACAGCGCGCTCGCCGTCGAGGTCCGGGAGGCGCTGGTCCACCGCAGGCCGCCCACGGACCTGCTGGCCGTGGCGGCGGCGACGCCGGGCCCGGTCCGGTTCGCGTTCCTGCGGCAGATCGTCGCGGCGCCCCGGGGCCCGGAGCAGCTGGCCGATCTGCTGGCGATGCCGGGCCACGAGGGTCTCGGGCCGCTGCTCGGCGTGCCGGTGGCGTTGGCCGTCGTCGCGGAGCACGACGACGCGACACTCGGCGAGGTCCTCGGCGCACTCCTGGCGCGGAATCGGTCGGTCGCGGCGGATTCGTTGCTCGAGGCTCTCGCCAGGTGCCCGGACCCGGCCCGGCCGGCGCGGGCCGCGGAGTGGCTGGAGGAACGGGGGCAGCACCGGCGGGCCGCCGAGCTGCTCACCACGGCCGCCGAGGGGCGGAGCGCGGAGGGGCTCGCTTCCCTCGTCGAAGCCCTGGGGCACTCCCCGAACCGGGATCTCGAACGGCGCTTCCTGGACGAGGTGGTCATGCGCCGGCCCGTCGCGGAGCTGGTCGCCCTGGCCGGGGCACTGCTCTGGATCCCGGGACGGGGTCGGCGACTGACCGGGCTGAGCGTCGGCATCCTCGCCCTGGCGGTCGACCGGCGCTCGCCCGTGGAGGTGGCGCTCCTGCTGGTCGCCCTCGACGGGGCCCGGGGCCCGGGCGGTCGGGATCTCGTCGAGATCACGGATCTGGTCGCCGGGTACCTCCGGAACCGGTCGGTCGAGGAGAGCGGCGCGCTGCTCGGACACCTGGGTGCCGTGAGCCCCGGTCACCAGCCCGGCGAGGGGCTCGTCCGCGCTCTGCGGGCCAACGCGCCCCGGCTGCTCCACGCGGCCCGGGCGACCGGGGACGAGTCGGGCACCCGGTACGTGCTCGGCGCGCTCGGGGGCGACCCGTCCCTCCGGGGCGAGGAGTTGCGGGACCTGTTGGAGGAACTCCACCGCAGCGGCGGAGCCCGTGAGGCCCGGCTGCTCCTCGACCGGGCGGCCTCCTCGCCGGCGGTCATGGCCGAGCTGATGACGGCGTTCCCGGAGAGCGAGACGCGTGGCGGGCTCTACACGCAGGTCTGGCGGGCGGCGGCGGGCCGACCGGTGGGGGAGGTCGCCGCGGTCCTGTGGTGGCTTCGGCGCGCGACGCCGCGCAACCTCGTGTTCGCCGGGCTGTTCGCGACGTCCGCCTCCCGGCGGCGGTGCCGGTCGCTGCTGATCGCCCTGCTCGCCGGGGGGCAGCGAGCCGTGGCCGACATGGTGCTCCAGGCCGCGCCCTGGGTGACCGGTTCACCCGGCGGGGCGCCCGTCGGTCAGCACGATCCGGCGGTGCGGGCGCTGTTGGAGGAGCTGAGCGGTTTCCTCCTCGACGCCGACTCCGGCCGGATCACGGACGGCCTGCGCGAGTTGCGGTGGCGCGGGGCCGAAGAGCTCGCGTTCCCGCTCCTCCGCCGGCTGGCGTGGCACCGCGACGCCCCGGCGCTCTGGGTGAGCCTGCACGAACAGGGCCTGTACGGGTACGCGACGGCGTTGCTGGCCCTCGCCCCGCCGCGTGTCGAGGCGAGCGGCTGGTACCGGCTTCTCCCGCCGCTCACGCCATCCGACCGGCCGGCGCTCCTGGCGGAGGCCGGCGCGGACCTGCCGGTGCCCGTGCTCGTCGCCGAGGCCGCGACCGAGCGGGCCGCCCTGCTGGCGGCGGTCGTGCACCGCCCGCCACAGGAGGCCGCCGGCATCCTGGTCGAGCTGGCGGACAGTCCGGCGCCGCCACTGCCACCGGCCTGGGGCGCTCCGCCGTCGGATTCGGCGCAGAAGACCGAGGAGCTGAAGGAGGCGCTGCGGACCGGCTTGCGCAAGGTGCTGGCCGCGGCCCGGCCGGTGGACGAACTCCTGGAGGTCCTGCGGTCGTTGACCCGGTTGCAGCGCTCGGAGGAGGCGCGCCGGCTGCTCGACGAGCTGGTCTCCGGCGAGCCGGTGGCCAGGGCCGTCGAGCTGATGACGCAGCCGCCGGAGCGGGCCGGGCACGCGCTGACGCCGCTGCTCACCGAGGCAGCGCTGGCGCACGGCACGGCGGCCGAACTCCTCGCCGGGCTGCTGCGCGCGGGGCACCCGCGGAGTGCGGGGCGGATGATGGACGCGATCGCGGCCCGGGAACCCGGCGGCGAGGTGGCGGCGGAGCTGGTGGTGGGCCTGGCCGGGGCCGAGGTGATGCCGCAGGTCCGCAGGCGCTGGACGGCGGGCTACCTCCGGGGCCGGGAGCCGCGCGAGATCGACCGGTTCCTCAAGCACCTGGAGCGTGCCGGGCTACGGGACGACGCGCTGGCCGCCTACCGCTCGCTCGAAGACGAGGACCGGGAGGCGATGACGGAGTTCACGAGGGCGGAGGTCGAGCGGAACGCGCGGCTGCACGCCGCACTGATGCCGACCTCGCCGCACCCCGCACCGTCGCCGCACCCCGCACCGCGGCCGCCCGCCGGGGAGCCGCCCGCCGCGCCGCCCGACCGGGCGCGGCCGGCACCCCCGGCCGCGGCATCGCCGGGCCCCGCACAGCCGGAGGGCTTCTTCTCCCGGCTGGCCCGCCGCCGTCGCTCCGGCGGCCGGTGAGCCGGGCGCCGAACCGCCCGGGGAGGAGGACCCCGCCCCGCCGGACCGAGGCTAGAACGTGCCGAAGCTCGCCGGCCCCGCCGGCCGGTAGGTGTGGGCGGTGACGCCGGACGGCGTGGTGCGGGTGTCGACGAGGCGGAAGGCGGTGGGCGGGCCCGCCTCGGGGAAGAGGCGGTGGCCGGTGCCGAGCCGGACCGGGGCGGTGACGAGGTGGTACTCGTCGATGACCCCGCGCGGCATCAGGGCCCGGGCGAGCGCGCCGCTGCCGTGGATCTGGATCTCGGTGTCGCCCAGCCGCTCCTTGAGCGCGGCCACCTCGCCGGGCAGGCCGCCGGGTCCCGCGCCGGTCAGCACGGTGGTGTTGTGCCAGCCGGGGTCGCGCAGGGTGGTCGAGGCGATGTACTTGGGCAGCGCGTTGAGCGGCGCGGCGATCGGGTCGGCGGGGTCGGTCACCTTCGGCCAGTAGCCCGCGAAGATGTCGTACGTCCGGCGGCCCAGCAGGAAGGCGCCGGCGCGGCCGATCACGCCGTTCATGAGGGCGCCGAACTCCTCGTCGGCGAACGGGAACAGCCAGCCGCCGTGGGCGAAGCCGTCCTCGCGGTCCTCGTCCGGCCCGCCGGGGGCCTGCATCACGCCGTCGAGGGTCAGGAAGGTGGTCAGGACGAGCTTGGCCATGAAGGGTCTCCCCGCTCGGATGTCGCCCCCACCGGGACCCAAGATCCCAGACCGCCGCCCGCGGCGCCGCGGCGCCACGCCGGTGGGACGGCGCGTGAGCGGGTCTGGAAGAGTGCGGGGCATGAGACTTCGCTGCGCAGTGCTCGACGACTTCCAGGGTGTCGCCACCACCATCGCGGACTGGTCGCCGGTGGCCGACCGGGTGGAGGTCGTGGCGTTCCGCGAGCACCCCGCCTCGGAGGACGAGCTCGTCGCGGCGGTGGCGGACTTCGACATCGTCGTCACGCTGCGGGAGCGGATCGCCTTCCCCGCCCCGGTGTTCGCCCGGCTGCCCCGGCTGCGGCTGCTGGTCGCCTCGGGCATGCGCAACTCGGTGATCGACCACGTGGCGGCCCGCGCGCACGGGGTGACGGTCTGCGGGACGGCCAGTTCGTCGACCCCGCCCGTGGAGCTGACCTGGGCGCTGCTGCTCGGGCTGGCCCGCGGGCTGGTCGAGGAGAGCACGGCGCTGCGCGCCGGCGGGCCGTGGCAGAGCACGGTGGGCGCCGACCTGGCGGGGCGCCGGCTCGGGCTGCTGGGCCTCGGGAAGATCGGTGCCCGGGTGGCCCGGGTGGGGCTCGCGTTCGAGATGGACGTGGTGGCCTGGAGCAGGAACCTCACCGACGAGCGGGCGGCGGAGGCGGGGGTGCGCCGCGCCGGGTCCAAGGAGGAACTGCTGCGCGACAGCGACTTCGTCTCCGTGCACCTGGCGCTCGGCGAGCGCACCCGGGGACTGCTGGGCGCGCCGGAGCTGGCGCTGATGAAGCCGGAGGCGTACCTGGTCAACACCTCGCGGGCGGCGATCGTCGACCAGGACGCGCTGCTGGCCGCGCTCGCCGGGGGCCGGATCGCGGGGGCGGCGGTGGACGTGTTCGACCAGGAGCCGCTGCCGGCCGGCCACCCGGTGCGCACGGCGCCCCGGCTGCTGGCCACCCCGCACCTGGGGTACGTGTCGCGGGACAACTACCGCCGCTACTACGGCGAGGCGGTGGAGGACATCGCGGCGTTCCTGGCCGGCGCGCCCGTCCGGGTCCTCGGCGGCTGACGGCCTGCGGTCCTTCCGCCCTCGCTGACGGCCTGCGGCGCGTCCCCCCAGCTGACGGCCGGTGGCCCGCCCCCCCGGGGAGGGGACGGGCCACCGCTGCCGGGCCGTCAGGCGACCGACACGGCGCTCCACGCGGCGGCGACCGCCTTGTACTCGGTGCCGTTGAGGCCGTACAGGTCCCTGGCGGCGTTCAGGGACGCGGCGCGCGCGCCCTTGTAGTCCGTGGTGGACGTCATGTAGACGGTCAGCGCGCGGTACCAGATGGCGGCGACCTTCTGGTTGCCGATGCCCGCGACCGTCGAGCCGTTGCAGGTCGCGCTGTTGTAGGTGACGCCGTTGACCGTCTTGCTGCCGCTGCCCTCGCTGGCCAGGTAGAACCAGTGGTTGCCGACGCCGGAGGAGTTGTGCACGTCGAGCTGGCCGACCTTGCGGCTCCAGCAGTCGGCGGAGCGGCCGTCCAGCGAGGGCTTGTCGAAGCGGCGCAGCCACGGCGGGGTGGACTGGTCGCTGAACAGGTAGTCGGGGGTGTCCACGGCGTTGTGGGCGTACCACTCGACCATGGTGCCGAAGATGTCCGAGGTGGCCTCGTTGAGGCCGCCGCTCTCCCCGCTGTAGCGGAGGTTGGCGGTGGCGCTGGTGACGCCGTGGGTCATCTCGTGGCCCATGGTGTCGAGGTCGACCTGCTCGGGGTCGGTGGTGCCGTCGCCGTCGCCGGTCATCATGCAGAAGCAGCTGTCGGACCACTGGGCGTTGTCCCAGTTGGTGCCGACGTGCACGAAGACGGTGGCGCCCTTGCCGTCGTTCCTGATGCCGCTGCGGTTGAAGGTGTTCTTGTAGTAGTCGTACGTCCAGGCGGTGTTGGCGTGGGCGTCGACGGCTGCGGTGGCGCGGTCGGTGGAGAACTTCCGCCCGTCGCCCCAGACGTTGTCGGCGTCGGTGTAGAGGGTGCCGGAACCCGCGTTGAGGCCGTTGGCCGAGACGTTGTGCGCGTCCTTGGTGACGTGGCCGCGCAGCGGGTCGATCAGGGCGTAGCCGCCGCTCTGGGCGGTGGTGTCGATGGTGATGTCGCCGGTGTACTCGGAGTGGCCGGTGCCGCTCGCCCCGTGCTCGGAGTCGTAGGCCTCGATCTGCTCGCCGGTGGTGGCGTCGGTGACGACGACGCGGCCGGCCGGCTGGCCGTGGTCGCCGGTGCCCTGGACGGTGGTGCGCCAGGCCAGGCGCGGGGTGCCGTCGGCGGCCCAGACGACGAGTTCGGGGCTGCTGGTGGCGTTGCCGACGCCGGGGGCGGCGGCCAGGGCGCGGCCCGCGGTGAGCTGCGCGGGGACCTTGGGGACGATGCTGCGCACGGCGGCGTCGTGGGCGGCCGCGCGGGAGGAGTCCTTGAGCCGGCCGCGGGCGTCCTGGTGGACCACCAGGTCGCCGCCGACCACCGGCAGGCCGAGGTAGGTGCGGTCGAAGCGGACGTGCTGGGTGCCGTCCGCGTCCAGCACGACGTCCTTGACGACGAGGTCCTGGCCGTCGGCGAAGCCGAACACCGCCGCGTCGCGGGCGACGTTGGCCCGGGCCTGGGCGATCGCGGCGTCACGGCCGGTGGGGGCGGCCGAGGCGGTGCCGGCGGTGACGGTGGCGGCGACGAGGGCGGCGGTGGCCGCTATGGCGCCGGCCGCGAGGCGGCGGCGGGACGAGGAGGAGGGGCTCACTCTGACTCCAGTCGGGGATGCTGCGTGGTGCAGGGATGAGGGATGCGAAGAGATTGACGGTGATCAGTCAGTCGGAGCTAGAGCAAACGTCAGATTTTTGCCAAGTTGTGTCCTGTACTGATCAAGAGTGATCAGTTGTGGGCGGCCTGTTTACGCTCGTGCCATGACGACCCCCCAGCCCCCGGCCCTCGACCTCCTCTGGCGCGGCGACTTCGACGACCGCGAGCTCGACGCCCTGCACGCCGCCGCCTTCGGTGGCGCGGGCGGCCCCGACGGCGCGCCCACCCCCTGGCGCGCCCGGCTGGAGCGCCACAGCCTCGGCTGGGTCTGCGCCCGCCCGGCGGCCGGCGGCCCGCTGCTCGGCTTCGTCAACATCCTCTGGGACGGCGGCGTCCACGCCTTCCTCCTGGACACCGCCGTCGATCCGGCCGCCCAGCGCGGCGGCATCGGCACCCGGCTGGTCGCCGCCGCCGCCGAACGGGCCCGCGCGGCCGGCTGCGCGTGGCTGCACGTCGACTTCGAGCCCCACCTGCGCGGCTACTACCTGGACGCCTGCGGCTTCCGCCCCACCGACGCCGGCCTGCTCCGCCTCTGACGGACCCCCGCCCCGGCCCCGGCCCCCGCGCCCCGGTCCCCGCCCCGGCCGCGCCTCCCGTACGCTCACGGGATGGACGGATGGGTGGGGGCCTGGACCGGCGGGCGGCGCGCCGTGCACATCGGCAACGTCGCCGACTTCAACGAACAGTTCCTCCCGGAGGACGAGCGCCGGCAGCCGGACGCGGACCGCCGCGCCCGCCGGCTGCGCCAGGCGCACCACTACGCCGGCCTGGCCGTCGCCTACGGCCCCGACCCCGCCGCCCTGCTGCTGCCCGCCGAGGTCGACCGGGCCTGGATCGACCTGCTCGCCCGCGAACTCGACTGGGGCCCGGTCGAGTCCCACACCGGCATCGCCCCCGGCACCACGGTCGCCGAGGCCCTCGCCGCCCGCCCCGCCCTGGCCGCACGGCTCGCCGCCGGCCCGGGCCCGGTACTGCACTGGGGCCGCACCGCCGCCCACGGCGACGGGCCGGAACTCGCCGCGGTGCGCCGCTACGAGTCCAAGGCCGCCGCGCACGAGCTGTTCACCGCCCTCGCCCCCGGCCACCCCGGCATCCGGGTGCCCCGCCAGGAGCCCGCCGACACCCCGCGCCGGGCCGCCCGCCGACTGGCCGTCCGGGCCGCCCGGGGGCTCACCACCGTGCTCAAGTCGCCCCACGGGGTGGGCGGTTACGGCACCGCCGTGGTCACCCCGGCAGAACTCCTGGCGGCCGGCGGCGCCCGGGCGCTGCTGCGCCGCCTGGTCCGCGAGGACGTGCTGCCGCCCGGCGGCACCCTGCTGCTGGAGGAGTACGTGGACGCCGGCCAGGCCGGCTCCGGGCGGCTGCGCGACCTCACCTTCGACGCGGTGATCGGCGCCGACGGCCGGGTCCACCCGGTCGGCGTCGGCGAGATGGCCGTGGACGGCACCCGTTACCAGGGGGTGACGGTCGGTCCGGGCGTGGTGCCGCCCGGCGCCGCGGCCGTCGCCGAACGGTTCGGGCTCGCGGTGGGGGAGCGGCTGGCCGCCGCCGGCCACCGGGGCTGGTACGACGTGGACTTCGTCACCGACCGGGAGCGCCGGCTCGCCCCGACCGAGACCAACCTCCGGCTCACCGGCCCGGCGGTCGCCTTCGTGCTGCGCCACCGCCTGGACGAGGTGCGCGGCCCCGGCCACCTGGTCCGCACCCTGGACGCCATGCCGCTCGGCGCCCGCCTCCCGCAGGAGGCGCTGTTCGAGCACCTGGAACGGCTGCGCCCGCGCTGCGCGCGGCTCGGCGCGACCCTGCTGCCGCTGATCGTGACGGCCGGCTACGAGCCCGAACCGGCCGTCGGCCTGGCGCTCGCCGCCCGCGCCGCCGAGGCGCTGGACGCGGCGCAGGCCCTGCTCGGGGCGGCCCACCACGCGCTGGGCCGGATGTTCGAGGCGCTGCGCTGACCGCCCGCCGACCGCCCCACCGACCGCCCCACCGACCGCCCCGCAGGCCGGCTCAGCCGGGCTCCTTCGGCCGCCAGACGAGGAAGCGGACCACGACCGCCGCCGCGACCATCAGCGCCACGTTGAAGACGTAGACCAGCCACACCTCGGTGGCCCACACCGTCCGGTCGGCGGTCCGGTACAGGTTGTCCTGCGGCCACCAGGCGGCCAGCAGCCAGACCACCGACAGGTGGGCGGCGAACGTCAGACCGCGCGGCCGCCCCAGCCGCCCGAGCACCCCGGAGCCGGTGAACAGCCAGGCCGCGCCCAGCCCGAAGGACGCCCACTCGAAGAGGTACAGGAAGCGGAAGAACACGTCGTACGGGCCCGGAACCGCCGACACGTCCGTCGAGCCCGGCCACAGCGACCCGGTGAACAGCCAGGCGGCCACCGCGAACGGCACCGCCGCCGCCAGCAGCGCGCACCCCGGCTGCGACTCGGAGGCGAGCGGGCCCCCGCCGCCGGCCGCCTTCCCCCGGTAGCCCTTCCCGGAGCCCGCCCGGCGCGGCGCGGCGTGGTCCGAGGGCGCGGGCAGCGGCAGCGCGCCCCGGTCGAGCTTGCCGGCCCGGGTGCGCGGCAGGTCGGGCAGCGGGACGACGGCGGCCGGCGCCTCGCCGTCCGGCAGGTCGGCGGCGAGGCGGGCGGTGAGCGACCAGCCGTCGGTGTCCGGTGCGCCCGGGTCGGTCACCGCGTACCCGACCAGCTCCCGTCGCCCGGGCGCCACCTCCACCTCGGCGACGGCCGCCTCCCGTACTCCGGGCAGCACGCGCAGCCGCGCCTCGGCCCGGACGGCGGCCTGCACCCGTGCGGTCACGGAGCGGGCGGAAGCCGGCCCTTCGCCGCTCCCCAGCACGCTCGCCGCCCGGCCGACGAAACGCAGCGTGCCGTCCGCGGCGAGCCGGCCGAGGTCCCCGGTGAGCAGCACCCGCCCGTCCGGGTCGAAGTCCGCCCGCGCGAAGCGTCGCGCGGTCTCCTCGGGCCGGCCGAGGTAGCCGCGGCCGAGGCCCGGTCCGGCGAGCGCGATCTCACCGGTCGTGCCGCCCGCGACCGGGGTGCCGTCGGGACCGAGCACGTACACCCGGGCGCCCGCGAACGGGACGCCCACCACCGACTCCGAATCGCTGCCCGGCGGCTCGTCGTGGCCCAGGAGCTCGAAGTACGTGCTGTCCACGGCGGCTTCGGCCAGCCCGTAGACGTTCACCACCCGGGTGCCCGGGCCGAGCAGCCGTCGCAGCGCCAGGTGCTCGTCCGGCCACCACTTCTCGGCGCCGACGGTGAGCAGCCGCAGACCGGGCAGGCCCTCCGTGCCGCCCGTCGCGGCGAGGTGGGCGGTGAGGCGCCGCGCGGTGCGCACGTTCAGTTCCAGCAGGGTGATCCGCTCGGCGGCCACCAGCGCGGGCAGGTCGGCGATGTCGGCGCTGCGGTCCAGCGTCAGGTTGCGCGGGGCGACCACCAGCGTGGCGCCCGAGCACAGCGCGCGCACCCAGTCGGCGGTGAAGACGTCGAACTCCAGGCTCGCGGTGCTCAGGACCCGGTCGGCGGGGGAGAGGCCGTAGGCCTCGCGCCACCCGTGGTGGACGGCCAGCAGGTTGCGGTGCTCGACCACCGCGCAGCGCGGCGCGCCGGTGGTGCCCGAGGTGGTGAACACCACCGCCGCGTCCTCGGGCCCGATCGGCACCGGGGGCGGCCCGGCGGGCAGCGCCGCGAGCCCGGTGGCGGCCGAGTCCACGCAGACCAGTGCCGGAGCGCCCGCGTCGGTCAGCCGGATCCGGTGGATCTCCTCGGTGACGACCACGGCCGGGGAGGCCTCGTCCAGCACGTGCCGCAGCAGCGGGTCCGGCGCGCCCGGCTCCAGCGGCACGTACGCGGCGCCGGTCTTCAGTACGGCGAGCAGGGCGACGTACACCTCGGTGCCCCGGCCGATCGCCACCGCGGCCCGCCCGCCGGGGCCGAGCCCGAGGCCGGCCAGGTGGCGGGCCAGCCGGTCGGCCCGCGCGTCCAGCTCACCGTAGGTCAGCTCCCGGCCGGCCCACCGGACGGCCGTCCGCCCGGGGGCGCGCCGCGCCTGCTCCTCGAAGCGTCCGGCGAGCGTCCCGGCGCGTCCCGCCCCGGCCCCGACCGGTTCATCCGTCCCTGTCATGCCCGCCCCCTCCGGCCCGTCCCGCACCGCTTCCACGCTTCCCCGCACCGTCCCGGTTCCCCGATCCTGCCGCCAACTCCCGGGCGGGGACAGGGGCGTGCGGGAGCGGATCCGGTGTGCGGGCGTCCGCGCGGTCAGCGCAGTCCGGGTGGTCCGTGCGGTCCGGGTGGACTTCGCCGGCGCCGGCGGGGCGCGGGAGGGCGCGGTCAGGCCCGCAGGAGGATGTCGGGCATCGCCCTGGGGCTCGCCACCACCACGGGAGTGGCCAGCACCCGCAGGGTCTCGCGCAGGGTGCGCTGGAACCGGTCCATGGTCCGGTGGGCCTGCGGGGTGTCGATGTAGATCGAGTTGACGTGCAGACCGGCGGTGTCCCGCTGGAACCACGAGGTGCTGCCGTTCACGCGCGACGCCCACACATGAGCCGTCGGCCGCCACAGCGGGTGGTGCTCGGCTCCCGGGCACTTCCTCATGTCGATGTAGGAGACGAAGTTCACCGGGAACGGCCAGCAGCGGCCCGTGAAGTGCTCCGGCGCGAGGAGTTCCCAGGCCCGGATGAAGGGCACGTCGATGCTCTCCATCATCGCCGTGAACCCGTCCCGGACGCCCGTGACGACCTGGGCGAAGTCGAGGTCCCGGGCGACGGAGAACTCGATGGGCAGGGTGTTCACGAACCACCCGAGGGAGTCCCGCCAGGTGCCCCGGCCGCGTTCGCTGAGCGGCATCAGCGCCCGGTAGAGGTCCGGGCCGCCCTCGTCCCGCAGGGCCATGGCCACCGCCGCGAGCAGCCCCATGAACGGCTTGCCTCCCACAGCCCGGCACCGGGACTCCAGCGCCTCGGCCTGCCGGTCGTCCAGCAGGGTCGCGGTCTCGTTGACCGGCCTGTACAGCCGGCCGGGCTCGCCCCCGAGGTCCAGCGGGAACCGCGGGAAGACACCGCCGTTCCGGCCGATGAACGCCCTCCAGTACGCGAACCGGTCGTCGTCGACGCCGATGGACGCGTAGGACCGGCGCTGCTCGCGGGCGAACTCCATGTAGCTTCCCGGCGGCGGGAGGACGGGCTCCTCGCCACGGCAGTGGGCGGCGTACGCGACGTGGACGTCGCGGACCACGTTCGGCATCGACATGCCGTCCGACACGATGTGGTCGAAGGCGAGGTACACCGTCGTGGAGCCGTCGTCCCGCAGGACGGCCCCCATGATGTACGGCGGCCAGGCCATCGTGTCGATGCCCTTCTGGAAGCTGTCCCCCAGGAACGCGAGGATCTCCCGGGAGGTGTCGAATTCACCCAGGTCGACGGCTTCGAGTTCGATGCCGTCGGGCCGGTGCACGGCGTAGGACAGGTTCCCCGGAACCCGCTGGAACTCACAGCGCAGGACGTCGTGCCGCCGCACCAGGAAGAGCAGCGCCGACTCCAGCGCCGCGCGGTCCAGCGTTCCCGGGATCTCGAAGGTGACGGCGAGCCAGGAGGCCAGGGGCTCACCGGTGTTGCGGGATTCGTCGATCAGCGAATGGTGCTTGTCCTGATTGAACGACGCACTTCGCCGGTTCCGCTTCCCGTGCTGGTCGGCGCAGGCCGGGTCCGACGGGCTGATGCGCCACTGGACAACGCGCCCCGGCGCGATATCGGCCGTTTCCAAAGGGACTTGGCGCATGGTGGTTCTCCTCCGGGACGAAGGGGCGGTCTTCTCGGATCGGTCGGGCGGTGAAGCGGGCGGAACGGGTTTGTCCGGCAGCTTCCCCTGCGGCCGTGTGCCCCGGACTTGAACGCCCGGCAGGCGCGGCGAAGAAGGTCCTTCCGCCGTTCTGCCAACGGGGGGGATCGCTTTGTGTGCCCGATGCACTGCAGAGCGTAGCGCCGGGTGTTCGACACATTGTTGACCGGCTCGCCGCGTTCCCCGGCGTGCGGCCCCGGCCGGCGCGACCGCACGGGATCCGTCGCGATCCGTCGCGATCCGGTGCGGTGTCCAGCGCGCGGACGCCCCGGCCGCCGGCCGGCCGGCGGTTGTACTCTGCGCGCGGACGGTCCGCGCCGGCCCTCCGGTGCGGTGCCGTGCCCGTGACCCTGTCCCGGAGTTCCAGGAGGCCGCCCGCATGAGCACGCCCGACCCGCGCACCCCGTCCGAGCAGGACGCGGCGCCGCGGTCCGCCGCCGAGCCGCTGCTGCGCACCCGGGCCGTCGACGTCGTCCGCGACGGGCGCCACCTGCTGCGCGGGATCGACCTCGTCATCCGCCCCGGCGAGCACTGGGCGCTGCTCGGCCCCAACGGCGCCGGCAAGTCGACCCTGCTCGCCCTGCTCGGCGCCGTCTCCCACCCCACCCGCGGCGCGGTGGACGTGCTCGGCCGCCGGCTCGGCCGGGTCGACGTCCGCGAGCTGCGCGCCCACCTCGGCCACGTCAACCCGCGCCACCCGCTGCGCTCGCCGCTGACCGTGCGCGAGGTGGTGCTCACCGGCACCACCGGCACCATCGAGCCGGACCTGAACCGCAAGCCCTCCCCGGAGGAGCTGGACCGGGCCGACCTGCTGATCGACACCCTCGGCATGGCGGCGGCCGCGGAGTCCCCGTGGACCACGCTCTCGCAGGGGGAGCGGGGCCGGGCGCTGGTCGCCCGCGCGCTGATGCCCAGCCCGCGGCTGCTGCTGCTCGACGAGCCCGCCACCGGGCTCGACCTGACCGCCCGCGAGCTGCTGCTGGACAGCCTGGACCTGCTGCGCCACCAGCACCCGGAGCTGGCGAGCGTGCTGGTCACCCATCACCTGGAGGAACTGCCGGAGTCCACCACCCACGCGCTGCTGCTGCGCGGCGGGGAGAGCGTCGCGGCCGGGCCGGTGGACGCGGTGATGACCACCGGGCTGGTGAGCGCGACCTTCGGCCACCCGATCCGGATCACCCGGCACGAGGGCCGCTGGACCGCCCGGGCCGCGGCCCGCCGCACTCCGGAGGCCTGAGGGCGAACGGGCGGCGGACCGGCCGTGAGCCGGCCGCGGATCGGCGGTCGAGGGGGGCGCGCACCGCCAGGTGCGCGCCCCTTTACCACTTCTTTGCTCTCTTCGCCACGCCCTGGCGCGCCCCCGATGGCCGGAAATCGTCGGTGAACGGACCGCCGGGCGGCCCTCGGCCCGCTCTCACCTGCACCGTTTCGTGACCGACCCCGGTGTAGACGGCAAAATCCGATATCCCTAAGGTATGCCTTAGCTAAGTGGGCGGGGCGCCGACGGCGCCATTGCTCCCGCCCGAGTTCAGCCCTGCCCTGAAACGCCCTGCCCCGACCGCTGGAGTCCGCATGTCCGCCCGTCGTTCCACCGCAGCCACGCTGCTCACCCTCGCCGTGGCGACCGCCGCACTGGCCGGCTGCTCGAAGAAGGACGACAAGGCCGCTGCCGACGCCGTCAAGGTGAACGCCACCGACACCGCCTGCGAGGTCTCGAAGACCAGCTTCCCGGCCGGTCACGTCGTGCTCGACATCTCCAACAAGGGCTCGAAGGTCACCGAGGTCTACGTCTACGACGGCGACAAGATCGTCACCGAGCGCGAGAACATCGGCCCGGGTACCAAGGCGACCATCAACGCCGAGATCAAGGCCGGCTCCTACGAGATCGCCTGCAAGCCGGGCATGGTCGGCGACGGCATCCGCCAGAAGATCACCGTCACCGGTGACGGTGGCTCGGCGGCGGCCCCGGCCGACCCGCGGCTGACCGCGGCCGTCACCGCCTACCGCGCGTACGCCCAGGAGCAGGCCGACGCCACCATCCCGGCCGTCGAGGCCTTCGCCGCCGCGGTCAAGTCCGGCGACCTGGACAAGGCCAAGGCCCTCTACGCCCCCTCGCGCACCGGCTGGGAGCGCACCGAGCCGGTCGCCGAGAGCTTCGGCGACATCGACCCGAAGACCGACACCCGCGAGGACGGCCTGGAGCAGGGCCAGGAGTGGACCGGCTGGCACAAGCTGGAGAAGTCGCTCTGGGCCGACGCCGCCATCGGTGACGCCGAGAAGAAGCTCGCCGACCAGCTGGTCGCCGACCTGAAGGACTGGCAGAAGAAGATCCCCGAGGCGGAGATCACCCCGACCAGCATGGCCAACGGCGCCAAGGAACTGCTGGACGAGGTCGCCACCGGCAAGGTCACCGGCGAGGAGGAGCGCTACAGCCACACCGACCTGGCCGACTTCGTCGCCAACGTCGAGGGCGCCAAGAAGGCCTACGAGCTGCTGAAGCCGGTCGCCGGCGAGAAGGACCCCGAGCTGGCCAAGACGCTGGACTCCGAGTTCGCCGCCATCGAGACCCTGCTCGCCAAGTACAAGCAGGCCGACGGCACCTACACCTCCTACGACAAGGTCACCGAGACCGAGCGCAAGACCTTCTCCGACGCGGTCAACTCGCTGGCCGAGCCGCTGTCGAAGCTGGCCGCCGCGGTGGTCGTCAAGTAACGCCCGCCGCCCGGTGCGCGCCCGCCCGCGGCGCGCACCGGGCACCGTACCGCGCACCACCCCGTACTCCGCCGTGGCGGCCCCCGTGGCCGCCACGGCATCCGCGAGTCCAGCACAGAGAAGGGTCCACCCGCCCATGGACGCCGAGAACCAGCAGCAGAACGGGACGGACGCCGGCCACGGCACCGCCGCGGACGCCGACACCGCCCCCGCGGGCCGCGCCGCGGTCAGCCGCCGCGCCGTGATCGGCTGGGCCGGCGCCGGTGTCGCCCTCGGCGCGGCCGGCGTCGGCTCGGTCGCCGCCGCCACCCGCCAGGACGACGACACCCCGGCGGCCCCGGCCGCGGCCACCGCCGACATCCCCTTCTACGGCGACCACCAGTCCGGCATCGCGACCCCCGTCCAGGACCGGCTGCACTTCGCCGCCTTCGACGTCTCCGCGACCGCCACCCGGGACTCGCTGGTGCGGATGCTCAAGGAGTGGACCAAGGCCGCCGCCGCGATGACCGGCGGCCGCGAGGTCGGCAGCGGCGCGGCCAGCGGCCTGCCGGAGGCGCCGCCGGACGACACCGGCGAGGCCCTGGGCCTGCCGGCCTCCCGGCTGACCCTCACCATCGGCTTCGGCCCGAGCCTGTTCGAGAAGGACGGCGTGGACCGCTTCGGCCTGGCCGGCAAGCGCCCCGAGGCCCTGATCGACCTGCCGAAGTTCAAGGGCGACAACCTCGACCCGCAGCGCAGCGGCGGCGACCTGTGCGTCCAGGCCTGTGCCGACGACCCGCAGGTCGCCGTGCACGCGATCCGCAACCTGGCCCGGATCGGCATGGGCACCGTCAACATCCGCTGGTCGCAGCTGGGCTTCGGCAAGACCTCCTCCACCACCCCGGAGGCCCAGACCCCGCGCAACATGATGGGCTTCAAGGACGGCACCCACAACATCGCCGGCACCGACACCGCCAGGCTGGCCGAGCACGTCTGGGTCGCCCCCGGCGAGGGCCCGGAGTGGATGACCGGCGGCTCCTACCTGGTCGCCCGCCGGATCCGGATGCACATCGAGACCTGGGACCGCGCCCCGCTCAAGGAGCAGGAGGACGTCTTCGGCCGTACCAAGGGCGAGGGCGCGCCGTACGGGCGGACCAAGGAGCACGACGCGCCGGACCTCAAGGCGATGCCGGTGGACGCGCACGTGCGCCTGTCCCACCCGGACTCCAACGACGGCCGGATGATCCTGCGCCGCGGCTTCTCCTTCACCGACGGCACCGACGGTCTCGGCCGCCTCGACGCGGGCCTGTTCTTCCTGGCCTACCAGCGGGACAGCCGCAAGGCGTTCGTCCCGCTCCAGCAGCGGCTCGCGGCCTCCGACGCGCTGAACGAGTACATCCAGCACGTCGGCTCGGCCCACTTCGCCTGCCCCGCGGGCGTCCGCAAGCCCGGCGAGTGGTGGGGCCAGGCCCTCTTCGGCTGAGGCCGACCCCCCACCCGTCTCGCCCGTTCCACCTCTTCACCCCCCAGGGAGCCAGCGTGTTCGCCAACTACCTGATCGGCCTGCGCGAAGGACTCGAAGCCAGCCTGGTCGTCTGCATCCTCGTCGCCTACCTGGTCAAGACCGGGCGCAAGGACCGCCTTCCCCCCGTCTGGGCCGGCGTCGGCGTGGCCGTCGGCCTCAGCCTGGCCTTCGGCGCCGTGCTGCAGTTCGGCTCCACCCAGCTCAGCTTCGAGGCCCAGGAGGCGCTCGGCGGCACGCTGTCGGTCATCGCCGTCGGTCTGGTCACCTGGATGGTGTTCTGGATGCGCCGCACGGCCCGCCACCTGAAGTCCGAGCTGCACGGCAAGCTGGACGCCGCCCTCGCCATGGGCACGGGCGCCCTGGTGCTCACCGCCTTCCTGGCGGTGGGCCGCGAGGGCCTGGAGACCGCGCTGTTCATCTGGACCGCCGTGCAGGCCACCTCGGACGGCTACAACCCGATCATCGGCGCGGCGCTCGGCCTGCTGACCTCGGTGGTGCTGGGCTGGCTGTTCTACCGGGGCGCGCTGAAGATCAACCTGGCGAAGTTCTTCACCTGGACCGGTGCCATGCTGGTCGTGGTCGCCGCCGGCGTGCTCGCCTACGGCGTGCACGACCTCCAGGAGGCCGGCTGGCTCGGCGGTCTGCACAACCTCGCCTTCGACATCTCCTCGACCATCCCCAAGGACAGCTGGTACGGCACCCTGCTCAAGGGCGTGTTCAACTTCCAGCCGGACCCGACGGTCCTCCAGCTGGTGGTCTGGCTCGCCTACCTGGTGCCCACCCTGGCGTTCTTCTTCGGGATCCTCGGCGGCGGCCCGGCCAAGCCGGTCGCGCCGAAGGCCGGCGAGGCCAAGTCGGCCGCCTGAGCGAACAGTTCACGCCTTCGCGGCACCCCCGATCGCCCCGCCCGGCCACCCGCCGGGCGGGGCGACCGGCGTTTCCCGGCGCCCCGGCGGCTGACGCGGGGTCAAAGTTCACCTCGCGGCTCTACCCGCGTAAACCCCTTGGGTCCCATGCTGGTTGGCATGCCCGGGCCGGTTCCCGCCCGGGGGCTTTCCCCTGCCCTCCTCGACCCAGGAGTCCCCCATGTCCGCGAAGTCCGCCATACCCGCGCCCCGCCGCACCCTGGCCGCCGCGCTCGGCGCGCTGCTGCTCGCCCTCACCGCCCTGCTGACCGGCGCCGGCACCGCGCGGGCCGCCCTGCCGACCCCGGTCTCGGCCGCCACCGCCCGCGGCTACCTCGCCTCGATCGCGGTGACCGCGGAGTCCCACACCACGACCTACGACCGCGCGCTCTTCCCGCACTGGATCACCGTCTCCGGCACCTGCAACACCCGTGAGACGGTCCTCAAGCGGGACGGCGGCAACGTCGTCACCGACGCCAACTGCGCCGCCGTCAGCGGCAGCTGGTTCTCGGTCTACGACAACGCGACCACCACCACCGCGTCGGGCTTCGACATCGACCACCTGGTGCCTCTCGCCGAGGCCTGGCGCTCCGGCGCCTGGGCCTGGACCACCGCCCAGCGCCAGGCCTTCGCCAACGTAATCTCTGGCTCTACCCAACCGTCTGGCATGTGAGCCAACTACGCTGATGCTCACATGCCTAATGAGTATCAGCAGGGACTCCAGTGACGTCA
>NZ_JBEOWI010000086.1:0-23375 GCF_040296005.1 Kitasatospora sp. NPDC002551 | reverse complement strand
GCACGTCCAGGCCGTTGGGCAGGGTGTAGCCGCGCACGACCTCGCCGACCGGGTCGGGCAGGCCCGCCACGTCCCGGACGTCGGCGGCGATGGCCTGGAGCACCGGGGCGGACTCGTCCGTGCGGGCGGATCAGAAACTGGGTGCCGAGGTGGGCGCGCGCAGCGTGCCCAGGTACGGGTACCACAGGTGGTCGGGGTTGTTCTCGACCTCGGCCACCACCTCGCGCATCGCCTTGAGCGCCTTGGGCTCCTCCCCGTCGTACACGTCGCCCTGGAGCATCTTCAGCACGTCGACGCGGTAGCGCGGGTCCTGGACGAAGGCGGTGAACAGGACGTTCAGGCGGTAGTAGATGGAGATGAACTCGTACCAGTACTTCACCGCGCGGCGCAGCTTGTTCTCGTAGGTCTCGAAGCGCTTCCTGGCGAAGTCGCCGGCTTCGTGGGCCGCGATGATGTCCTGCGCGGCGATCCGGGCGCTGTTGAGCGCGACGCTGACGCCGCTGGAGAAGATCGGGTCGACGAACCGGGCCGCGTCCCCGATCAGGATGAAGCGGTCGCCGGTGATCTGCTTCATCGCGTAGCTGTAGTCGCCCTCGGGCTTGAAGGGCCGCACGCGGCGGGCCTTCTTGAGCGCGTCGTGCAGGTCGGGCCGGCTGGAGACGAAGTCCCAGAAGAACTTCTCGCGGTCGGCGTTGGCGTCGGCGAACCGCTTCTTCTGGGTGACCACGCCGATGCTGGTGATCGTGTCGGTGATCGGGATCTGCCAGATCCAGGTGTCCTTGATCGGCAGGAAGTGCACGAAGATGTGGTCGACCTGGGTGGCCTCGCCCGCCAGGGCGTTGCGGTCGAGCCCCTCGAACCAGGTGTGGATGGCGTACTGGTCGAAGACCGGGTCGGCCACCTTCACCTTGAGCTGGCGGCCGAGCAGCGTCTGGCGGCCCGACGCGTCGACGACCATCCGCGCCGTGAACTCGGTCTCCTTCGAGGCCAGCCGGCAGGTCAGCCGGACCAGCTCGGGGTCGTCGAAGTCGACCTTGGAGACGCGCACGCCGTTGAAGACGGTGGCGCCCTGCTCGTCGGCGTGGCGCAGCAGGATCGCGTCGAACCGCCCGCGGTCCACGTGGAAGGTGTAGTCGCGGTCCACCCCGGGCTGGTTGCGCTCGACGAACTGGATGTCGGCGGTCCAGCCGTGGCTGAGGCCGCTGTACCCCAGGCGCGGGATGTCGCGGGACTCGCCCGAGGTCCAGGAGGCTCCGAACTTCTTCGGGAAGCCGGCCTCGTCGATCTTCTCCAGGGCGCCGATCTCGTGGAGCACCGGCGTGGTCGCGGGGACGAGGGACTCCCCCACGTGCGGACGCGGGAAGGTCTCGCTCTCGAAGACCGCGACGGACATCCCCGCGCGGGCCAGATAGGAGGCGACGGTGGAGCCCGCGGGCCCCCCGCCGATCACGGCGACATCGAAATCGGCCTTCATGCGACGGTCTCCTCACCCGCGGTGTCCGCGGCCAACTCGGCGAGCATGCCCGCAATGGTCCTGACATCCCGGAAGTGCCGGAGGTCGATCTTGGCCGGCGATACGTACAGGCCAAGCCCGTCCCGGATGAACGTGAGCAGGAGCGCGACCCGCAGCGAGTCGAGGATCCCGGTCTCCATGAGCGGGGTGGTGTCGTCGAACCCCTCCCCCTCGTCGCCCTGGAGGAACTCCTCCAGGACGAAGGTGACGAGCACGGACGCGTAGGCGTCCTCGCTCCGGTCGGTGTGCACGGTCTTCGATGTGGCCATCGCCTCCGCTTTCTGCGTTGTGCGGGACACTCCCGCGTTACCGTTCCGAGGTGTGCTGGTCACCCGGACCCAGCGCCTCGGCCGTGAGGTCGTCCTCCGACAGCCGGTCGATCTCGCTGCGGACCGTCTCCTCCACCACGGCGGCGAGCCCGGCGACCGTGCCGGACTCGAACACCGCCCGGGTGGGGAAGTCGATGTCGAACGCCGTCTGGATGCCGGCGATCAGCCTGATCGCGAGGATCGAGTTGCCCCCGGTGTGGAAGAAGTTGCTGTGCGCCCCGGCCGGGACGCCCAGAAGCTCGGTGAAGATCTCCGCGATCCGCTCCTCGACGACGCCGCGGGGCGGCTCCAGCCGCTCCCCGTCCGCCGGGCCCGGTGCGGGCAGGGCCGCGCGGTCCAGCTTCCCGTTGGCCGTCAGCGGGACGGCGTCCAGCGGCGTGAACGACCCCGGGACCATGTACTCGGGCAGCCGTGCCGCGCAGTGCGCGGCGAGCTCCGGGCCGGCGTCGGCCGTTTCCGGCCCGGGCCGCTCCGGCACCCAGTAGGCGGCCAGCACCGTCTCGCCGGTGCCTCCCTCCCGGGCGACGACCACGGCCTCCCGCACGGCGGGGTGTTCGCCGAGCACGGCGGTGATCTCGCCGAGTTCCACCCGGTAGCCGCGGAGCTTGACCTGTCCGTCCCGCCGGCCGACGAAGTCGACCGAGCCGTCGGCCAGCAGCCGCACCAGGTCCCCGGTGCGGTAGAGGCGCGCGCCGGCCGGGCCGTGGGGGTCGGGCAGGAACCGCTCGGCGGTGAGCACCGGCCGCCCCGCGTAGCCGCGGGCGACACCGGTGCCGCCGACGTACAGCTCGCCGACCGCGCCCACCGGCAGCGGGCGCATCCGGGCGTCGAGCACGTGCATCGCCATTCCGGGCAGCGGGCGCCCGATGGGCACGGACTCGCCGGCCACCGGGGCCGTCACCGGGTGCACGCAGGTGCCGACGGACGCCTCGGTGGGCCCGTACTCGTTGATCAGCCGGCCCTCGCCCAGGGCGCGCGCCCAGCGGTCGGCGGCCCGGACCGGCAGGGCCTCGCCCGCCACCACGATCACCTCGGCCAGGTCGGTCAGGCGCTCCGGCGTGACCTGCTGCGCCAGGATCTCCAGGTGGCCCGGGGTCAGCTTCAGGAAGCTCAGCGGCCCGGCGGCCAGCAGCTGTTCGCCGAGCCGCGCCAGGTCCAGGTCCTGCGGCAGCAGGTGCAGCGGCCGGCCGGCCAGCAGCGGCGCCCACAGGTTGGGCACCACCAGGTCGAAGGCCGCGGAGGAGAACAGGGCCGCGCCGCCGGTGCCGCGCGCGGCGAGTTCGTCGACCGCCCAGCGCACGTGGTTGGCCAGGCCGCGGTGGGTGACCTGGACGCCCTTGGGGCGCCCGGTGGAGCCGGAGGTGTAGATCACGTACGCCAGCCGGTCGGTGTCCGTGGTCCGGTCGGGCCGGGACGCGGGCTCGCCGGCGAGGGCGGCGGCGTGGGCGTCGACCAGGACGTGGTGCACGCCCGGGACCGCCCCGGTCCGCGCGCCGTGGGCGGCGTCCGTCACCAGGACCGGCGCGCCGGCGTCGTCGAGGACCGTCCTGACCCGCTCCGCCGGGAAGGCGGGGTCGAGCGGCAGGTAGGCGCCGCCCGCCTTCCACACCGCGAGCAGGGTGGCGGGCAGGTCCACCGTGCGGCCGAGCAGGACGCCGACCACGGTCTCGGGGCCGACGCCGAGGCCGCGCAGGTGGTGGGCGAGCCGGTTGGCCCGCGCGTCCAGCTCCGCGAAGGACAGCGTGCCGCCGGCGTCGGCCAGGGCGGTGGCACCGGGCACGGCGGCGGCGCGCTCCTCGAACAGCTCGGGCACGCCGGCCGTGACGGGCGCGCCCGGCGTGCGGCTCCAGCCGTCCAGGGCCCGCCGCTCGCCGTCGGTCAGGAGGTCCAGGGCGTCCAGGCGCCGGGCCGGGTCCTGCGCGGCCGAGCGCAGCAGTTCCTGGAAGTGGCCGGCCAGGCGCTCGGCGCCCTCCCGGGTGAACAGCGCGGTCGCGTACTCCAGGGCGCCGACGACGGTGCCGTCGGGCTGGGCGCGCATGTACAGCGTCAGGTCCGTCTTGGCGATGGTCGACACCTCGGTGACCAGGTCCAGGTCGGCGGCGTCGGCGGGCGAGCCGGTGAGCGTCTCGTCGTGGTAGTCGAAGGCGACCTGGTACAGCGGGGTGCGCGACAGGTCCCGGTCGGGGGCGAGTTCGGCCACCAGCCGGTCGAAGGGCAGGTCCTGGTGGGCGAAGGCGTCCTTGCAGACGTCCCGGACCCGGTCGAGGGCCTGCTCGAAGGTGAGGTGCCCGGCCAGCCCGGGGCGCAGGACCAGGCTGTTCAGGAAGAAGCCCACGACGTGCTCGAACTCGGAGCGCTCCCGCCCGGCGACCGGGGTGCCGAGCGTGCCGTCCCACTCGCCGGTGTGCCGGGCGAGCAGCGTCGCGAACCCGGTGAGCAGGGTCATGAACGGCGAGGCCTCGTGGTCCCGGCCGATCCCGGTGAGCGCGCGGGCCACCGGGGCGGGCACGGTGAACGGCACGACGGCGCCGCGCGCGTCCCGGGCCGGCGGCCGGGGCCGCTCGGGGTGCGGGGCGAACGGCTCGGCGCCGTCCAGGACGGCCTTCCAGTGGGCGAGTTCGCCGGCCACGAAGGCGTCGGTGAGCTGCTCGTGCTGCCAGGCCGCGTAGTCGGCGTACTGGACGGCGAGCGGGGCGAGGCGGGCCGGGCGGCCGGCCGTGAGCGCGGCCAGGACCTCGTGGAACTCCTCCCGCAGGATCGTCGCCGACCAGCCGTCGCCGACGATGTGGTGCATCAGGAGGGCGAGCGTGCCCTCGGCGGTGTCGGCGGCGTCCGGGTCGAGGACGAGGACCGCGCGGACCACCGGGCCGCTCTCCAGGTCGAACCCGCGCTCCGCCTCCCCTTCGATGACGGCCCCGGCCTCCGCGCGCGGGGCGCGCACGGTGCGCAGCTCCACCGGAGCGGGCGGGTCGATCACCTGCATCGGCTCGCCGGCCACCGGGACGAACCGGGTGCGCAGGCCCTCGTGCCGCTCGGCGAGCACGTCCAGGGCCCGCCGCACGGTGTCCGGACCGGTGCCCGCGGGCACCCGGACCAGCAGTCCGGTCACCCACTCCCGGCTGCGCGGTTCGATCCGGTCGAGGACCCACAGCCTGCGCTGCCCCGCCGACAGCGCCAGCGCGCCGGTCCGCGGCACGGTCCGCACCGGCGACGGCGCCGCGGGGCCCGCGTCGAGCAGCAGCGCCTGGGCGGCGACGGTGGTCGCCTCCAGCAGCCGGGGCAGCCCGACGTCCCGGCCCGACTCGGCGCGCAGCCGGTTGGCGAGCCGGACGAGCTGCAGCGAGGAGCCGCCGAGCTGGTAGAAGTCGTCCTGCGCCCCGATCCCGTCGGTGCCCAGGACCTCGCGCCACACGCCGGCCACGAGGCGCTCGGTGGCGCTGGCCGGGGCGTCGTTCCGGTCGGCGGCGAGGTCCGGGGCCGGCAGCGCGAGGCGGTCCAGCTTGCCGCTCGACGTCCTCGGGAACGCGTCCAGCTCGACGAAGACCGCGGGGAGATGGCTGGTGGGCAGGCGCCCGCGCAGGAAGTCGCGCAGCTCCCGGTGGCGGTCCGCCGCGGACCGGCCGGCTCGCCCCTCGGGGTCGGTGCGGACGTACGCGGCCAGGCGGGTGTCGCCGGTGGACGCGGTGAACGCGGTGACGGCGGCCTCGCGCACCCCGGGGTGGGCCGCCAGGGCGGCCTCCACCTCGCCGGGCTCGATCCGCACGCCGTTGACCTTGACCTGGTGGTCGATGCGGCCCAGGTACTCCAGCTGCCCGTCGGCCCGCCGCCGGGCGATGTCACCCGTGCGGTACAGCCGGGCCCCGGGCGGGCCGTCGGGGTCGGGCACGAAGCGCTCGGCGGTCAGGGCCGGCCGGCCGAGGTAGCCGTGGGCGACGCCGATGCCGCCCGCGCACAGCTCGCCCCGGCCGCCGGGGGCGACGGGCCGGCCGTCGTCGCCCAGGATCGACACCCGCATGTTGGCGATGGGGGTGCCGATCGGCACCGGCCCGGTGCGCTGCAGCGGGTCGACGTCGTAGCCGGTCACGTCGATGGAGCACTCGGTGGGGCCGTAGGTGTTGCAGACCGTCACCTCCCGCCCGGCCGTGCGGGCGCGGGCGAGGAACCGCTGCACCAGCTCGGCGTGCAGCGCCTCGCCGGCGCAGAACAGCACCCGCAGGGCGGTGCAGCCCTCCCAGCCCGGCTCCTCCACGAGGGCGCGCAGCACGGAGGGGACGACCTGGAGGACGGTGATCCGGTGCTCGGCCAGGGCGCGCAGCAGCGCCGCCGGGTCGCGCTCCGCGCCGACCTCGGCGAGCACCACGGTGCCGCCGCTGACCAGCGGCGCGAAGATCTCCCAGCAGGCGGCGTCGAAGGTGAGGGGCGTCTTGTGCAGCACCCGGTCCCCGGCGCCCAGCCGGTAGGCGTCGACCACCCAGGCGATCCGGTTGCCGATGCCGCCGTGGCCGATGACCACGCCCTTGGGGCGGCCGGTGGAGCCGGAGGTGAAGAGGACGTAGGCGGCGTGGGCGGCCGTGACCTCGACGTCCGGAGCGCTGTGCGGGCGCCCCTCCAGGACGCTCAGCTCCGGGTCGAGCAGCACCTGGCGGACGCCGTCCGCAGCCGCGGCGCGCCGCAGTTCCTCCTCGGTCACGACGACCGTGGCGCCGGTGTCGGCGAGGATGCCCGCGGTGCGCGGCGCGGGGTGGTCCGGGTCGAGGGGGACGTAGGCCGCACCGGCCTTCCAGACGGCCAGGAGGGCGATGACCAGGCCGGCGCCCCGGCGCAGGCAGACGCCGACGGGGACGTCCGGGCCCGCCCCCGATTCGAGCAGCAGGTGCGCCAGCTGGTTGGCCCGCTCCTCCAGCTCGCGGTAGGTCAGCCGGTGGCCGCCCGCGAGGACGGCCACCGCCTCGGGGGTCGATGCGGCCTGCCGGGCGACGCGTCGGTGCGTCGGCGGCAGGTCTGACGGCTGTGCGGCGCCCTGCATTGTTGTTCCTTCCCCTCTGCCAGGACTTGCCCGCCCGCTCCGGGGCGGACGGTCAGTGCACGCGCTCGAACGTCACCGGAAGCCGTTTGAGCATCCGGAAGTTGATGCTGTCCATCCACTGCGGCCGGGTGTCGACCTGGCGCAGGCCGGTGCGTTCCAGGAGCCTGCGCAGCGCGACGTCGATCTCCGCGACGGCGAGCGAGGCGCCGAGGCAGTAGTGGATCCCGTGTCCGAAGGACAGGTGGTCCGCGGCCCGGCGCGTGATGTCGAGCCGGTCGGGCTCCGCGTAGTGGAGCGGGTCCCGGTTGCCGGAGCCCAGGACCAGGGTCACCGAGTCCCCCTCGGGGATCCGGTGGCCGCCGGCCTCCAGGGCGGTCAGGGCCGCCCGCGTGGTGAACTGCACGGAGCTGTCGTAACGCAGGAGTTCGTGGGCGGCCTGCACCCCGAGGTCGGGCCGCTGCCGCAGCAGCTCCGCCTGGTCGGGGTGGTGGGCGAGGGCCAGCACCGCGTTGCCGATGAGGTGGGTCGTGGTGGCCTGGCCCGCGTCGATGAGGAGCAGGAAGTTGGCGAAGATCTCGTCGTCGCTGTAGTCGCCGTACTGCAGCTGCTCGGCGATCATCTGCGTGAACAGGTCCTGCGCCGTGCCGTTGCGGCGGCCCTCGGCGTCCTCCTCGAACGCGGTCCTGAGCTCGGTGATGCGGCCGATCTCGGCGCGGGACTGGGTGAAGAACTCGTGGAGCAGGCCCGGCCAGTTCTCCAGGAGGTGCCCGGCCTTCTCGGGGACGCCGGCCAGGCGGGCGATCACCCCGCGGGTCAGCGGCTCGGAGAAGTCGTGGACGACGTCCATCCCGCCGCGCTCCTCGGCCCGGTCCAGCAGCTCGTCGGCGAGCTTCTCGATCGCGGGGCGCATCTCGCGCACCAGCCGGGGCGTCAGGCCGGGCTTGACGAGGCGGCGCAGCCGGGTGTGCCGGGGCGGCTCGTTGAAGAGCATCATGTCCGACAGCGCGTTGGCGAGCGGTTCGATCTCCGCGCGCACCTCGGAGGGCAGTTGCTCGTGGAAGCTGCCGATCCGGGCGCCGGAGAGGCGCTCGTCCTTGGACAGCCGGCTGATCTCGTCGTAGCCGAGGACCACCCAGGTCCGCATCCACTCGTCGTAGTAGACCGGGGACGCCTCCCGCAGCTCCCGGTAGTAGGCGTAGACACCGTAGGGGTCCGCGGACCACTCGGGGGAGAACAGGTTGAGCAGGCTCGGAGTCTGCGGATCGGGCATGCTACGACCGCTTTCCTGTCGGCTGCGGGGACACGGGTTCGGGCACGAGGGTCTCGGCCAGGAGGGAGGTCAGCCGGGGCAGGCACTCCTCGAAGTAGAAGTGCCCGCCGGGCAGGACGTGGGTCCGGGCGCCGCCGATGGTGTAGTCCTTCCACAGCGCCATGTCCGCGGGGGTGGCGGCCCGGTCCTCGGCGCCGGCGACCGCCTCGACCGGGCAGGACAGCGGGGCGCCGGGCGTGAACTCGTAGGCCCCGGTCCAGCCGAGGTCGGTGCGGATCACCGGGTGGGCCACCTCCCAGATGTCGTCGTCGTCCAGGGAGTTCGCCCCCGAGCCGCCGAGCGACTGGATGTAGCGGCGCATCTCGTCCTCCTCCAGCGGCCGGCGGGCCCGCCGGTGGGTCCCGGGGGCGCGGCAGGCGGAGACGTAGAGCCGGGCGAGCGGCGAGGGGTAGCGGGGCTGCAGGCGGCGGGCGACCTCGAAGGCGACCACGGCGCCCATGCTGTGCCCGAAGAACGCGGTGGGCACCTCGAACCGGCTGCCGACGGCCGCGGCGATCTCCTCGGCGAGCTCCGGGATCCCCGCCGGGACCGGGTCGGCGAGGCGGTCCTGCCGTCCCGGGTACTGCACGGCCACCAGCTCGACCGACTCCGGCAGGCTCTCGGCCCAGCCGCGGAAGGAGCTGGCGGCGCCCCCGCCGTAGGGGAAACAGAAGAGCCGTGCGCGTGCGGCGGGCCGCGGGACGTACACCCGGAACCAGCTTCCTCGCTGATAGGTCATCGGCCGGTACCCGTCCTGGTGTCGGCGGCGTGTGCCGGGGCCTGAGAGGTCTCCATGGGTCTCACCTTCCGGGCGGCCTCTATATTTCTTCGGTATCCGGGCTATGCGCGGCCCGCTCCGGCGGACCGTCCACGGGCCCGGCCGCCGGGGTGCCGGCGGCGTCGCGCACCGCAGGGCTCAGCAGCGCGGCGACGGTCGTCACGAGCATCGCGACACCCACGCCGAGGACGGTGGAGGTGGTGCCGACCGCTCCCAGCAGGAAGCCGGCGATCAGCGGCCCGAGGGAGTTCGTGCCGGACGTCAGCAGCATCGCGACGCTGCTGACCCGCCCCTGCAGCCGGTCGGGGGTGACCTGGACCTGGTAGACGCCCGCCGCCACGTTCATCAGCGCGCCGGCGAAGGTCAGTCCGGCGAACACCCCGCCCAGGGCGAAGGGGTTGTCGCTCAGGGCGACCATCGGCATCAGGACGGTCCAGGCGGCGAAGACCCCCCGCAGGATCGCGGAGACGGAGAAGCGCCTGCCGAACCACGAGCCGGCCAGCGCCCCGCACACCCCGCCCACGCCGGACACCGTGCCGATGACGCCGATGACGGCGGGCGAGCTCCCGGACTCCTTGACGATGACGACCAGGGTGAGCGAGAGGACCTGGAAGAGGATGTTGGTCCCCGCGACCAGGCTCACCGCGGTCCGCAGGAAGCGCTGCCGCCACAACCAGGCGAAGCCCTCGGCGAGTTCGGCGCGCAGGTCCTTGCGGACCGCGGTGCGCTCGCTCTGCAGGTCCTTCTTGATCGCCAGCAGCGTCAGCAGCGCGAAGAGGTGCCCCGCCGCCGTGAACACGAAGGGCAGACCCCGGGACACGGTGAACAGCGAGCTGCCCAGGGGCTGGCCGAGGAGGCCGGCGGCCCGGCCTCTGGCCTCGTTCTGGGAGAGCGCCGCGGACAGGTGCCGGGGCTCGACGACGTTGCGGACGGCGGCCCGCTCGGCGAGCCGGTAGAAGATCCCCGCGGCGGCCTCGACGAACGCGGCCGCCATGAGGTGGGGCAGCAGGACGCGGCCGGACAGCAGGACCAGGCCGACGCTGCCCATGGCCAGCAGTCCCGCCACGTCACAGGCGATCATGGTGCGGCGCCGGTCCCAGCGGTCGACCACGACACCGGCGGGCAGCTGCACGAGCAGCAGCGGCAGCAGCGCCGCGAAGCCCACCAGGCCGGCGTCGACCGTCGATCCGTTCTGCCAGACCATCAGCAGCGGGTACGCGACGGTACCCACCCGGGTGCCGAGGATGGAGATGCCGGCCCCGGTCCACAGCTTGAGGAAGTCGCGGTTCCTGCGCAGCGGCGGACCGGGCGGCGTCTCGGCCAGGGTCGGGGCCTCCTGGGCCGCGCTCATGCGGCGGCCCCACCACCGCGGCACCACTCGAGCACCGCCATGGCACTGTGCATCTTGTTCTCCGCCTGGGCGAAGGCGATGCTGGTCGGCCCGTCGAGGACCTCGGCGGTGACCTCCTCGCCCCGGTGGGCGGGCAGGTCGTGCATGAACACCGCCTTCGGGCTGTCCTCCCAGAGGTCCCGGGTCACCTGGAACGGGGCGAAGACCTCCCGCCACTCGGGGTCGGGCTTGTTGGTGCCGGTGGTCTGCCAGCGCGTGGTGTACACGGCGTCGGCGTCGGCGGGCAGGGCGTCCATGTCGTGCCGCTCGACGAACGACGCGCCGCTGCGGCGGGCGTGCTCCTCGGCGCGCGCCCTGACCTCCTCGGTGAGTCCGTAGCCGGGCGGGGTGCGCAGTTCGAGCAGGGTGCCGGGGAAGCGCGGCAGCGCCAGGGCGAGCGCCGCCGCCGTGTTGTTGCCCTCGCCGACGTAGACCACGCGCAGGCCGTCGATCTCGCCGAAGCGGCCCTTGAGCGTGGTGAGGTCGGTGAGCGCCTGGGTGGGGTGCTCCTCCTCGGTCATGGCGTTCACCACGGAGAGCCGGCGGGGGTCGGCCCAGGCGGCCAGCTCCCGCTGCGGGCTTCCGGTCCGCGCGACGACCACGTCCAGCATCCGGCCGAGGACCTTCCCGGTGTCGTCGAGCGACTCACCGGTGTTGGTCTGCAGGTCGTCGGGGCCGTAGGCGATGATCTGCGCGCCCAGGCGCAGCGCGGCGGAGGAGAACGCGGTGCGGGTGCGGGTCGACGTCATGCGGAAGTAGACGCCGACGACGTCCCCGGCGAGCGGTCTGGGCTCACCGGCGCAGCCGGCGGCGAACGCCGCTCCGCGGTCCACGACGGCGCGCAGTTCGCGGTCCGTCAGGTCGTCGGTCGACAGCAGGCTTCGATGGGGATGGCGGGATTCCAAGGCGGGTGTCCTCGATTCGGTCGTCGCGGGTTCGTGCTCTCGGTGGGCGCTCACTGGGCCGCGGAACCGGGCTCCTCGCCCGGCGTGGTGGCGGAGACGAAGGTCCGGACGACCCGCTCCCCCGCCGAACCGTTGGTCAGCACGACCCAGCCGGTGCCCGAGCGCAGCGTGCAGGTGGCCAGCGCGTGGTAGCCGACGGGCTCGCCGCCGTGGCCGAACTGCGGATCCGGGCCGGTGGTGTCGCAGACGGCGCCCAGGCCGTAGAAGCTGTCGGGGTACGGGGTCAGCAGCTCCTCGGCCCGCTCCCGCGAGAGCAGGGCGAGGGGCCGGCCGAGCGCGGAGCGCCGTACCTCCAGCACCGCCTTGGCGAGGTCGGAGGCGGTGCTCCACAGGCCGGCGGCCGCCGCGTCGGGCCGGACCAGCCAGCCGCCGTCGACCGGGTTCCCCGCGCCGTCGTGGCCGAGCGCCACGGGGCGGCCGGACTCCAGCGGGAAGGACTGGTCGAAGCTGCTGCCGTCCATGCCGAGCGGCTTGAACAGCACCTCGCGCATCACCTCCGGGAACGCCTCCCCGGTGGCGTCGGCGACCGCCTGCTGGACGACCCAGTAGTGCACGTTCGCCTTGGCGAAGCCCGCGCCGGGCACGGCCTGCCGCGCCACCGGCGCGTTGACGGCCGGCGGGCGGCCGTGCAGGAGGTCCGCCAGGGTGGGCACCGACCCGGCCGGGTAGCCCTTGCCGGGCGCGGGGGCCAGGCCGGAGCGCATGGCGAGCAGGTGGCGCAGGGTCGTGCGCGCGCCGTCGGCGGAGGCGGGCACCCGCCATCCCCTGAGGTAGCGGTCGACGTCCTCGTCCAGGTCGAGGACCCCCTGGTCGACGAGGGCCAGCACGCCGATGGCCGTGAGGTGCTTGCTCATCGACCCCACCTGGAACAGCGTGTCCGGGGTCACCGCGGCGCCGCCGCGGGTGAGCGTCCCGAAGCCCTCGACGGCGACGAGTTCACCGCCCTCCAGCCGGGCCACGCTCGCTCCCGGGACACCGGTCCGCTCCATGGCGCGCGCCGGGGAGGGCAGCGCCGGGACCGGGGCGGCCGTCCGCGGGCCGCGCTCCGGGCCCTGCGCGGGCGCCTGCCCGCGGAGCTCCTCGTCGACCGCGGCGGCCAGCCTGCCCAGGGTGAGGTGCTGGTAGACCATGAACAGCGTGAGCGGGAGCCCGGCCTTGCGGGCCTCGGCGACCTGCCGGATCACCAGGATCGAGTGGCCTCCGAGGTCGAAGAAGCCGTCCTCGGTGCCGATCCGCTCGACACCGAGCAGGGCGGACCAGATCCCGGCGAGCGCCCGTTCCGTCGCGGTGGCCGGCGGCGTGTGCGCGGCCGCGGCGAGCGCCGCCCCGGGCGCGGGCAGCGCCCGTTCGTCCACCTTGCCGTTGGCGTTGAGCGGCAGCCGCTCCACGGTCACGTACGCCGACGGCACCAGGTGCTCGGGCAGGGTCCGGCCGAGCTCCGTGCGCAGCGCCCCCGCGTCCAGGGGCCCTTCGGCCCCGGGGGCCGGCACCAGGTACGCGACGAGGCGGACGTCGCCGGGGGTGTCCTCCCGGGCGGTGACCCGCGCCTCGGCGACCGTCCCGAGGGCGGTCAGGGCCGCCTCGATCTCGCCGGGCTCGATGCGGTGGCCGCGCACCTTGACCTGCCGGTCGACGCGCCCGAGGAAGGCGACGTCGCCGTCCGGCAGGACCCGGGCCAGGTCGCCCGTGCGGTACAGGCGGGCACCCGGCTCGCCGTGGGGGTCCGGCACGAACCGGTCGGCGGTGAGGTCGGGCCGGCCCGCGTAACCGCGGGCCACGCCGGCGCCGCCGACGTACAGTTCGCCGGGCGCCCCGACCGGCACCGGCTCCAGACGGGCGTCGAGGACGTACATCGCCATGTTCGGCAGCGGCCGCCCGATCGGCAGCACGTCCGTGACCGGCGGCCGCGTGACGGGGAAGACGCAGGTGCCCACGGATGCCTCGGTGGGCCCGTACTCGTTGACGATCAGGGTCTCCGGGGCGAGCGCGCGCCAGGCGTCCAGGGTGCGCCGGTTGAACGCCTCGCCGGCCACCACCAGCAGCGGGGCCAGCGCCCGCGCCTGCTCGGCGGTCAGCTGGTGGGTGAGCACCTCCAGGTGGGCCGGGGTGAGCTTGACGAAGCTGTACGGCGCGGACGCGGCGAGCCGCTCGCCCAGCCGGTCCAGGTCCCTGGGCAGCACCCGCACGGTCTGTCCGGAGAGCAGCGGCGCCCACAGGTTCGGCACCGCCAGGTCGAAGGCGAGCGAGGAGAACACCGGCGCGCCGCCCGTGCCGCGGGACGCGAGGTCCCGTACCGCCCAGCGCAGGTGGTTCGCCAGCCCGCGGTGCGGGACCAGGACGCCCTTGGGACGCCCGGTCGACCCCGAGGTGAAGATCATGTAGGCGAGCCCGTCCAGGTCGGCGGTGACGCCCAGCGGCCGCGCGGACCGCGCGGCGATCCGCCTGGCCTCGCGGTCCACCAGGACGATCCGGCCGGTGAAGGCGTCCGTGCACCGGTCCCGGTGCTCCGCGAGCGTGACCACGACCGCGGCGCCCGCGTCCTCCAGGAGCCGGCCGAGCCGGTCCACCGGGTGGGCCGGGTCGAGCGGCAGGTAGGCGCCGCCCGCCTTCCACACGCCGAGGAACGCCACGATCAGATCGGCACCGGGTTCCAGCAGCACGCCGACGACCGACTCCGCGCCCACGCCCGCGGCCCGCAGGTACCGGGCGAAGCGGTTGGCCCTGGCGTCGAGTTCGGCGTAGCTGAGCCGGACGTCGCCGTCCTCGACGGCGAGCGCGTCGGGCCGCAGCGCCGCCCGCTCCTCGAACTCCTCGAGCGCGCTGCGCCGCACCGGCTCGTCGGGGTGGCGGGCCCACGCGCCGAGCAGCAGCTCCCGCTCGCCGCCGGGGAGCAGAGCGGTCCGGGCGTCGCCGTCCGGGTCGGCGGCCATCGCCTCCAGGACGGCCCGGAACATCGCGGCCAGCCGTGCGGCGTTCGCGCGGCTCACCGCCCGGGTGCGGGTGCGCAGGGTGAGCCACCCGGTGCCGGAGGCCACCGAGAACGGGAACTCGTTGGTGGAGAAGCCGGTCCCGGCGGCGGTGTCGGCCACGCCGTCGTCCGCCCCGCCGAAGTCCTGGTGGCTGAAGTAGACGTCGATGAGCCGGCCGGCCCCGCCCCGCTCGCGCTGGATCTCCGGCATCGGGAAGTGCCGGTTCGCCCAGGTCAGGGCCTCCCGCTCGAAGACCTGCCGGACCAGTTCGCGCCAGGTCCGGGCGGTGTCGTCGGCGGGGAACGGCAGCGTGTTGAGGTGCATGCCGCACACCTCGTCGGCGCCGCGCGCCTCGGGCCGGACGTGGGAGGTGAGGCCGGTGAAGAAGGCCCGCTCCTCGGTCAGGCCGCCCATGACCTTCAGGAAGGCGGCGAGCAGCACGCTCTTGACCGAGGCCCGCGCCTCGGAGGCGAGGCCCTGCAGGCCCTCGCGCAGGTCGTCGAAGGGCACCCGCAGCGTGTACGACTCCGCGGGCGCGTCCGGGCCGTCGCCCCAGCCGGCGGGGAGCACGAACTTCTCGTGCCTCCCGACGACGCCGCGCCAGAAGTCCCTGGTCTGCGGCGACTCCAGCGCGCGGAGCTCCGCGGCGACGACGTCGGCGAACCGGACCCCGGGGCGCTCGTACGGCGCGGGCGGCGTGCCGTCCCGGAAACCGCGGTAGGCGTCGAGCAGCTGGCCGAGCAGCAGGTCCAGGCTCCAGCCGTCCAGGATCACGTGGGACTCGGTGATGGTGAACTGCCAGCTGTCGTCCGCGCACAGGTGGACGAGGATCCGCATCAGCGGGGCCCGGTCGTGCTCCAGCGGCGACTCGCTCTCGGCCGCCACGTAGTCCCGGACGGCGCGGTCCTGCGCCGCCGGGTCCTGGTCCCGGAGGTCGACCACCCGGACCGGCAGGCCCGCCGCGGCGTGGACGAGCTGCAGGGGCACGGAGTACGTCTCCGTGTCGACGGAGGTCCGCAGCACCTCGTGCCGCTCGACCAGCAGGTCCACCGCGCGCTGGAGCGCGTCCGCGTCGAAGGCGTGGCCGTCGCGGAACCGGACCGAGTTGACGAGGTGGTACTTGCGCGGCCCGTCCGCGGAGAGCATCTCCACGAGCATGCCGGTCTGGTTCTGGGTCAGCGGGTAGGCGTCGGCGAGGCCCTCGGGCAGCAGTTCCCGGTCGTGCTCGGAGAGCAGCGCGAACGGGGCCACCGCCGCGTCCCGGGCGGTGAGGCCGTCCCGGTCCTGGAGCCGGGCGCTCAGCTCGGCGAGCGTCCGGTGCTCGAACACGTCGGGCATGGTGGCGTCGAGGCCGGCGGCGCGCAGCGCGCCGATCAGCGCGACGGCCCGGATCGAGTCCCCGCCCAGTCCGAAGAAGCTGTCGTGGGCACCGACCCGCTCCACGTCGAGGACCTCGGCCCAGACCTCGGCGACCCGCCGCTCCATGCCGGTGCGGGGCTCCGCGTAGGCGGCGCGGGCCAGCGAGTCCTGGTCGGGCGCGGGAAGCGCCCTGCGGTCCAGCTTGCCGTTGACCGTCATCGGCAGGGCGTCCAGCGGGACGAACGCCGAGGGCACCATGTACTCGGGCAGCGCCAGGGCCAGGAACCCGCGCAGGTCGGCGGGGTCGGGCGCCGCCCCGCCCGCCGGCACGACGTAGCCGACGAGCTGCGCCGCGCCCGGGGCGTCCTCGCGCAGGAGGACCACCGCGTCGCCGACCGCCGGGTGCTCGGCCAGGCGGGCCCGGACCTCGCCGAGCTCGATGCGGAAGCCGTGCAGCTTGACCTGGTCGTCGATGCGGCCGAGGTACTCCAGGCTGCCGTCGCCCAGGCGCCGCGCCGTGTCCCCGGAGCGGTACAGGCGGGAGCCGGGCGGGCCGTAGGGGTTGGGCACGAAGCGCTCCGCCGTCAGCGCGGGGCGGTTCAGGTAGCCGCGGGCCAGGGCGGGCCCGGCGATCTGCATCTCGCCCGGCACGCCGGCGGGCACCAGGTTGCCGAGGCCGTCCACCAGGTGGATCCGGGTGTCGCTGAGCGGGCGGCCGATCGAGTACGGCGCGCCGGGCCTGAAGTCCCGCCTGGCCACGCGGTGGTAGGTCGCGTACACGGTCGTCTCGGTGGGGCCGTACAGGTTGGCCAGGGCGGTGCGGCCGACGCCGAGGCGGGCGGCCCACGGCTCCAGGGCGGCGATGTCGAGCGTCTCGCCGGCGAACAGCACCGCGCGCAGCGAGAGCCGCCGCAGCCGGTCGTCGTCCGCCGCGGCCGCCGCGGCCAGCGGCCGGAAGGCGGTGGACGTCTGGCAGAGCACCGTGACCTCGTTCTCGACGAGCAGGTCGAGGAAGTCCTCCGGGGAGCGCGCGACGTCCTGCGGCACGACCACCAGCCGGCCGCCGTGCAGCAGCGCGCCCCACAGCTCGAAGACGGAGACGTCGAAGGCGTACGAGTGGAAGAGCGCCAGGGTGTCGGACCCGTCGAGGGCGAAGTGCTCCCCCGTGGTGTCCATCAGCCGCATCACGTTGGCGTGCGTCAGGCACACGCCCTTGGGCAGGCCCGTGGAGCCGGAGGTGTACATCGTGTAGACGAGGTTGTCCGGGACGGCGGCGGGCCGCGGGTCGGTGTCCGGGCGGGCCGCGAGCAGCTCGCGGTCGCGGTCGAGGACCACCAGCTCGCCCCGGTGGACCGCGGAGAGCGGTTCCGCGTGCGCCCCGGTCGTGACGACGAGGCGCGCCCCGGAGTCGGAGAGCATGAACCCGAGCCGGTCGGCGGGGTTGGCCAGGTCGAGCGGCAGGTAGCCCGCGCCCGACTTGAGGACGCCGAGCAGCGTCGGCACCAGGTCGATGCCGCGCTCCAGGCAGACGCCGACCAGCGACTCCGGGCCCGCGCCCAGCGCGCGCAGGTGGTGCGCCAGCCGGTTGGCCCGCCGGTTCACCTCCGCGTAGGTCAGCTCCTCGCCGCCGGCGACGACGGCGACGGCCTCGGGATCGGCGGCCGCCTGCTCCTCGAACACCTCGTGCAGGCAGCGCGACACGGCCTCGAAGGAGTCCGCCGGGCCCGCGCCGAGCAGCCGCTCCCGCTCGCCGCGCGGCAGGTACACGGCCCGCGCGTCGCCGTCGGGGTCCGTCGCCATGGCCTCCAGGACCTCGCGGAACATCGCGGCGACCCGCTCGGCGTCGGCGCGGCCCATCACCGCGGTGCTGGTGCGCAGGTTGACGTGGTCGTCGCCGTGGGCGTTGACCGACAGGCCGAACTCGGTGACCGCGCTGCTGACGACGGTCGCCGGCGCGCTCTCCCGGCCGCCCGCCTCCGGCGCGCGGCCCTGCCCGAAGTCGACGTAGTTGAACATCACGTCGATCAGGCGTCCGCCGGTGCCCGCCTCGCGCTGGATCTCCGGCATCGGGAAGTGCCGGTGCTCCCAGGCCTCGATCTCCCGGTCGGACACCTGCCGCACCAGCTCGCGCCAGGTGCGGGCGCCGCGGTCGGCGGGGAAGGGCAGGGTGTTCACGTACAGGCCGTAGACCCGGTCGGCGCCCTGCTCCTCCGGACGGACGTGGCTCACCAGGCCGGTGTGGTAGGCGGGTTCGTCGGTGAGCTGGCCCATCACCTTCAGGTGGGCGGCCAGCAGCACGCTCTTGACCGAGACGCCCTCCGCCGCGGCGAGCGCGCGCAGCGCCTCCCGGTGCGCGTCCAGCGGCACCTTGACGCCGTAGGCCTCGGGGGCCGCCGCGGTGTCCGCCCAGCCGGCGGGCAGCGTCAGCTTGGCGTGCCCCTCGACGACGCCCTTCCAGTAGGCGCGGGCCTCCGGGGAGCCGAGGGCGGCGAGTTCGGCGGCGACGGTGTCGGCGAAGCGCACGCCGGGGGCCTCGTACGGCTCGGGCTCCAGGCCGTCCCGGATCCGCCGGTAGCAGGCCAGCAGCTCCTTGACGAGCAGCTGGTGGCTCCAGCCCTCCAGGATCGCGTGGCTCTGGGTGAGGGTGAGGAACCAGGCGCCGTCGCCGGCGGCGTGCGCGAAGGCGCGGATCAGCGGCTCGCCGGAGGCGAGGTCGAAGGTCTCGGCCTGCTGCGCGGCGACGTGGGCGGTCACCTCGCGCCGCTGCCCCTCCTCGTCCAGGCCGCTGATGTCCCGCCAGTCGAACGGGATCTCCGCCGCGGTGCGCACCAGCTGCATCGGCACCGAGTAGCCGGTGAGGTCGACCGTGGTGCGCAGCACGTCGTGCCGCGCCGCCACGGTGCGGACCGCCTCGCGCAGCGCCTCCGGCGCGAGGGGCCGGTCGTCGGGGACCAGGACGGCCGCGACGTTGTGGTACCGGTTCTCGCCGCCGCCGGCCAGCATCTCCACGAGCATGCCGGTCTGGTTGCGCAGCAGGGGGTAGGCGTCGTCGAGTCCGGCGGGCAGGGCGCGCCGGTCCTCCTCGCCGATCAGGGCGAACGGCCGGACGGACTCCGGCTGTCCGGCACCGGTCCCGGCCGCCGGCTCGCCGCCGGCCGCCTCGTCCTGAACCTGCCCGGGCGCGGCGAGTGCCTCGCTCAGGCCCGCCACGGTGCGGTGCTGGAAGAGGTCGCGCACCGACACGTCGAAGCCCGCGGCGCGCAGCGCGCCGACCAGGGCGACGCCGCGGATGGAGTCGCCGCCGACGGCGAAGAAGCCGTCGTGGATGCCGACCTGCCGGATGCCGAGCACCTCGGCCCAGACGGCGGCCACCCGCTCCTCGGTCGGGGTCCGGGGTGCGGCGTAGTCGCCGCGGGCCACGGACTCCTCGGTGGGCGCGGGCAGGGCGCGCCGGTCCAGCTTTCCGTTGACGGTCAGCGGCAGGGCGTCCAGCGCCACGAAGGCGGAGGGCACCATGTACTCCGGCAGGCCGGTGCCGCAGTGCGCGGCCAGGTCGGCGCTCGCGGGCAGGCCGGCGGCCGGATCGGCGGGGACGCCGTACGCCACGAGCAGCTTCTCGCCGGGGCGGTCCTCGCGGACCAGGACGACGGCGTCCCGGATCCCGGGGTGGCCGGACAGCACGGCCTCGATCTCGCCGAGCTCGATCCGGTAGCCGCGCAGCTTGACCTGGTCGTCGGCGCGGCCGAGGAACTCCAGCCGGCCGTCGGGCCGGCGCCGGGCGAGGTCGCCGGTGCGGTACAGGCGGGAGCCGGGCGGGCCGTAGGGGTCGGGCACGAAGCGCTCGGCGGTCAGCGCGGGCCGGTTCAGGTAGCCGCGGGCCACGGCGGGACCGCCGATGTGCATCTCGCCGGCCACCCCGGCCGGCACGAGCCGGCCGTCGCGGTCGAGCAGGTGGACGCGGACGTCGTCCAGCGGGGTGCCGATCGGGATCAGGGCGCCCGCCTCGCCGTCGCCGGGCGCGAGGGTGTGGAAGGTGTCGACGACCGTGGTCTCGGTGATGCCGTGGGCGTTGACGAGCACCGGCCGTTCCAGGCCGAGCCGGTCGGTCCAGGGCCGCAGGTCGGCCAGTTCCAGCGGCTCGCCGCCGTTCATCACCATGCGCAGCGCCAGCCGGTCGATCCGGGGGTCGCCCTGCGCCGCGAGGTCCACCAGCGGGCGGAAGGCGGACGGGGTCTCGGCGAGCATCGTCACCCCGTGCTCGACGAGCAGGTCGAGGAAGTCCTCCGGGGAGCGCGCGACGTCCTGCGGCACGACCACCAGCCGGCCGCCGTGCAGCAGCGCGCCCCAGAGCTCGAAGACGGAGACGTCGAAGGCGTACGAGTGGAAGAGCGCCCACACGTCGTCCGCGCCGAAGGGGAAGCGCCGCCGCATCGCCGGGAAGAGCCGGAGCGTGTTGGCGTGGGTGACCGTGACGCCCTTGGGCCGCCCGGTGGTGCCGGAGGTGAAGATGACGTACAGCGCCTGGTCCGGGCTCACGGGGTGGCCCGGGTCGGTGTCGGGCCGCGCGGCCAGGGCCTCCCGGTCACGGTCGAGCAGCACCAGCCCGCCCGGGACGGCGTCCTCGACGAGGGAGGCCAGGGCGCCGTCGGTGACGACGGTGGCGACCCGGGCGTCCTCGGCCACCTGGCGCAGCCGGGCGGCGGGGTTGGCCGGGTCCAGCGGCACGTACCCCGCGCCGGACTTGACGATGCCGAGCAGCGTGGGCACCAGGTCGACGCCGCGCTCCAGGCAGACGCCGACCAGCGACTCCCGGCCCACGCCGAGCGCCCGCAGGTGGTGCGCCAGCCGGTTGGCCCGCCGGTTCACCTCCGCATACGTCAGCTCCTGGCCGCCGGCGACCACCGCCACCGCCTCCGGAGCCGCCGCGACCCGCGCCTCGAACACCTCGTGCACGGCCCGCGGATCCGTCTCGACGGACCCCGCGCCACTCGCCGCCAGCAACAACTCCCGTTCGCCGGCGGGCAGGTACACCTCCCGGGCGTCACCGTCCGGGTCGGCCGCCATCGCCTCCAGCACCGCACGGAACATCCCGGCGATCCGCTCGGCGTCGGCACGGCCCATGGTGCGCGTGCTGGTCTTGAGGTTGAGCCCCATGCCGATGGTCGCGGTGACCGCGAGGGCGAACTCGGTCGCCCCCTCGCCGAGGCCGGTGCGCGCGTCGACGGCCCGGTCCTCGATCTCGGGGAAGTCCAGGTAGCTGAACAGGGTGTCGATCAGCCGTCCGGTGGTGCCGGCGGTGCGCTGGATCTCCGGCATCGGGAAGTGCCGGTGCGGCCAGATCCCGGCCTCCTGCTCGAAGACCTGCCGCACCAGCTCGCGCCAGGTGCGGGCGCCGCGGTCGACCGGGAAGGGCAGGGTGTTGACGTACGTCCCGAAGACCCGGTCGGCGCCGAGCACCTCGGGGCGCACGTGGCACACCAGGCCGGTGTGGAAGGCCGGTTCGTGGGTGAGCTGGCTCATCACCTTCACGTACGCGGCGAGCAGCACGCTCTTCGGCGAGGCGTGCGAGCGCGCGGCCAGCGCGCGCAGGCGCGGCTCCAGGTCCCGCACCGGCACCGGGACGGTGAAGTCCTCCCCGGCCGCGTCCGGCACCGCCCAGGCGGACGGCACGGCCAGCGGGGCGTGGTCCTCGACCACGGAGCGCCAGAAGGTGCGGTCCTCCGCGGAGTCGAGGGCCTTGAGTTCGGCGGCGATGGAGTCGGCGAAGCGCACCGGGGGAACGTCGTACGGCTCGGGCTCCAGGCCGTCCCGGATCCGCCGGTAGCCGGCCAGGATCTCGGTCATGAAGGAGTGCAGGCTCCACCCCTCGATCACGGCGTGCGAGGAGGTGAAGGAGAGCCGCCAGCCCTCCTCCTCGGTGTGGACCGAGATGCGCACCAGCGGCGCCGCCGCCAGGTCGAAGGAGCGGGCCCGCTCGGCGGCGACGTACGCCGTCAGCGCCTCGCGCCGGCTCCCCTGGTCGATGCCGCGCAGGTCGTGCACCGACAGCGGGATCGCGACCCGGGTGTGCACCAGCTGCATCGGCACGGAGTAGGAGGCGAGGTCCACGGAGGTGCGCAGGACGTCCTGGCGGGCGACGACCGCGTCGGCGGCGCGGCGCAGCGCGGGCTCCGAGAACGGCACGTCGTCCTGGACGTAGTACGAGGTGACGGCGTGGTAGCGGTTGCGGTCGGTGTCGGCGAGGGTCTCGACGAGCATGCCGGTCTGGATCCGCGACAGCGGATAGGCGTCGTCCAGCCCCTCCGGCAGCCGCTCCCGGTCCTCCGCGGACACCAGCGCGAACGGCTCGACGAACTCCTCGCCGCCCGCCGCCAGCGCCGACCGGCCGGTCAGCGACTCCGCGAGACCCGCGACCGTCCGCTGCTCGAACACGTCGCGCACCGACACGTCCAGGCCCTCGGCCCGCAGCGCGCCGATCAGCGCCACCGCCCGGATCGAGTCGCCGCCCAGATCGAAGAACCCGTCCAGCACACCGACCCGCTCGACCCCCAGCACCCGGCCCCACACCACCGCCACCCGCTCCTCGACCGGGGTGCGCGGCGCCACGAACTCGGCGCGGGCGTAGGAGTCCTCGCCCGGCTCGGGCAGCGCGTCACGGTCCAGCTTGCCGTTCGCCGTCAGCGGCACCGCCCCGATCTCGACGAACGCCGACGGCACCATGTAGTCGGGCAGTTCGGCGGCGCAGTGCGCGGCCAGCTCGGCCCCGGTGGGTGCGGCGGCCGGGTCGGCGGGAATGCAGTACGCCACCAGCCGGCCGCCGCCGGGGGTGTCGTCCCGGGCGACGACCACCGCGCCGCGCACGCCCGGGTGGGCGGCCAGGACCGCTTCGATCTCGCCGAGTTCGATGCGGTAGCCGCGGATCTTCACCTGGTCGTCGATGCGTCCCAGGTGCTCCAGGGTGCCGTCGGGGCGGCGCCGGGCGAGGTCGCCGCTGCGGTAGAGGCGGGAGCCGGCCGGACCGAACGGGTCCGGCACGAAGCGCTCGGCGGTCAGCGCGGGCCGCTCCAGGTAACCGCGGGCCACGCCGGGACCGCCCACGTGGATCTCCCCCGGCACGCCGACGGGCACCAGGTGGCCGCGCGCGTCGAGGAGGTGGACCTGCCATCCGGCGATGGGCTCGCCCACGGGGCTCGCGCCGCGCGCCGCGAGGTCGTCCTCGGTGATGCGGCGGTGCGTCACGTGCACGGTGGTCTCGGTGATGCCGTACATGTTGACCAGGGCGGGCCGTTCGAGGCCCAGCCGGTCGGTCCACGGCCGCAGTTCGGACACCTCCAGGGCCTCGCCGCCGAAGACGACGTGCCGCAGGGCGAGCCGGTCCACGCGCGGGTCGCCCTCGCCGGCGGCCGCGACCAGGGAGCGGAAGGCGGTGGGCGTCTGGCTCAGCACCGTCACCCGCTGCTCGACCAGCAGGTCCAGGAAGTCCTCCGGGGAGCGCGCGACGTCCTGCGGCACGACCACCAGCCGGCCGCCGTACAGCAGCGCGCCCCACATCTCCCAGACCGAGAAGTCGAAGGCGTAGGAGTGGAACAGGGTCCAGACGTCGTCCTCGGTGAGGTCGTAGCCGGCGCGGCCGCTCTCCACGAGGCGGGTGACGTTGCCGTGGGTGAGGACGACGCCCTTGGGCCGGCCCGTCGAACCCGAGGTGTAGATCACGTAGATCGCGCTGTCCGGACCGGC
>NZ_JBEOWI010000085.1:0-23438 GCF_040296005.1 Kitasatospora sp. NPDC002551 | reverse complement strand
CTCAACTTCATCATCGCTGAGGTGATCCGTCACCATGAGGCGATCGCTTCGGAGCCGCTGACCAGCAGTGCGGTCCGTCAGTCGGAGCGCTGAAACCTCGATACCATGATCATCTGGGGGATATTTGGGAGATCATTTCTGAGTCTCCCAGATCTGGTTCCAGCCCAGGGCCTCCATCGTCCGCTCGTACCGCCGCTCGAACGCGGCGAGCCGGTGCCGGCGCATGGAGGGCGTGGGGTGCTGGTACACGCCCTTGATCCCAGGGTACTTGTGCCCGGCCTGCTCATGCTGGAGCAGCGGGTGCACGTCCTCCTCGGCCTGCCAGGTGTCGTGGGTGTGCCGGAGCCGACGCATCGTCAGCCCCGGGTGAAGGGGCTCCCACTCCTCGCAGGCCGGCCGCCCGCGCCCGGGTGGCCGGGCAGGACGGCCGTCAGCGGCCGGGCGGATGATCTCGTACCACGCGTTCCTCCACCACCACTTGCCCTTGGCAGTGGTGAAGACGTACTCATGCGGCCTGGCGTCCAGGTGCTGCTGGAGGAGGTCTGCGAGGAAGGGGGGCAGGTCGATGTCTCGTGCCGACTGCGGGTTCTTCAGCGGCTCGATGCCCCGGAAGGCGGTCCGCTTGCCTGTCTCCGGGTCGCGCTTGGCGTACTCGGCCAGGGCGCCGATCTCGGCGTCGATCCGGATGATCGGGCAGGTGAACATGCCTCCGTTCTCGTCGGCCTCGGCCCGAGTCAACAGGGCGTTGTCGCGGTGCAACCCCACGAGCTCTTCCCAGCGAGGGCCGGCAAACGCCGTGGTGAGGACATGGAGACCGTAGAGCGGGCCGAGTCGCCGCGCGAGCCGCAGGACGGTCTCCGTGGTCGCATACGGCGCCACCGGCGGCTTTGCAGGAGCCGCCTGGACGCCGCGCCGCGCCGCTGAGGCGGCGTCCACGCCCGTCAGGCGCCGGTTGTAGAGGTGGTTGATCGGGATCCGTCGAGCGTCCACGGCGCCGGTGAGGATCCGTGAGAGCAGCCCGACCGCGTCCCGGATCGTGCTCTCCGCCACCGTGCCGGCCAGTCCGCGGGCCCAGGCCTCGACCTCGAACCAGTTGAACGCGATCAGCGCCGTGTCCCGCCAACGGGGGAGAAGGTGGGATTCCAGGAGGTTCCACCGGTTGTCGGTGGTTCGGCCGCGAGGAGACTGCGCCTGGAGCCATTCCAGCGCCCATTCTCCGAATGAGACTCGGCCCAGCTTCGGATCGATCCACGTGCCGGCGCGGATGGCCGCTTCCTGCTCCTGGCCGTATTCGAGCGCGGTCGTTTTGGTTGGGAAACCCGGTTCGCTGTCCCAGCTACCATCGGGCTTTTTAAAACGTGCCCGCCAAGTGGCTTTTCCCTTTTTTCCCTTGGCCTGGCTCACGCGTTTCTCTGCATACGCCACAGCGTTCCCCTCTCGTCGTCTGGCCGGCGGGGCCAATCATGACGATAGGGCCCCGCCGTGCCGGACGGGTGGCGCTGTGCGAACGGCCGGGCCCCGGTGAATCAGCGGGTTTCCGGAGGGCCGTCCAGCCTCTGGGCCAGCAAGATAGCCTGCTCCTCCGAGTAGACGTTCTCGTCCAGCCAGATGGTTGGCTCGGTGTCGCCGCTCCTTTCGACGTAAACGTCTCCGTAGGGCATCTCCGGTACGAGCATGATCCGCATGAGGCAGCCCCTGTGCACCTGTGATGGGTGACCCCCCACTCAGGTAAACGGAATCCAATCATACGGTCGGGCGTAGGCAAAGAGGATTCAAGAATCTGACTTGTCATCAGAGAAGATCTGTCGGGCTGCCCGTTGGAGCTGACTCCACTTCCGCAGATCTTCCCGCATCCGCTCCGGGCTGGCCGGCGGCCGGGCGGCACCCCGCTTGAGGATCAGAACGGCCACCGAGTCGGGGTCGTCTGGAGCCAGGTCGATCACGTCGCCATCGACGACCTGGCCGCCAAGCAGCGCAAGCCGAACGCGCTCGGAGAGTTCGTCCAGGACGCTGTCGAGTTCCGGCGTCGTGGGCGGTGGGGCATGTGCGCCAACATCGGCACGGTCGGGCTCGCCGCCAGCGAGCACGGCCTCCACGCTCTCCGCGGTCCATCCGACCCGCCGGGCGAGTGCGCGGTGGGTCGGGGTCACCTTGCCGTACTCGTGCCCCCTCTCGATCTTCTGGATGGTCGCCCGGGCGAGGTCCAACTGGTTGGCCATCTCGCCCTGTGTCAGGCCGGCGGTCTTGCGGGCTGCGGCGAGCATGCGCCCCAGCCGAACCCAGTCTCTGTCCATGGTGCTCATGATGCACCACCCTCATGCAACCAACGAGACCCGATCCAGCCTTTGGCCTGCTTTAAGGCTTGCATTGGGTTGCACAGAGGGTGTGCACGGTAGTCAAGGCGCCGGCCATGCGCTCCATCGCAAGCCCTTCAAAGGACTGCGATGTAGTCATAGCGTCACCAAAAAGCTTGCAACGCAGGCCCAGCTGTGGTTCCGTTCTCTTGTGACACCGAATGGCACGGCGATCAGGGTCATCCGAAGGGCTTCTAACGTAAGCCTGCGCCAGCTCGCGATGCGGTCCGGTCTCGACCGCTCCTTCATCTCGCGCGTCGAGCGCGGCGAGTCGGGGGCGAGCGAGAAGAGCCTCCGCGAGATAGCGGCAGCGCTGGACGTCCCCGTAGCGGCCATCAACCGAGAGGAGATGTCGTGAGCACGCTCGTGAAGGAGATCAAGGCCCCGGCCAGGACGAAGGCCAAGGTCGGCTCGAAGAGCGACGTGGGGGCGGTGGTGCCGCTGACCGAGGCGGCCGTCCGGCACTACACCGCCGACGAGATCGAGAAGCTCCGCCTCCTGCCCTGCACGGCGCGCTGGCTGAAAAAGGAGGCGTACGCCCGCCGGGTCCCCTTCACCGGTGTCGCCGGGAAGCTGACCTGGAGGCTCGACCAGATCCTCGCCATCAGCCAGATGTTCGACTCCGCGCCGATCGGCCCGCGACGCACGGCCTGACGCGTCGCCGCAGATCCGCCATCAGCCCGGAAGAGAGCTGCTCCGTTGACTAGCACCACCCTGCGCGACGCCGCGCGCGAATTCCACGACGCTGGCCTGTGCGTTCTGCCGATCAAGGCGGACGGCAGCAAGGCGCCCGCCGTCAGCAGCTGGACGCCGTACAAGGTCACCCGCTCCGCCCCCGAGGACCACGACCGCTGGTTCGCCCCCGGGCGTGCCGCAGGCATCGCCGTCGTCTACGGCGCCGTGTCCGGCGGAGTCGAGATGATCGAGTTCGAAGGCCTCGCCGTCCGTGAAGGCGTCCTCGATGAGGTCACCGAGGTCATGGAGGCCTCCGGCCTCGGCGAGGTCTGGGCCTCCATCCGGACCGGGTGGGCAACCGAGTCGCCGTCCGGCGGCGTCCACTACCGGGTCCGTGTTGGTGGCGCTCCGGTGCCCCCGAACGCCAAGCTGGCCCAACGGCTGGCACACGAGCACGAGTACACCCCGGAGGAGCGCCAGCGCCTCGCGGAGAAGCCGAACAGCCGCATCGTGCGCGTTCTCGTCGAGACACGCGGCGAGGGCGGGTACGGCCTCACCGAGCCGTCTGACGGCACTGTCCACGCCTCCGGCCGACCGTACGTCCGGATCGACGGAGGGCCGGCCACCATCCCCACCGTCGCCGCCGACTTCATGGAGGCCGTACGCGACGTCTGCCGTATGGTCGACACCCTTCCGAAGGCCGAGACAGCGGCCACGGCGCCGGGTCGCAGCCGTCCCCCGCTTCCCGGCGGCGGTCTGCGGCCTGGGGAGGACTTCGAGCAGCGGGCGTCGTGGGAGGAGATCCTTCACGGCGTCTTCCGCCCGATCCGGACCACCGGCCGCACCACGTACTGGGGGTGGGCCGACGGCACCCGCGGGGCGAAGGCGACGACCGGCCGTGATCTGGCCGCCGACCGCTTGTACGTCTTCACCACCTCCTCTGAATTCCAGGCCGAGGTGCCCTACACCAAGTTCGGCGCCTACGCCCTGCTGCACCACGGCGGCGACCACAAGGCTGCTGCGGCCGCGCTCCGGCGCCAGGGGTACGGGTCCGAGCCGGAGCGCCGCCGTCTCGCACCGGCCCGGCCGGTCGAGATGTGGTCCGACGGATCGGCCGCCCTCGACCCCGCGTACGAGCCGGAGGAGGGCGAGGCGCCGGAGCGGCACCTCCAGGCCGTCCCCGATCGACCGCAGCTCGACATCACGAACGAGGCCGACGGCATCGACGGGATCCTCGCGCTCATGGCCACCGGCCGTCTGCCCGATCTCTACAAGCGGGCGTCGGGCCCGTGCTGGGTGCATCTCGACGACCTGGGCGACCCCGTCGTCCACCAGCTGGCGACGGACAACTTGCGCGCCTACCTCGCGGACCACGTCACCACCTACGTGGTGAAGAAGGACGCGGACGGCGTACTGACCGAGGAGCGCGAGCTCCTGATGCCGAAGAGCTGCGGCACGATCCTCGGCCGGAAGGACTGGGCTCTGCCGCCCCTGCGCGGCATCGTGACGTCCCCCGTGGTCCGGCCGGACGGCACGCTGCTTACGGACCCCGGGTACGACCACCGGACTGGTCTCTACCTCCATCCTCGGGTGCCGGTCCGCCGGCTCCAGCCGGCTGTCACCTCCGAGAGTCTGGACCGCGCCCGCCAGATCGTCCTGGGCCAGGTGCTCGCCGACTTCCCGTGGGTCGCCGACTCCGACCGGGCCCACTACCTGGCTGCGCTGCTGACACCCATCCTGCGCCCGCACTTTCATGGCCCCACGCCCATGTTCGTCATCACCGCGACCGCCTCTGGCTCCGGAAAGTCCCTGCTGAAGGACCTGCTGGGGCACTGCTACGGGGTCGCGGGTACTCCCTGGCCTGAGAACGACACCGAGCTGAGGAAGTCCATCACGACGCAGCTCTACACCACTGGCCAGCCCGTGGTGGCGTTCGACAACCTGCCCACCGGCCACGTTATGAAGAGCCCCGTCCTGTCCGCACTGCTCACCGACGAGCAATGGGGCGACCGTGTCCTCGGCGCCACCGGCAGGGTGGTCATGCGCAACGACCGGGTGTGGGTTGCCACCGGCAACGCCCTGCGCACCAGCGGCGACAACCGACGCCGGGTCTTCTGGGTGCGTCTGAACCCCAACTGCCCGGATCCGGACCAGCGCGACGGCTTCACGATCGGCGACCTCCGGCCCTGGCTCCGCACGAACGCCTCCACGCTCGTGGCCGCGCTCGTGACGCTCGTACGAGCGTGGCTCGCCGCAGGGTCCCCGCTGATCCGGACTCGGAAGGGCGACTACTCGGAGTGGGCCACGATGATGGCCGGCCTCCTCGGTTTTCTCGGCGTCGCCGGCTTCAACGACGACCAGGACAACGCGCTCGACCAGGACGACGAGCTCGCCGAGTGGACCGCGTTCCTGGAGATGTGGCGCGAGCATCTCGGTGCTGATCCCGTCCAGGTCGGGAGGGTGATCGGCAGCCTCCCGGACCACGTTCCGCGCCTGCGGGATGGTGACGTCCCGTCAACGAAGCAGCTTGGCCTCTGGCTCAAGGCGCGCGAGGGCCGATATTTCGGCACCCACAAGCTGACCAGGGTCTTCGACTCTCACCGAAAGGTGAACCTCTGGCGGGTCGATGTCCACGCAGGCTGACCCGTCTGCGGGGAGTGCGGGTGTCTCATCCGCACCTGCGGGGAGTTCACAGGGCCCCCGCAGCGATCCTGACCAGCGCAAACGCGGGCGTGCGGGGAGTTGCGGGGAGTTGCGGCCCCCTCCTTCTACCGCACGCGCATCACACATCCATCGCGCATCACGTGCGACGTACCGATCACGACGACTCGAATCGGGCTCCGTCACAAGGGGATGACGAAAACTCCCCGCAACTCCCCGCACACCCGCAAAGCCCCAGGCCAGAAGCCATGCGGACCCGGCACGGAACACCCGCAAGCGCTCTCGGACTTCCCGCACTCCCCGCAAACACCCAGCACAGAATCGAGGTGTCCCATGTCCTTCGACCTCCGCCCGTACCAGCGCGAGGCCATCTCCAGGCTCATCGACGGCTGGCAGGCCGCCAACGCGACCCGGCTCGCCGTCGTCCTGCCGACCGGCGCCGGGAAGACCGTCGTCCTGTCCCACCTGATCAGCCGTATGCACCAGCAGACCGGCCGCCGGGCCATGGTCATCGCGCACCGCGAAGAGCTCATCCAGCAGGCCGCCGCCAAGATCCGGGCCATCGCCCCGCACCTGAAGGTCGGCGTCGTCAAGGCTGGCCGGGACGAGCACCGCGGCGTGGACGTGATCGTCGCGAGCATCCAGACCCTGGCCGTGCGGAAGCGGCGGGCCGCGATCACCGGCGTCGGCCTGGTCGTCGTCGACGAGTGCCACCACGCCGCCGCCGACTCTTACGTCGAGGTCCTCGATCATTTCGGTGCCTGGTCGGGCGTGCCGGTCGCCGGCTTCACCGCCACCATGACCCGCACCGACGGAGGCCTCGCCGACGTCTGGCAGGACATCGTGTTCAAGCTCGACATCCTTGACCTGATGGCCGACGGTCACCTCGTCGACGTCCGCGGCAAGCGGGTCCGGGTCGGTGGCCTCGACCTCGACAAGGTCAAGACCCGCGCCGGTGACCTCCAGGACAGCCAGCTCGGCCAGGCCCTGGAGGACTCCGGCGCGGCCCGGGTCGTCGCCGACGCCTACGTCGAGCACGCCGCGGACCGGCGGGGCGTGGTGTTCACTCCGACCGTCGCCACCGCCCACGGCATGGCCGAGGCTCTCACCGGCGCCGGCATCCCCGCGGCCGCCGTCTGGGGCGACATGCCCCGCGAGGACCGCACCACCACCCTCGACCGGTACAAGGCCGGTGACGTCCAGGTCCTCACCAACTGCATGGTCCTGACCGAGGGCTTCGACGCGCCGTGGGCCTCCTGCGCGGTGATCGCCCGGCCCACCAAGTCGGCCGGCCTGTACGTCCAGATGGTCGGCCGCGTGCTCCGTCCGTCGCCCGGAAAGGTCGACGCCCTGGTCCTCGACGTGATGGGCAGCTCGACCCGGCACAAGCTGGCATCCATCGTCGACCTCACCGGCCGGGACGTCGGCACGTTGCGCGAGAACCAGTCGCTCGCCGAGGCCGCAGCCGAGCCCGCCGAGCCCGAGCCCGAGCAGCCCGTGACCGGCGCCGCGATCGCGGTCGGCTGGGAGGACGTCGATCTGTTCCACCACTCCCGGGTGCGCTGGCTCCGGACCAGCGGTGGTATCTGGTTCATCCCGGCCGGCCGCAGCCTGTACTTCCTCGTGCCGAGTGCGGCCGGTCTCTACCGGATCCGCCGCTGGTCCCAGGACGGCGGTGTCCAGCCCCCGAGCCTTGACCACGACTTCACCCAGGCCGACGCGATGCGGTGGGCCGAGATCGGCGCCCGCAGCCGCGAGGGCCACGCTCTGACTCTGCGCGACTCCGCCTGGCGGGCCCGCCCGGCGTCCCCGAAGCAGTTGGCCATGTGCCGCTACCGGCGGGTGCGGGTCGGCCCCGGATGGACCGCCGGCGACGTCTCCGACGCGCTCGACATCGCCCAGGCGACTGCGCTGCTCGACCCGTGGGTCCGGGCGTCCGCCGCCGTCGCTGCTTGAGGCGGGCGGGCCCACCCCTAGTAGGCCCGCCCGGCTCCCATCCAACCACCCAGAGAGGAGAACCCGATGACCACCGCGATCACCCCCGGATCGGTGCGCGCCGCGTCCCCGCTGCCTCTGAACGTCGACGACCAGGTCCTGTCCTGCCGTACCACCGACCCGGACCTGTGGAACTCGCCCGTCCACGCGGAGCAGCTGCTGGCTGCGGACCTCTGCCACGACTGCCCGTACATGCTCGCCTGCCGCTCCTGGGCCCGGGCCACCGGCCAGGCCGGCGTGTGCGGCGGGGAGACCCCGGCGGAACGTCGGCGCACCCACACCGCCGACGCGGCGGGCCGCCTCACCGCTGCGGATGTGAACGGCTGATGGCCCGCCCCGTTCGCTTGAGCCCGGACGCACGACGCACGGCCGCCCTCGTCCTCCAGCGTGCCGGCTACTCCGCCAACCAGATCAGCAGCCTCCTTCGAGAGAGCGTCGCGCCCCTCGCAGCCACGCGGCTGACGCACGAACTGCTGGACCAGGGAACCGCGTTCCTGCGCGACATCGGGTTCACCTACTACGGCATCAGCAGGGCTGAGGAAGGCCTTCGATCAACCCTGCCGCTCCGGGCGACGACCCCGCCACCAGATGACCCCGGACCGGAGCAGCTCTCCCTGACCTTCTCCTGACGCCCGCCGACCGCCCGCCAGCGCGCGGGCGGCCCGACCACGAAGGAGGCCACCGTGGCCACCACCCGACTCACCTGCCTTGACGCCGAGGCCGCCGCCAACGTCGTCGCCGAACACGCCCCGTACGGCGGCCGCAGCAACACCGTCGTCCAGGACGGCGGCGTCGTCGTCATCGACTTCTACGATCCCCGCTGGCCGATGGACATCGCCGAGTACGCCTTCGAGCAGGGCCTGGCCCACGGCGAGGACGCGGCTCGCGTGATCGCCGCCGCGTCGGACGCCGTCGACGCTGCCCGCTGACCCACCCCGCCGGCCTGCCGTCGCCCGGCGGCAGGCCCCGCTCCGAAGGAGACCCATCGTGACCATGACCATGGACCAGGCCGAGGCGTACCTCTACGAGGTCGAAGACATGCTCGACGCCGTCGGCCTCAGCCCCTCCGACATTGACATTCGCGACTGCGACGAGCTCGCCGAGGACGGCATCACCACCGTCCCCTCCGCCGTCCTCACCTGGCGGCCCGAGCACCCGCTCGTCGACGCCGACACCTACCCGCACGGCTTGCTCGTCGCCTGGTCGACGGAGACGGGATGGCAGTACGCCAGCCTCCGCGCGGACGGCAGTAACGAGCAGCTCCAGGACCTCGGGTGCGGCGGCACGCTGGGTGCACCCGGGCAGATCGCCCTCCGCATCGGCCACGTCGCCCAGGGCCTGCCCCTGCCGCCCGCCAACTGACCGACTGCCCGCCACCGGCCGCCCGCCACCGTGCGGGCGGCCTTCACCCCAAGGAGGTCACCGTGGGCATGCAGACCAGCGCCCGCCTTCTGTACGGCGTCGCTCTCCCCGCTGAGATAGAGGACGACCAGGTCGATCGCATCATCGCCTCTGACCCGGACCTTGCCCGCCTCGGCCACGCGTGGGCTGGCACCCGGTCCGGCGGCACCCGCTACCTGACGGCCTACTACGTCTCCGCCGACCTGGGCACTCCGGACACCGTGCGGGCCGGCGAACTGCACTCCGGCCACGCCTTCCACCGGAATGTCCAACTGCGTACCGCGTGGGAGGCCCTCGGCCTGCCGCCGGAGGATATGCCGGCACCGGGCTGGGTCCTCGCCGCGAACTGCACCTGACCCGCCCCGCTGGCCTGCCGTCCCGGTCGGCAGGCCAGCACCCCTGCCCTACCAGCCACGCCTCGGAGGTACTTGTGACCACCTGCCTCTCCTGCGACACCCCGACGCGGTACGGCGCCTGCCTGTGCCGGCTGTGCGTCGACCGCGCCGACAGCTGCCTGCGGGAACTGCCGGGCCTGTACGAGGTCCTGGAGGACTGGCTGCGCCCGTCCTCCCAGGTGTCCACCGCGGTGGGCACTCGCAGCGCCAGCCCGGACGCGCCGATGCCGGTGACGGAGGAGGTGCTGGACATCCGGGGTCCGGGTGGGATGGTCACCGTGCTGGAGCAGTGGCGGCAGGCCTGGTGCGAGGACGCCGGGATCCGGTGGCCGGCCCCGTTCGGGACCTACCGGGGCCGGCTGCTGCGCGCGGTGCGGGCCCTGCGCGAGCAGCTGCCCGCCATGGCGCAAGCCTGGCCCGAGGCCGGCCAGTTCGTGGACGAGGTCCGCGAGCACCACGCCGCCGCGCTCAGCATCGTGGACCCGCGCGAGCGCACGGTGCGGGCCGGCAACTGCACAGCCCAGGTGGACGGCGAGGTGTGCGGTGCGGTCCTTCGAGCGATGCCCGGAGTGCCGGAGATCCGGTGCGCCTGGTGCGCGACGGCCTACCCGCCAGCCGCGTGGCTCGACCTGGCGAAGGCCAGCTGACTCAGTTTCCCGGCTTGGTCGGCCGGGGCGGCCGCACCGGCGCCTCGTCCGTCTCGTAGGTCAGCCACCGAAGGAAGTCGCGAATCACGGCGCCCCGGTTGCGCGGGCCGACCGCTTGGCCAGCGGCCGCCCAGAGCTCTTTCTCGACCCGGATGGTCTGGCGGGGCGTCTTCTCGACGTTCGGCATCAGGTCTCCACTCTCGTCACGACATCTGAGGCTAGCCCTTGCGGTGTCATGACACCAGGGCTACGCTAGGTGTCATGACACCGGGGGATTTCCCCCAGCAGAACGGCCCCACCAAGGTGACGCCATCACCAAGGCAGGGCCTAACCGGAACCCTTGCACGAACAAGGAGACCAGCTGTGAGCAATGCTCCCACGCTGTCGGCCGCGCCGACGCCCGCCCCCCGCCAGCAGTTCGAGGCGATCTACCGGACCCACTCCCAGCAGATCACCACGTACATCGCCCGGCGGCTCTTCCGCACCGACCACGCCCTCGCCGAGGACCTCGCCAGCGAGACGTTCCTCAGCCTCTGGCGCGGCCTGCAGAGCGGCCTGCAGGTCAAGTACCCCCGCGCCCTGCTCCAGACCATCGCCCAGCGCGCCATCAGCGCGCACTTCGAGCGGCGCTCCGCCTGGGAGTCGGCCACCGACTTCGCCGAGTCCACCGTGAACATCGCGGCCGGCCCCGCCTTCACGCCGCACCTCGGCGCGCTGCTGGCCGAGGTCGAGCAGGCCGAACAGGCCCTCACCGAGGCGTGCACCGCCTACAAGACGCTCACCCAGCGGTACGCCGCCGCGTGCGGCACGCTCGCGAACGCGACTGACCCCGAGGCGATCACCCTGGCGGAGATCCGCCGCGACCGGACCGCGCTCCTGCGCCAGGCCGCGCTCGACGACTTCGCTGCGGCCGCGCTCGCCGCCGCCCGGGCCCGCGCCGAGTGGAACGCCGAGGCCACGCTCGCCGCCGACGAACCGCTGCCCAAGCGCGACCCCGGCAAGACCCTGCGCCGCACCCCGGCCACCGTCGGCCGGCCCAAGCCCACCCCGAGCCGGACGGCGGCCGCCGCGTGAACCTCAACGACCACCGCGCCGCCTACAAGGCCGGGCACGACGCCGTCGGCCGGCTGCTCGCCGTCCTCACGCCGCTGCCGACCGGGATCACGGTCAACTGCGCGGCGTGGTCGCCCTGCGAGCCAACGATCGACGTGCGCCTCCACCGGGACCTGCCGGGCCTGGAGGCCTGGGCCACGGTCCTCGGGGCCGAGCTCGCCTCCGAGCCGCGCAGCAACGGGCGCACTCACTGGAGCCTGACCACCGAGGTCAACGGCGTCCCGGTCGAGTGCTGGACGCTCCTCGACGCGCCGGACGCCGGCGAGTGACCGCGCCCTACCTGTGCGGCTGCGGCGGCAACTGGCGCAACCACACGCCGGTCCTCCGCTGACGTAACGCCCCTGGCGGAAGTGCCAGCGCCCCCGCGCGCCGTGGCCACCGCCCCACTCACCGCCCGGGGCCGAGGTGCAGACACCCCTCGGCCCCGGGCCACCACACCACCATCCCCGGAGCCACCGTGCCCATCCTCACCCGCACCGTCCAGTGCGAGCGCCCCATCACCTGGACCGCCCCCGACGGCACCACCCGCACCGACACCGAGACCTACCCCGTCCAGGTCCCGCGCGACTGGCGCCGCGGCGGCCTCACCGCCGCCGCCACCGCCACCGGCGTCCTCCTGGTCGTCGCCGTCGCCTGGTCCACCGCCTCGATCGGAGACCTCCTGGCCGGCGCCGTCGACCCCGTCATCGCCTACGGCGCTGCCACCGCCTTCGACGCCGCGTGGATCATCTGCATGATCCTGGAGTGGCTCGCCCGCGACGACCCGGACAAAGCCGGCCCGCCCCGCACCTTCGGCTGGATCGCCCTGGTCATCGCGATGGCCGCCGTCTGCGTCCACGGTTTGCTGTCCGATGCCGAGCACGCCTTCGCCACCGGCATCATCGGCGCCGGCGTCTCCGCGATCGCCAAAATCGTCTGGAGCCTCGTCATCGCCCACACGACGAAACCCCTGTCGCCGATGGCCCAGGCCTGGGTGCGCGAGCGCCGCGAGAGCGCCGACGCCGAACTCCTCGACGCACGCCTGGGCGTCGAGCTGCTGCGCTCCCGTGCCCAGGCCGCCGCATACCGCGCCGCCTACACCGCGGCCCCTGCCATCGAGCCCGGACCGGACCCGGACAAGCCGTCCGGACAGCCCGCCCCCGTCTCGCCGACTGTCCGCTCCGCTGTCCGCGCGGCCATCGAGGTCAGCCCGGGCGCCTGGCCCGAGGACATCGTCGAGCAACTCGCCCGGATCGGTATCGAGACCGACGCGGACACCGTCCGCCTCCTGTCCGGACAGCAGACGGACAGGCATGACAGCAGCTCAGGGGACGTGCTGTCGCTCGTTCCCCACAGCCCGGACGACACCATCACGGACACCGTCCGCGCTGCTGTCCGGACCCACGGCGAGGACGTGGACGCTGTCCTGTCCGCTGTCCGCCGCGTCCACGGCCCCGACGTGAAGCGCGACACCGTCCGCCGACTCGTCGACCGCGTCGCCGGTTGAAGCGCCGCGCCGCGTGGGCGGGCGCCTCCCGCCCACGCTCGGCCGGCTTCTGCCCCCTGGGCCCCATCGCTTCGACTCCGTCACCTGGAGACGCCATGGCCTTCTGGCCGAAGAGCACCAACCCCCCGGCCGCCGCCGACGCGAGCCCGGCCGGCCGCACGCCCACCGAGCGCCGCCGTCGCGAGCGCGAGATCCGCCGCATCGACGCCGCCACCGCGAAGTGGCTGGCCCGCGGCGGCCGCCCCGCCCGACTCCCCAAGGACTGGAGCTGACATGGCGATCCTGCTCCTGGCCCTGTTCGGCACGGCCGACGCCGGTCTCATCCTCTGGGGCATTCGCGAGCTTGCCCGGCGGTGGTCCCGGTGACCACACCCGACTGGGACGACGACCTCGCGGGCCTCCTGCAGAGGCTCGCCGCCTACACCGCCCCCACCACCCCCGTTCCGCCGGAGCCCACCGCGCCGCCGATGCCCTCGACACCGCCGACCGTCCCGCCCCAGGCCCCGACCGGCCAGGCCTCCGCCGTCCCGATCACCGGCCCGGAGTGGTGGCGCAAGGCTGGCCCCACCCCCGTGCACACCCCGATCCCGCTCGGCGCCGCCCCCGGCGACCAGGGCGCCGCCCGGCCGTCCATGGAGGCCGCCGCGGCCGCGTTCTGGGCGCCGGTCGGACGGATCATGTCCGAGCAGTTCCACCACATCGCCTCCGAGGTCGGCCAGCAGGTCGGCCAGCTCCTCACCGAGACCGAGGCACAGCGCTGGGCCCGCGAGCAGGTCGAGTACGAGGCCCTGCGCGACTCCCAGCGCGCCCTGCGCGACGCCCAGTTCGCCGCCGCCGGCGAAACCCCGGAGCAGAAGGCCCGGCGCCACGCCGACGAGGCCGCCTCCGAACGCGGCCACCAGCGCCACGACCTGGTCGGCCTGGTCGACCTCCTGGCCGACCGGATCGGCGAGACCCCCGACGAGCGCGCCCAGCGCCGCCGGGCCGAGCACGAGCTGCAGCGCCAGCGCGCCCGCGCCCAGGAGGACGCGGTCCTCGCCGCCCGCGGCGAGAGGCCCGAGGACCGCGCGCGCCGCCACCGGCAGCAGCAGCTCGCCGACCGGCGCGAGGCCCAGGCCCGGGCCCGCCGCCAGCGCCGCCGCGCCGCCCGCGTCGCCGGTCCCACCGACCGCACCAGCCGGTTCCGCCGCTGGTGCACCCTTACCGCGATCAGCGCCATCGGCGGCTACGCGATCGGCCTCGTGCCGCTCCTCGCCCCCGGCGGCCCCTGGGTCGGCGGCCTGATCGCCTTCTTCGGCTGGGCCCTGGACCTCCTCACCCGCGACCTCGGCCGCCTGCGCGTCAGCGAGGTCCGCGGACCCGCACCCCTCGCGCTCCTGGTCCTCCTGCGCGTCCCGGTCGCCTCCGGCCTCGCCGTCGCCCTGGGCGTCGGCGGCCTCTTCCCCTCCCTGCACCTCTTCAGCTGACCGACAGGAGACCCACCATGAGCAGCACGGCCACCAGCCTCATCTCCCTGGGCACCGGCGGCGCCGCCACCGTCGGCACCTTCTACCTCTACGTCGGCATCCGCGGTAAGGGCAAGATCGACGTCAAGCCGGACAACGTCCCCTACTGGTCCTACGGCATCGGACTGCTCGCGGCCAACGCGGGCACCGCGTTCCAGCAGCTGCCCACCATCAGCCAGCAGCTCCACGACGCGTTCCAGGGCAACCCGGCGATCGGGGAGTGGGGGCCCGGCGCCACCGCCGCCCTCGCCACGGTCGCCGTATTCGGGCTCGCGCCCCGCGCGTGGAAGGACAGCCTCCTCGGCGCCCTGGCCCCCTCGCTGTTCGCCGCAGCCGGCGGACTGTGGGCCATGCCCGCCAACGTGCTGGGCAGCCTCCTCACCTCGGTCGTGGCCTGATGGAGAAGCTGATCCCGGAGAAGCTGTTCCCCACCGAGCGCGCGACCGCCGGCCACCGCCTGCGGATCATCGCCACCATCTGCTACCCCGTCACCGGCCTCATGACCGGCACCCCGGTCCTGATCCGCAAGCTGACCGCCCCCCAGCTCAAGCGGCGCGCCGAGGCCGCCGACCTCCGCACCAAGGCCGCCGAGCTGGCGGCCGAGGCCACCGCGTTCGAGGAGGCCGCGTTCGCCAAGAAGCTCGCCGAGGCCGACCCCGCCAAGCGCCGCGCGATGATCCACGCCCGGGAGGCGGCCCAGGTCGCGGCCAAGGAGGTCGCGGCCGAGCTGGCCAAGGCCGACCGCAAGGCCGCCCGCAGCAAGCTCGGCGACTCCGCCGGCGCTGCCGCCCTGCTGCTGATCGTCGGCGGCCCCCTCGTCTGGTCCCTCGCCCGCCCCCTGATCGGCCCGGGGATCGGCCTGCTGCTCGGCGGCTGGTGGATCGCCGCCCTCATGCACGCCCCGGCCAAGGAGAAGCAGGCGAAGGAGAGCGCCTCCACCGCCGGCCGCGACCAGGTCGTCGCCGACGACCGGAAGCCCTCCTCCGAGGAGGGGCCGGCCACCGAGGAGGAACCCGTCGAGGAGGCCCAGGAGCCGCCCGCGGCCACCCTCCCGACCCCCGCCGACGCCTCCCGCGCGGTGGCCTTCCTCGGCGCCGACGGCACCCACGTGGCGCTCTCCACCGTGGTCGCTCACCTGGCCGCCGAGCACCCCTCCTGGGAGCGCTCCGGAAAAGCCGTCAAGGCCCTCCTCCAGGGAGCCGGAATCCGCTACCGCGACGGGGTCAAGGTCGACGGCACCAGCGTGCCCGGCATCCACCGCGACGACGTCCCCCCGCTCCCCTCCCCTCCCGCCGCCGCTCCTGGGTCCGTTGTTGTTGCAGGTCAGAGCAACAACAACAACCACAACAACGCCCGGAAGTGGTCCACCCGAGAGGGGTTCGTCATGCGTACCGACCCTGACAACCCCGCCCGAACGATCGTCGTCCAGCGGCCGACGGCCGCGCCTCGCTCCGCCTGAGCACCCCAGCAGCAGCCCTGCCAGAGCCCCCGGGTCTGGACCCGCGTTGAGGAGCGCGGCCACGACGGCTGGTACGGCCACCACTACGTCACCGAGGACTGACCCACCGCCGCACGACCGCCGAGCCCTCGTCAGTACCCGCTGGCGGGGGCTCGGCCATGCCCGCACACTGGCCAGATGGAGTACTTGTCCCTGCCCCCTGGCTCCTTGACCACCAGCCTCGCGGCCCGCGCCGCCGGCGTCGCTCCCGCCACCATCCGCGACTGGGTTCGCCGCGGCATTCTCACCCGATCCGGCGGCACCCCGATGCGCCCGATCTACCGCGTCTCCGACGTCCAGGCCGCCCGCCACGCCGCCAAGCCCACCCGCCCAGGCCAGCGCGGCGCTTGACAAGATCGAACACCCGCGCCACGCTTTGAGCGACGCCGCATGCCCAGACGCACGCGGACCACAGACACCGAGGGCCCCACGGCAGCAGCCGCGGGGCCCTTCGTCATGCCAGGAGGAGACGCCAGTGACGACCACCCCCAAGCCCGTCGCCGACCGAGCCGCAGTGCCGAGCGTCCCGGCCGGCGTGCCCGACACGGTGACTCACGCGCAGATGGTCGCCGCGCTCCGCTCGCTGGGCCTGCCGGTCGAGCTGATCACCGATGTGCACCTGACCCTCGACACCATCTCGTTCACTGTCCAGGTGCACGACTCCAAGGGCCGACTTCTCGCCCGTGACGGCGGGGAGGTGCTCACGGCCACCACCTACATCGATGTCGTCGCCGACCCGCGGGCCACCGGCGGCACGATCCGCAACGTGGTGTCCGTCGACCCCGACCGCGGCCCCGACGGGTGCTTCATGCCACCCGTCCGTACCCCCCAAGTGAAGGTGACCGTGAACCCGCCGTCCTCCAGCGAGTTCGCGCGCCAGTTCCTCAACTCCGTCATGAGGTCGTAGTCCCGACCGGAGAGGAGCAGCACATGCCCATCCCCGCTGGACTCCAGAGCGTCAGCGTGGGGCTGCCCGGCGCGCTGCGGGCGGACGGGTCGGTGCGGCGCGGCAGCATCGTGTTCGAGCCGGAGCCGGCGGTCGTCACCGCCGCCCAGGCCGGGGCCCTGTTCGCTGGCGCCGTCACCGTGGTCTACGACGGGGCGAGCAGCCCCGGCCCGGTGTCGCTGCTCGCCGTCGACTCCACCGGCATCCAGCCGACCGGCTGGACATACCGGGTCACAGAGCGCTGGCACGACGCCCCGGGCCGCAGCTATCCGATCAGCCTGTCCGCCGCGACGCCGGTGGTGAAGCTGGCCGAGCTCGCGCCGACCGCGCCGACCGCCGGCGAGTACGTCGTCGTCACCGGGCCGCCCGGCCCGCAGGGCGCGCAGGGAGTCCAGGGCCAGCAGGGTGTCCAGGGTGTGCCCGGCGAGCGCGGGCCCGCAGGGGCGGACGGGTGGGGGACCCAGGCGACGTACGACGCGCTCGCCTCCCGGGTGTCCGCCGTGGAGGCCGGGTTCACCGTCGTGAACGCCTACATCACCGACGCGCTCAACCGGATCGCCAGCCTGGAGAGCAGGGTCACCGCGCTGGAGAACCCGTAACGCGCCGGCCTTGGGGGACACCCCCCCACCCCCCTCAACACCCCCCACCCCCCTCTCCGGGAGGAGGCACCCCCCTGTGGCCGGAGCCACCCGCCACCGCAAGGGCCGCCCCTACCGGCGGGCCCGCGCTCAGATGTTCGCGATCTACGGCGACCACTGCCACCTGTGCGGGCACCCCGGGGCGGGTGAGGCGGACCACCTCGGCCCGGTCTCGCTGCACCCCGACCAGCCCGTCGACCCGCACCTGATGCGCCCGGCGCACGGCGCGCTGACCCCGTGCCCGACGTGCGGCCGGCACTGCAACCAGGAGCGCGGGGCAGGCCCCATCACGCGGCCGCTCACGACCTCGGAGCCGTGGTGACGCGCCGTCGCGCGCGCGAGCCGCGCGGCCGCCGACTTTTTTAGTCGGGGCCGGCCGGGAGGCCCCGCGCCCATTCCCCCGCCTCTCTCCCCGCGATTTCGAGCCGAGGTGATCATGAGCGGCGACGTGCTCGGAGCCGTCACGTCGGGTGACCGGCGGGCCGCCCTGGAGGCGGTGCGCGACAAGCTGGCCACCGAGCTGGAGGAGTCCTCGGGGCCGGTGGTCGCGCAGCTGTCGAAGGAGCTGCGGGCCACGATCGCCGAGCTGGAGTCCCTGCCAGGCGGACGGGAGGTGAGCGCGCTTGACGACCTCTCCGCCCGCCGTGCGGCTCGGCGCGCAGGTGCCCAGGGTGGCGACCTACCCGCCGGCGGCGAGCAGCGCGGCAGCTGAGTTCATCGACCTCGCCGCGTCGGCCGGCCTGATCCTCGACCCCTGGCAGCAGTACGTCCTCACCCACGGCCTGGGCGAGCGGGCCGACGGCTCCTGGGCGTCGTTCAAGAACTCGGTGTGGGTGCCGCGGCAGAACGGCAAGGGCGGGATCATTGAGGCCCTGGAGCTGGGGTGGCTGTTCCTCACCCGCGAGGAGCTGATCCTCCACTCGGCCCACGAGTACAAGACCGCCGAGGAGGGGTACCGGCGGGTGCGGGGGCTGGTGGAGAACACCCCCGATCTCGACCGGCACGTTCACAAGTACTGGCAGGCCAACGGCGAGCAGGGCATCGAGCTGCGCAGGTCCTCCGGCGGGGGCCGCCTGAAGTTCATCGCCCGCTCGCGCGGGTCCGGCCGCGGCTTCTCCGGCGACAAGAACATCCTGGACGAGGCCCAGGAGATCATCGCGGCCCAGATGGCGGCCCTGCTTCCCACCATGTCGGCCCGCCCGGACCCGCAAATCTGGTTCTTCGGCACCCCGCCCGAGAGCGCGGACGCCTGGTGCTACAGCCTGCGCGAGGACGGCGAGTCCGGCGCGGACCCGAGGATGATGCACCTGGACTGGGGGACCGACCTCGACCCGACCGACCCCGAGCAGCGCCGCCAGGCCGCCCGGGACGTCGACCTCTGGTACGCCTGCAACCCGACGCTCGGCCGCCGGATCACCGAGGAGTACGTCCGGGGCGAGGCCCTGCCGTCCGGCCTCGGCGAGCGGTTCATGACCGAGCGCCTGGGCGCCTGGCTGCCGCGACTGGTCGACGGCGCCGGCGCCCCGCTGACCCCGGAGGCCTGGGAGGCCCTGGCCGACGCCGAGTCCCGGCGCTCGGGCGACGTGGCGTTCGCCGTCGACGTCACCCCCTCGCGGGACTTCGCGTCGATCGCGATGTACGGGCTGCGCGCGGACGGCCTCGGGCACGTCGAGCTCGTCGACCGCCGGCCCGGCACCGACTGGTTGGTCGAGCGCCTGGTGCAGCTGCGCGAGCGGCACAAGCCGGTGGCGATCGGCCTGGACGCGAAGGGCCCGGCGGGGTCGCTGCTGGTCGAGCTGAGCAAGCGCGGCATCGAGGCCCCGGACGACCCGGAGCACCCCGAGCGCGGGCAGCTCGCCCTACCGCTGGCCCAGGACGTGGCGGCCGGCTGCGGGCAGCTGGTCGACGCCGTGAAGCAGGGCACCCTGCGCCACATCGGCCAGGAGCCGGTCATGGCCGCGATCCGCGGCGCCAAGACGCGCCCGCTCGGCGACGCCTGGGCGTGGGCCCGGCGGGTGAGCACCGTGGACATCTCCCCGCTGGTGGCCGCCACCCTCGCCCGGTGGGCGTTCGAGTCGCGCGCCCACCTGGTGCACGACGACTACGACGTACTCGACTCCGTGTTCTGAGAGGGGGCGTGATGCGCACCATCGTGACGACCCTGCTCGACGTGATCGGCCTGCTGCTGCTCGCCGCAGGTGCGGCCGCGGCCGCGTGGCTGCTGGTCGGCTGGGCGTCCCTGGCCGTGGCCGGCGCCGTGGTCCTGGCAGGTTCCTGGCTCGCCGCCCGACGGCCCGACGGGGGTGGCGGCGCGTGAGCCTGTTCCGCCGCCGCTCCGCGCCGGGCCCGACCGGCGAGCAGCTGATCCCGCCCCGGCCCGACGCCGTGCGCGGCACCGCCCGCGTGACCAACGAGACCGCGCTGCGGCACTCCGCGGTGTGGGCGTGCCTGCGCCTGCGGGCAAACATGATCTCGACCATGCCGGTCGACCTCTACCGCAAGGTCGACGGCATCCAGGTCGAGGTCACCAAGCCCCCGGTGCTGATCACCCCCGGCGGCGACAAGGTCGACATGCAGGAGTGGCTCTACTCCAGCCAGTTCGACCTCGACCGCGCGGGCAACGCCTTCGGGCTGATCACCGCACGGGACGGCCTCGGCTTCCCGGCCCGCATCGACCTCGTGCCGCTCGGCGAGGTCACCGTCAAGGGCAGCGGAGGCGAGATCACCACGTACCGGATCGGCCGCACCGAGTACGACCCGGCCGAGGTCTGGCACGAGCGGCAGTACACCGTCGCCGGGTTCCCGCTGGGCCTCTCCCCGGTCGCCTACGCCGCGTGGTCGATCGCCGAGTACCTGTCCATCCAGGACTTCGCACTGGACTGGTTCGGCACCGGCGGCATGCCGGCCGCGATGCTCAAGAACACCGCCAAGGCCATCTCCCCGCAGCAGGCCGCCGAGGTCAAGTCCCGGTTCAAGGCAGCGACCGCGCACAGGGACCTGTTCGTCGCCGGCGCGGACTGGGAGTACAAGATGATCCAGGCCGAGCAGGCCGGCTCCGCCTGGGTGGACGCCAAGCAGTTCGGGATCGCCGACGTGGCCCGGTTCTTCGACTGCCCGGGCGACCTCATCGACGCCGCCGTCGGCGGCACCTCGCTGACCTACGCCAACATCTCCCAGCGCAACCTCCAGTTCCTGATCATGAACCTGGGCCCGGCCGTGGTCCGGCGCGAGAACGCGCTGAGCCGGCTGTCCTCCCGGCCGCGGTTCGTGAAGCTGAACACGGACGCGCTGCTGCGCATGGACCCGGCGACCCGCTCGCAGACCATGCGCACGCAGATCGAGGCCCGGATCCTCGCCCCGTCCGAGGCCCGCATGCTGCTGGACCGCCAGCCGTTCACCGAGGCCCAGTACGCCGAGTTCGACCGGCTGTTCGGCAGCCGCAACCCGCCGCCCGCCCAGGCGCCCGCGCCTGCCGCTCCGCCCGGAGGTACCCCATGAACCAGCTAGCCCTGCGGGCCGCCGCCGCCCAGTCCCGCGCCCAGGCCGGCCTCGCCCAGCGCGCAACGCCGCGCGACCGCCCCGAGGCCGCCGACGTCCGCTTCACCTCCCAGCTGCGCGCCAAGAAGACCGTGCGCGACGACGGCCTGGAGTACTTCCAGGTCGAGGGCTACGCGTCGGTGTACGAGCGTGGCTACGAGATGTGGGACTGGTACGGGCCCTACACCGAAGTCGTCTCCCTCGGCGCCGCCGAGAAGACCCTGAGCCAGAACCCCGAGGTGGTGTTCCGGTTCAACCACGCGGGCACCCCGATGGCCGGCACCCGCAACGGGCGGCTGGAGCTGTGGGAGGACAGCCAGGGCCTGGGGCAGCGCGCGTTCCTCAACCCGAAGCGGTCGGACGTGCAGTTGCTCGTCCAGGCGATCGAGGACGACGACGTGCGCGAGCAGTCGTTCCAGTTCCGTATTACCCGGGGCGTCTGGTCGCCGGACTACACCGAGTACCGGATCGAGGAGTTTGACCTGGACCGCGGCGACGTCGGCCCCGTCACCTTCGGCGCGAACCCGCACACCTCGGTGGCGGCCCGGAGCGGTGAGTTCCTGGCGTCCATCCCGAGCCTGCCGCCGCTGGTGGCCCGCGAGGCCTACACGCTGCTCGGCCAGCGGCCCGACCTCGCCGCCGCGCGCACCCAGCCCGCGCCCGCCGGCCCGCCGCCGGCGCCCACCCCCGTGCCGGTTCCGGCTGCGGCCGCCGTGCCGCAGGGCCGGTCGCTGTCCCTGCTGACCACCCAGCTCCTGGTCGCCAAGGCTGCGGACTGACCGCCCCCCTCGACCACCCCGCCGTCCGGCAGATCGCCCGGAGGCACCGGCCCGCGCACCGGCAGATCGCCCGGCCCGCGGCCGCCCACACCCACACCCGATCTGACCGAAGGACATCACCATGCCCGTCATCGACGATCTCATCGCCGGCATCGAGGTCGAGCTGGAGGCCGCGCAGAAGCGCGGCACCAAGGCCATCAAGGAGGTGGAGCTGATCATCTCCAAGGCCGGGCAGGAGGGCCGCTCCAACCTCACCCCGGAGGAGGACGAGCGCGTCTCCCAGTGCTTCGCCGCCCGCGACCAGGCCAAGGCCGACGAGGCGGGCATCAACGTGAAGCTGGCCAACGCCCGCAAGGTCAAGGCGGACGAGCAGGAGCGTGCCGAAGCCCAGCGCACCGTCCAGCCCACCCAGACCCGCACGCCCGCCTACGACCAGGTCGCCCGGATCGGCTCCGAGGAGCGCACCTACCGCCCGGACACCGACCGCCGCGGCAAGCAGTTCCTCATGGACATCTCCCGGCAGTTCCTGTTCCAGGACGTCGAGGCCTCGGCCCGCCTGGCCCAGCACATGCGCGAGGAGCGCGTCGAGCGCGCCCAGTACATGCAGCGCGCGGTCGGCACCGGCAACTTCGCCGGCCTGACCGTCCCGCAGTACCTGACCGAGCTGTACGCGCCGGCCACCGCCGCGCTGCGGCCCTTCGCCGACATCTGCAACGTGCACCCGCTGCCCGAGCAGGGCATGTCGGTCAACATCTCCCGCATCACCACCGCGTCGAGCGCCGCCCTCCAGGCCGCCGAGAACGACGCGGTGTCCGAGACCGGCATGGACGACACCCTGCTGACCATCCCGGTGCAGACCGCGGCCGGCCAGCAGACCGTCTCCCGGCAGGCGATCGACCGCGGCAGCGGCATCGAGGACGTCACCATGCAGGACCTGTTCAACCGGGTCGCCACCGTCCTCGACTCCACCCTCCTCAACCAGGCCTCCACCGGCCTGAGCGCGGTCGCCGCGGCCACCACCTACACCGACGCCTCGCCCACCGGCGCCGAGCTGTACCCGAAGATCCTCGGCGCGGCCGCCGGGGTGGAGGCGGCCCTTCTCGCGATGGGCAGCCCCACCCACGCCGTCATGCACTCGCGCCGCTGGTACTGGCTGTCCAGCCAGATGTCCAGCACCTGGCCGCTCATCAACTGGGCCGGCCTGCCGACCCAGGCCGGCGGCACCGCCGACCCGGCCAGCTCCTACGCGAGCGGCGTGCGCGGCGTCTTGCCGTCCGGCCTGAAGGTCGTCGTCGACAACAACGTCGGCACCGGCCTCGGCGCGGGCACCAACGAGGACGAGCTGTACGTCGTCCCGTCCTCGGAGTGCCACCTGTGGGAGGACCCGGACGCGCCGATGTTCATCCGCGCCGAGCAGCCCAAGGCGGGCAACCTCGGCGTCCTGCTGGTCGCGTACTCCTACTTCGCGTACACCTTCGGCCGGTACGCGAACGGCACCGGCAAGGTCTCCGGCACCGGCATGGTCACCCCCACCTTCTGATCCCCCGGCGGCCGGGCCCCACCGGCCCGGCCGCCCCGCCCAGACAGGAACCGGCCATGGCCCTTCGCCCCGTCCTCGCCGACCTCGCCCTCGCCCCCGCCGCGCGGACGGCCTCGGTCACCAGCGGCCCGATCGCCGCCGCCGGCCAGGCCACCACCGTGCTGCTCGGCGTCCACTGCACCGCCGCCACCGGCACCACTCCCACCCTCGACGTCGCTCTGGAGGAGTCCGCCGACGGCGCCACCTGGACGGCCGTGGCGGGCGGCGC
>NZ_JBEOWI010000084.1:0-24772 GCF_040296005.1 Kitasatospora sp. NPDC002551 | reverse complement strand
TTTTGGTGAGTGGTTTCCTGTCCTCAGCCCCGGGGGGGGGGGCCCCCCCCCCCCCCCCCCCCCCCGCCACCGCCGCCAGCAGGCAGGCGCCGCCGAACAGCAGCATGGGCGCCACCGTGCCGCCCTCCTCGTCCATCGTCAGCAGCATCCCGAGGTTGACCAGGGTGTGGAAGCCGCCGGCGAGCAGCAGCCGGTTCGCCCGTACGCCCTCCAGCGCCAGCCCGAGGACGACCGACATCGCCACCGTGGCCAGCAGGAACCCGGCCGCGTACCCGGGCCGCCGCGCGAACACCTGCACATGCCACCCGCCCCAGAGCAGGCCCACCAGCGCCGAGGCGGCGAGCGGCCCGAAGCGGGTGCGCAGCAGCGGCTGGAGGAAGCACCGCCAGCCGATCTCCTCGCCGCACGCCCCGACCAGCTGTGCCAGCACGATCAGCGTGAACGGGTGGGCGAGGGAGCGCGGGTCGGTCAGCCGGGCGTCACCGTCGAGCAGCGCGTAGGCCCCGGCGGCCGTCACGATGACGAGCGGCGCGGTGAGCAGCAGCCACCACCCCGCGCGGCCCGGTCCCGCCCAGGCGGTGTCCGCGCGGGTCGCCCGGGCACCGGTGCCCAGCCCGGCCAGCCGCCCGCGGATCCGCTCCGGCCACACCAGCGCCGCCACCAGCACCCCGGCGGCCGGGCCGAACTGGGTGAGCTGGACCACCTCCTCCGGGATCCCGGTGGCCGGCTGGAGCGCCGCCAGCGCCCCGGCCGCGGGGAAGGCGACGGCGAGGAACACCACCGCCTCCGCCTTCCACGCCACCCGCTGTCCCCGTGCTCCCCGTCCCCGCATGTCGTCCGCCTCCCGGTCCGCCCGATCACGTCCTTGCGACGTCGACTCTTCCGTCCCGGCCGAGCCCTGCCATTGCAGCCAGCTGCCCGAGGGGGGTACAGCTACCTGCACCCCCGGCCACCGGTTTCCGACCGGTCGGCGGCGGGTAAGGTGCCCCGGTTCGTCGTTCGGCGGACCTTCGGTGCTGACCTGGAGAGAGCTTGTCGATACGCATCACCGCTCTGGCCGATCCCGAGCGTGGCCCGTACAGCCGGCGGCTCGTCTGGCTCGCGGCGGACGGGGAGGGGAACCCGGTCGGAACGGCGTCGCTGCGCCTGCTCACCGATCCGGGGCAGGCGCACCTGGCGGAACTGGCGGTCCGGGTGCATCCGGTGGAGCGGCGCGGCGGTGTCGGGTCGCGGCTGGTGGAGGCCGCGCTGGCCACGGCGCGTTCGGAGGGGCGGCGGGCCGTGGTGGCGCCGGCGGAGTGCGGGACGGCGGGCGAGGCGTTCCTGCTGGCGCGCGGGTTCCGCAAGGCGCTGACGCTGCGGCACGCACGGCTGGACCTGGCGACGGCGGGCGGGGGCGGGGCGGCCGAGGAGGCGGGCGGGGGCTACCGCCTGGTGGCCTGGGACGGCACCGTCCCCGACGGGTTCGCGGCGTCGTACGCCGCCGCGCGCCGGGCGATGGACGACATGCCGATGGGTGAGGTCGACCACGGCACGGTGACCTGGGACGTCGAGCGGCTGCGGGCGGTGGCCCGGGCCGTCGCGGAGCGCGGCGAGCACCTGCTCACGGTGGCGGCGCTCGCCGTGGCCGACGGCACGATCGCCGGCTTCAGCGAGCTGGTCGTCCCGGCGGACGGGCTCGGCGACGGTCTGCACTACGGCACCGCCGTCCTGCCCGAGCACCGCGGCCACGGGCTCGCCCGCCGGATGAAGGCCGAGGCGATCCGCCGGACGCGCGGCCGTCACCCGGAGCTGGCCGGTCTGGTGACCGACACGGCCGAGGAGAACGCCGCCATGCGGAGCGTCAATCAGGCCCTGGGCTACCGGCCGACCCACGTGACCTTCCAGTACCAGCGGATGCTGTGACGGGCCGGGGCCGGTGGTTCAGAGGTCGAGGAGTTCGACGGTGACGGCGGCGGTGTCGCCCGGTTCGAGGTCCTCGGCGGTGCGGACGGCGCGCTTGACCGGCAGGACGTAGCAGCCTCGGCTGCTGTCCGGGAAGATCGACGTCTGCCAGTTGCTGCTGCCGAGGGTGACCCGCACGCGCAGCGAGCCGAAGCCGCGGCGCGGCCCGGCGGCCACGTCGCGGATCTCCTCGGAGGCCTCGACGGGCAGGCTGACGAAGGTCCAGCTGTCGGCGCGCCGGGCGTCCCAGATCCAGAGCTCGGCCTCAAAATCGAACACCACCGGCCAAGCATCGCACGCGCCACTGACAACCCGGCCCCGCACGCGCCCCCGTGGCGTGCCGTCACATCGGCGGCCCGCGCTCGCGTCGGCGGCCGTCCCTCACATCGGCGGCGCTCCCTCACATCGGCAGGGAGTGCAGCCGCACGGCGCCCTCGGGCCACTGAGCGCCCTCGCGCAGCGGGAACCACATGGTGCGCAGCGGCATCACCGTCGGGCCGGCCGGCTGCTCGACCTCGACGGGGACCTCCAGCGGGTGCCAGCCGAGGCGGGCGTAGAGGCCGGCCACGTCGGGCCGGCAGAAGAGGATCGCCAGGTGCGGGCCGAGGCCGCGGGCGCGGGCCAGCGCCCCGTCCACCACGGCGCGGGCGAGTCCGGTCCCGCGCCGGTCGGCGGCGACGGCCACGCCGCCCAGCCCGACGACGTCGGTGCGCAGGCCGCCCACCGACAGCGGCAGCACGACCAGCCCGGCGTGCGCGACGAGCCGGCCGTCCGGTTCGTCGCGGATGCCGACGTGGTGCTCCTTGGGCCGCCAGGTGAACCCCAGCGCGGCGACCCCGAAGGTGTCCTGGGTGTCCCCGAAGATCTCGGCCAGGTCGTAGCTCTCCAGCGGGACGACGGTGTTCTGATGGTCGGTCATCCCCGCATCGTGCCATCCCCGACCGTCCGGGCCTCCGGCGGTGCCGGGGAAGGCCCGGTCGGCGGCGGGGTCGGCGGCGGCGTCAGCGGACGACGTCGAGGATCTGCTTCTGCAGGCCGTTGGAGTAGACCTCGTGCTCGACGAGCTTCAGCTTCTGGGCGTCCTTGTCCGTGCTGCTGAACAGGCGCTTGCCGGCGCCGAGCAGCAGCGGGTAGACGAGCAGGTGGTAGCGGTCGACGAGGCCGGCGTCGGAGAGGGCCCGGTTGAGGGAGGCGCTGCCGTGGACGATGATCGGGCCGCCCTCGGTCTCCTTCAGGGCGGCGACCTCGTCGAGCGAGCGCAGGATGGTGGTCTCGCCCCAGTTCTCCACCAGGTCGTCCTCGGCGAGGGTGGTGGAGACGACGTACTTGGGCAGTTCCTTGTAGCGGGCGAACTCCGCCATGTCCGGCCAGACCTGGCTGAACGCCTCATAGCTGACCCGGCCCAGGAGCATCGCGGTGGCCTCCTCCTGCTCCCGCCCCTTGATCTCGTAGGCCTCGGGGACGAACTCGACGTCCTTGAAGGTCCAGCCGGAGTTGCGGTAGCCGGGTTCGCCGCCGGGGGCCTCGACGACGCCGTCGAGGGAGATGAAGGCGGTGCTGATCAGGGTGCGCATGGTGATTCCTCGGTGAGTGTGGGACTGCGGTTCGGGAAGGACCAGGGATCAGGCGTCGGGGAAAGGGGTCAGGGGTCGGGGGTCGGGGGCCGGGGGTCGGGCTAGGACGCCGGTGAGCCGGTGCTGCCAGGCGGGCTCGGCCCCTTCGGGGCCGGGGCCGAAGAGGTGGTGGGACGTCAGGACCACGCCGCCGCCGTGGCGGAAAGTGTAGAGGCCGCCGGGCACGGGAACGCCGAACGGGGCCCGCGCGCATCGCGCGGGCCCCGTTCGGAAGCGCCTCCGTCAGGCCACGACCTGGACCTTGTCGGCCTGCATGCCCTTCTGGCCCTGGACCGCCTCGAACGTCACCTTCTGGCCCTCGACGAGGGACTTGAAGCCGCTCCCCTCGATCGCCCTGAAGTGCACGAACAGGTCAGGACCGGACTCCGGGGTGATGAAGCCGTAGCCCTTCTCGTCGTTGAACCACTTCACGGTGCCGTTCTCGCGCTCGGCCATGTCTTCTCCTTGCATGCGGATCACGCTGACCACGCCAGTCTCTCACGCAGTGGCGTCGAGCCCGTACGAAACGTGACGAGTGCCGTCAGCTGTCCGCGCGGAAGGCCCCGTGCACCCGCAGGTCGGCCTGGATCGCCACCTTGTCGTCATTGGTGTGCAGGATCCAGCCGGCGCTCTTGCTGCGGACCGAGAGGTGGTCGTTGGCGTTGACCTTCCCGTGGAAGAGCGACTGCCCGCTGACCCAGAAGTCGCCCTGGATCGCCAGCTTCTCGTCGTTGACGTGCAGGATCCACCCGCTCTCGCCGCGCACGGACAGGTGCCGGTTGGCGTTGACCTTCCCCTCGAAGACCGAGTCGCCGTGGACGGTGAGGGCGTAGTCGCCGCTGGTCGTCAGCTTGCCCCCGACGGTCAGGTCGCCCGCGCTGACGGTGCCGCCGACCTCCAGGTTCCGCAGCGGCCGGACGTCCCCGTGCACGGTGAGGCTGCCGTCGACCACCAGGTCCCGGCCGGCGTGCACCTCGTCCTGCGCCTCCAGCCGGCCGTGCACGACCAGCCGGGCCGGGCCCTCCTGCGTCTCCAGCACGTCACCGACCGTCAGCCCGCCCTGGATGGTCAGGCGCTCCTTCACCACGGCCCGGGCGGTGAGCAGGTCGTCGAGGTCCGCCTTGCCGGCCGCGACGGTGCCCCACTGCCGGCTGCCCTCGCCCTTGAAGACGTTCAGCCCGGCGGGCGGGAACTCGATCCACCCGGCGCTGCCGTCCGGGCCCTGCACCCACGCGCTGTGGACCCCGTGGGCGGTGACGGTGCCCAGGTCCCGCTGCGAGCCGTGGAACACGTTGATCCCGGCGTCCGGGAAGTCGATCCACCCGGCGCTGTCGTCACGCCCCTGCACCCACCTGGTCTTCACGCCGTCCACGTCGGCCAGGTGGGCGGTGACGTTGCCCGCCTCCCGCTGCGGACCGCGGAACACGTTGATGCCGCTCCGCGGGAAGTCGATCCCGCCGTCGGCCTCCTCGCGGCCGTGCACCAGCCTCGTCCGCACGGTGTCGGCGTCGACCGTGCCCAGGTCCCGCTGGAGGCCGTGGAAGACGTCGATGCCGGTCTCGGGGAAGTCGATCCACCCGTCGGCGTCCCCGCGGCCCCGCACCAGCACCGTCTTCACGCTCTGCACGTCGGCGCTGTCGGCCGCCACCCGGCCGGGCGCGTGGGCGTCGGTCCGGATCTCCACGCCGTCCGCGACGAAGCCGACGCGGCCCCTGGCCGCCGTGCCCTCGATCCACAGCGCGCGCGTGCCGCTCTCGAACTCGGGGATGCGGGCGTGGACGGTGGTGGTGAGGAAGAAGCCGGCCTGCGTGCGGTCGGCGCCGGCCGCCGCGGCCACCAGGGTGTAGGTGGTGCCCCGCTTCGGCGTGTCGACGACCACCGAGTAGCCGTCCTGGACGACCGGGCCCTGCAGGGACGCCACGATGTGCTCGATCGGGGCGCCCTCCGCGTCGAGGACCCAGTAGTCGAGGTTGCTGGGGCCGTCCCACTCCAGGACGAGGGTCTCCCCCGCGTCCACGTCCAGCAGGGACTTCTCCGCCCGGAAGTTGCGCGGCGCCTTCGAGGTCTGCTTGGCCACGCCCAGCACGGTGGTGTAGTGGCCCGACCGTTCGGCCACGACGTTGTCGCCGCCCTCGGCCTTCTCGTGGATGGTCAGCAGGACCAGGCCCTCCACCCCGGAGACGGGGATGTTCTCCAGCTTCAGGACCAGGGCCTCGTGGCCGCGCAGCGTCACCTTGTCCTCGCCGGGGTCCTTCGCCCGGAACCGGTCCTGGCCGTCCCACACGACGGTCGGCGTCACCCGCCACTTGCGGTTCCCCGTCTTGCTGACGGTCGCGCGGATCGCCGCCGGGTTGTCCGTCAGGTGTTCGGCGTCCTTGCCGACCGGGACCTCGATGTCGATGTACTCCCAGTCCACGGCGGCCTGGTGGGTGTTGGAGGCGATCACGTACACCGTCCCGACCGACGGCACCCCGTCGGTGGACACCTGGAGCGATGTCGGATCCGTGACGATCTCGTACTTCAGCAGAGCGGGCACGATGAAGGACTCCCTACCTCGGCGATTCACACGATGCGGGCGGACGACGCGCTGTGGAGGACCGGTACGGGGCATGCGCGGAGAACGGTGCCGACGCGCCCTTCGACGGTACGTGCCGACCCGCGGCCCACGAACCGCGATCCGGCGCGGCTGGCCCGAACCCGCCCCCGGCTGTCCGGAACCACGGGATCGGCGGCGGCCGGCGAGCGCGGCCTCCAGGTGGGGCCGATCGCCGGCGACCGTGAGGATCGGCGCACCCGTTGTCAGTCGCCGCCGACTCATTGCCGGTTGGCGAGGGGGCGGGATAGCTTCACTCGGGCACCACCCGTCATACCAGTCATTCGCCTGCCCGACCGACGCTCCGTCCTCGGGCGGGTCCCCCACCCGGATGATGATGTGGAGACCAGATGGCAAGACGACGTTCCTTACTCCCGCTCGGCCTGGCCGTACCGATCGTGCTGTCACTGGCCGCCTCGCTCGGATCCCTCCCCACGCCGGCCTCGGCGACGCCACGAGCACAGTCGGCCGCGCAGGCCGGGGACGCCCAATCCCTGTCGTACGTCGTCAACACCGAGACCGACGGCCGCACGACCGCCGCGGTGCGGCGGGCCGTCACCGCGGCCGGCGGCACCGTCGTCGCCACGTACGACGGGATCGGCGTCATCGTCGCCCACTCGGCGAACCCCGACTTCGGCAAGCGACTGCGCGCGGTGCGCGGAGTGCGGTCGGCGGGCGCCACGCGGACCGCTCCGCTGGGCACAGCGGCGACGGCCGACGAGGGCCCGGTGCGGTACCTCTCCGAGGCGGAGGTCGCGGCCGCGGCCGCGACGAGCGGGAAGGTGTCCGGCGACGGCACCGAACCCCTCGAAGCGGAGCAGTGGGACCTGCGGGCGATCGGCGCGGACAAGGCGGCGAAGATCAACCCGGGCAGCGGGAACGTCACGGTCGCCGTGATAGACACCGGCGTCGACGACACCCACCCGGACCTGACCGCGAACTTCTCCCCGTCGCAGTCCGCGAACTGCGTCAGCGGCAAGGCCGACACCGCCTACGGCTCCTGGCGGCCGGTGACCGCGGACCACTTCCACGGCACGCACGTGGCGGGCACGATAGCCGCGGCCCGCAACGGCACCGGCGTCGCGGGCGTGGCGCCCGGCGTGAAGGTCGCCGGCATCACCGTCTCCCAGCCCACCCCGCGCCAGCTGATCTACGCCGAGAGCGTCGTCTGCGCCTTCGTGTTCGCCGCCGACCACGGTGTGCAGATCACCAACAACAGCTACTACGTGGACCCGTGGCAGTACAACTGCCTGGACGACCCCGACCAGAAGGCCATCGTCGACGCGGTCAACCGCGCCCAGCTCTACGCGCAGCGCAAGGGCACCCTCAACCTCGCCGGGGCCGGCAACTCCAACCACGACCTGGCCGCCAGGGCCTTCACCAGCGGTGGCGGCCCCAACGACTCCACCCCCGGGAACCGGACGATCGACCCACGCAGGTGCCCGCAGTTGCCCGCGCAGTTGCCGGGCGTCGTCACGGTCGGCGCGACCGGCCCAGCGAGCGCGAAGTCGTACTACTCCAGCTACGGCCTCGGCGTGATCGACGTCGCGGCGCCAGGCGGCGACCGGTACGTGGCCTCGGACACGCCGTCCGGGGAAGGCGGCATCCTGTCGACGCTGCCGAACAACCAGTACGGCTACCACCAGGGCACGTCCATGGCCGTGCCCCACGTCGCCGGGGTGGCGGCGTTGCTGAAGTCGGCCCATCCGCAGGCGACACCGGCCCAGTTGCAGGCTCTGCTCAAGGCCCATGCGGACAACCCGGGTTGCCCTGCCGACCCGTACGACGGGGACGGCGACGGCGTCGTGGACGCCACCTGTGCGGGCGGCAGGCGCCACAACGGCTTCTACGGCTTCGGCATCGTCGACGCACTGCGCGCGGTCGAGTAGCCGGCGCCGCCACCAGCCCGCTCCTCCTGCCCGCGCGACACGCCCCCGTCCGAATTGGTCAGGGGCGTGTCGCGCAGGAGCGGGGCGAGGGCGAGCACGGTCGAACCCAGTGCGGGAGGTCGACGGAGCCGCGCGTTCCACACCACCGGACCGCTACGCCGCCACGCACGGCAGGGTCGGCGCGAAACCGTGCGTCGGGAGGGATGTGCCGTGGAATCGGTCGAGAGAGCGCTTCGGAACCCCGCCGAGAGGCGGACCCTGTCCCTGGAGCGGATCGCGGCCGTCACCTGGGACCGGGAGCCCGGCGAGGTCGCCACGCACGGCGTGCTCATCGGCACCCGGCTGTGGCCGATGCGGCACCTCATCGGCGCCGCCCTCGGCGTCGGCGCCGAGCGGGTCGGCAACGTGGCCGGCCTCAAGGCTCTCGACCGGCTCGGCCTGCGGACGTTCAGCCTCGTCCCCTACGAACCCGGTCCGGTCCGAGCGCGCCGTTCGGCAGGCCGACATCTCGCGCCGCGCCGCCGTCAGGAGTTGAGCTCCCCGCTGGGCCTACTGGGTCGCGTCGCAGGTCTGGCAGCGGCTCACCGCGGTGCGCTTGGTGTTGCCCTCGGTGGCCTGGAGCGGGCTGGAGTCGGAGAGCCGGCGCCACGTCCCCGGCGAGGGGGCGAGCACCCAGCCGTAGACGGGCGGTCGGACGTCGGCCGGGACGATGTGGCCGCAGCCGGGCAGATGGGCGATCCGACTGGCGTGGATGATGATCGCGGACGCCGGCCAGCCCTCCCACTCCGCGCCGGGCGCGCCCCTCCCGGGCCGCGTGCGCGGGGCGCACTCGGCGCAGTTGCTCAGCTCGTGGCGGCAGTAGTCCATCGGCCCTTGTCCCGTTCGGCCCTTGTCCCGTTCGGCTCGCGGCCGAGTCTACGGCCCGTCAGCCCGCGCCGGGCCGAGGCCGCCGAGGCGGGCGTCCGCCGCCGTCAGGAGTCCTGCGGCACGCCGCTGTAGGCCGGGGCGAAGAAGACGAGGACCACGAGGTCCTGCGTGACGTCGTGGAAGCGGTGCTCCTCCCGGGCGGGCACGAAGAGGGCGGTACCGGGGCCGACCTCGACCGTGGAGCCGCCGGCGGTGAAGGAGCCCCGCCCCTGGGTCACGACGTAGATCTCGTCCTCGTTGTGCGGCGACTGCCCGTCCACGGCGCCCGCCGGAACGGAGTAGGTGCCGAAGCTCAGTGCGGGAACCGTCAGGTGCTCCGCGTAGTCGGCGGAACCGTCGTTGCCGGGCCTGAAGTGCCCGCTGTCGATGATCTGCATGGCGGACGATCCTGCCACGCCGGGCCGGGCCCGGGTCACGGTTCCGGTGGCACGGGGCGCCGCTCAGAGGTGGGCGCTGATCTCGCCCCCGGCGGAGAGCACCATGTAGACGCCGTTGGCGACGCCTCCGGCGTCGTGCTGGTCGGCCTCCAGCGTGCCGTGCACGGCGCCGTCGGGGCCGAGGATCTGTGCGCGGTAGTGGAGTTCACCGACCTCGGTGACCTTGGCCGTCCAGCCGCCCGCGAGCTTGAACGTCCCCGGTCCCTGGTGACCGCCGCCCATCCAGGAGTGGACCTGGCCGTCCAGCGAGAGCACGACGAACATGCCGTTGGCGTTCAGCCCGGCGTCGGTGTCCTTCGTCCCGAAGGTGGCGAGGACCGTGCCCTTGTTGACGATCCTGGCGGTGTAGGTCTGCGGCCCGCTCTGCTGGACCTCGGCCGTGCTGCCGTCCACCAGGGGGAAGCCGTGGACCGAGGGCTTCGGCTTGGCGGGTGTGGCCGACGGGGCCGACGGCGTGGCCGGCGTGGTGGGCCTGGGCGAGGCGGGCGGGGTCGGCGTCTGCGTCTGCGTCTGCGTCGCCGGGGCAGTGGGCCTGGTCGGCGCGGCCGGCGCGGCCGACGTGGTCGGCGCCGTGGTGACCGCCGTCGCGGGCCCGGTGCCCTCGGCGGTGGCGGGCGCGGCGGCCGTGGAGCTGCAGGCCGTCGCAGCGGGGACGATCAGCACGGCGGCCAGGACGGTGCCGGCCAGCGTACGGACGGCGGTCGCACGGCGGGTCGTCGAGCGGGACATGCGGTACTCCTGGGCGCAGTACGGGTGAGGGCGCGCACGGCGGCCCGTCCCCCCGTGTGCGGGGACTTCGGGGGCCGCGTGGCGGCGTGCACGATCGAAACTAGTGCGAAAAGTCGACGGAACCGCGCGTTCCATGTCACCGGGCCGCAACCGAACGCGGCGGCGGGCGGCCCGGCGATATCCGGTGGTCGCACCGGGAGGAGACCGGAAGAATCCTTCGGCATGAGCCTGCTGACGCACTGGCCGCTCACCGGACTGCGGCTGACCACCCCCCGTCTCGAACTGCGGCTGCCCGGCCCGGAGGAACTCGCCGCGCTGGCCTCGCTCGCCGCCGAGGGCGTGCACGACCCGGCCGTGCAGCCGTTCACGGTCGCCTGGACGGACGTGGCGCCCGAGCCGCGGGCGCGGAGCGTCCTGCAGTACCACTGGCGCTGCTGGGGCGTGTGGCAGCCGGAGAACTGGGAGCTCAACCTCGTCGTGCTGCAGGACGGCGTCGTCGTGGGCACCCAGGGCATCGGCGCCCGGGACTTCGCGATCCGTCGTGAGGTCCACACCGGCTCCTGGCTCGGCCGGACGCACCACGGCCGGGGCCTGGGCACCGAGATGCGCGCCGCGGTGCTCGACCTGGCCTTCGCCGGGCTCGACGCGCGGCACGCCACCTCCGGCGCCTATGCGGACAACACCGCGTCGCTGGGGGTGTCGGGCAAGCTGGGGTACCGCGAGGACGGCGTCGAGCACCATGTCGTCCGCGGGCGGGCCGCCGTCCTGCGCCGGCTCCGGCTCACCTCCGACCAGTGGCGGGAACACCGGCGGGTCCCCGTGACGATCGAGGGACTGCGGGAGTGCCTGCCCTGGTTCGGCCTGGGGTGACCCCCCGGACCGGCGGAGCCCTGAAGAACGGGACGTCCGGGGTCACCGGACGGCTCGTCGACGGCCTGCTGCACGAGCTCCCGCCTGACGTTCGTTCCTGCCTTCTCGGTCTGCGGCCGCGGGCCTCGTGGGCGCCGCTCACCCCGGAGTCGGTACCGGCGGTGGGATCTCGACATCCCGGGCGCGGCGAATCGCGTCGGGCCCGGCGAACGGCTCCGGGCCCGGCAGCGCCGGCGCGTCGGTGCAGGTGGGAGGATCGTGCCCAGGCGTCAAGCTCAGGAAGGGTGGCCGTGACGGCGCTGGACCGTGCGAGCGCGATCGCGCTGGTGCAGGGAATCATGGGCGGCCGGTACACCGACGAGGCCGGGACGGACGCGGTGCTGGAGGCACTCGACCGAGGCCTCGCCTGCCCGCGCGGCCACGTCGCCGGGCTTATCTTCTGGCCCGGGGCACCGGACCCCACGGCGGCCGAGGTGGTCGACCAGGCGCTCGGCTACCGCCCCTTCGCCCTGTAGCAAGGGGCCGCTTCCCGCCTCGCTCGGCGGGCTTTCGTCGTAGGCCAACAGGATATGGTCCGCTCATCACACCCCTGCGTTCCGAGGAAGACCATGCGCACCCGTACCACCGGCCTCGCCGTCACGGCGGCCGCCCTGCTTGCCGCCGGGCTGACCGCCTGCTCCAGCACGGCGGCGAGCACCGACGCGAAGAGCACCGCCGCGTCGACCACCGCGGCGGCGGCGCAGCCGACCTCGGCGCCGCCCGCCCCGGCCGCCCCGGAGGCCGCGCCGAGCACCCAGGCACCGGCGCCCGCCGGCACCACCCCGGCCGCGCCCGCGCCCGCGTCGGCCGCGCCCGGCGGACTGCCCCCGAAGCCGGATGCGGCCACGACGGCGAAGTACATCGCGGCCCTGACCGCCATCGACCCGGAGATCGTCGGGGACAAGCCGGACCGGGCGGTCAGCCGCGGCCGGGACCAGTGCAGCTCGGTCGCCCAGCACTCCAAGGACGAGGCGAAGCTCGTGGAGCTGACGGCCCAGCGCTTCACCTCGCCGCAGCACCCCCAGGGCTTCGGCCCGGAGAAGAGCGCCAAGATCCTCGCGGCGGTGCGCACGCACATCTGCCCGACGTTCTGAGCCCGGGCACCACGTAGCGCCCCCGCAGGCCCGCGTCGTAGCCGGCGACGCGGGCCCGGATCCGGCGCGGCTGCCGGCGAGGACACCCACGGCTCCAACGTGCCAGGGGCGGATGGCGGAGAGCCCGGGTGCGACCCCAGAATGGTCGGATGGTCATCCTTCAGACTCCCCGTTTGATCCTGCGGCGCTGGCGCGAGGAGGACGTCGCTCCCATGGCCGCCGTCAACGCCGATCCCGAGGTCATGCGGTGGATCCGGGACGGCAGCGTCCGTGACGAGCAGCAGACCGGCGACGGGATCCGGGCGTGGGAGAGCGAGTGGGAGTCCCAGGGCTTCGGCCTGTTCGCCGTGGAGATCCGGTCCACCGGCGAACTGGCCGGGTTCACCGGCCTCTCGGTGCCGCACTTCCTGCCGGAGGTGCTGCCGGCGGTCGAGGTCGGCTGGCGGCTGGGGCGTTCGCACTGGGGGCGGGGCCTGGCCACCGAGGCGGCCGCGGCCGCCGTCCGGTTCGCGTTCGAGGAGCGCGGGCTGGAGCGGATCGTCAGCATCGCTCAGATCGGCAACGACGCCTCCGAACGGATCATGGTCAAGCTGGGGATGCGCCCGGTCCGGGAGACCGTGAATCCCACCTGCGGCCGACGGGTTCGGGTGTTCGAGCTGTCGTCGGACCAGTACGTCGCCTGACCGGGATTCCCGGACGGGGAACACGAACTGAGCTCGCGTCAGGCGGGTCTCGAACTCGCCTCTCCCGCACCACCGGCACCGGGCGCGCCCCCGGTGCCGTCGCACTGTCACAGGACCGTCCCCGCTCGGTGAACGGGACCCGATCGCCGTTCCCAACCACCCTTCGCAGCGGCACTCTTGGGCTGGCGTCCGGACGTCACGACCCGTCCGGACGAAGGCGGAACGCCGGCCCCGGGCCCGTGGGACGGGGGCCGCCGTCCAGGCGCGAGCGTAGGGGGGACGGGTGAGAGCGCTCACGGTCATCGGCGCCGCCACGGTGCCGGAGGAATCCCGACCCGCGTGGATGGGGGCGGTGATCCGGGGCGGGCAGCACGTCGCCGACGCGCTCGGCATCCCCGCCCATCTGACCACCATGGACCCGGACGCCGCCTTCGGCGCGATCGCCATACCGGTCCTGCTGGCGCTCATCCTCCTGGGCGTCCAGGCCGGGCCCATCGCCCGCGCCGTCGCCTCCCGGGACTTCTGGGACGACACCGGCCGCCTGCTCGGCGTGGCGCAGTTGCTGCTGCTCCTGCTGGCCTACGCGTTCGGGACGGGCGGGCAGTCCCGCTCGTTCGGCGCCGCCGTCGGGGACATCCTCTCCGGACAGCTGCCGGACCTGCTGCCGATGGCCGTCGCGACCCAGTGGCTACTGCTCTCCGCGCTCTGGCTGGTGGTGGGCGCGTCCGCCGGAGTCGGCCGCTCGGATCTGACCGCCCCGTTCGACGCCGTCCGCGGCATGGCCCTGCTCGCGGTCTTCGTCGTGGCGTTCACCGCCGCCTGGATGGCGCCGCCCAGCGGCGAGGGACCCGCCGGCCGGCTGCCGGCGGTGGGCGCGGTCGGCGCCGTCCTCCTCGTGTTCGGCTACCTCGGCGCCGTCAGCCGCGGACACGAGCAGCGGCCGCATGCCGTGCGCCGGCGCCGCGAGGCACTGGAGCACAGCTTCCGCAGGCGCGGCGAGGGACCGCGGAACGACGGGGAGAGCCGGCCCGAGGACGCGCTGATCGCCGCGCTGCTCACCCGGGGGCGGGACCGGACCGTGCCACCGGCGGGCAGCATCTGGCGCCCCGCTCCGGCCCTGGTCCTGCGGATGTGCCTGCTCTGGGCCGTGCTGTTCGGTGTGCCCGCCGCAGCCGTCACCTGGATCTTCAGCACCGGGCGCTTTCCCCCGCCCGACCTCCCGGGCGTCCTGCGCGTCGAACTGGCCGTCCTGTCCGTCATGGTGCTGCTGATGGTGTTCTCGTTCCGGCGCAAGCTCGACGGCCGGGTCCGGGTGTCCCCGGCGGTACCCCGGCTGATCGATCTCAGCCTGCTGCTCTCGGTCGGCTGGCTGGGCCTGTCCGGTGCCCTGAGCTCCCCGGTGACCCTCGGTCCGCTGCCGGCCTGGGTGGTGGCGCTGGGGCCGCCCCTGGTGATCGCCTCGCTGGTACTCCTCCTCGGCGTCCTCCCGCACCGGCGGGAGACTCCGCGGCTGGCCCTCGCCCTGACCGTGGCCGTGGTCGCGGGACCACTCGTGCTGCCCCTGCGGGCGGCTGTCCACCACCTGCTGGGCGGGATCGTGCACGTGCTCGGGTAGAGCCTGCGGAGAGAAGAAGAGACACCCACCGGGACGGTTCCGGAGAACGCCGGAACCGTCCCGGGGTTCGGGCCTGCTGCCCGGAGGCCCGAGGTCAGCAGAGGTGCCAGGGGCCCCAGCCGTCGTTCATGGTGCGGCACCAGAACTGGTAGTCGCCGCTCCACGCGCCGACGCTGGACGGATTGGGCCAGGCCACTCCGTACTTCAGGTCGAGCCCGCTGCCGCCCAGGCTCACCCAGGAGGCCCAGGATCCCCCGGCCGTGGTCTGCGCCGAGGTCCAGACGGCGTGGTCGGTGCCCAGCCCGGTGACTTCCTTGCGGCCGTCCGCCCAGGTCACGATCGTGGTCTGGCTCCCGCACAGGAGCACGCGGGAGGGCGCCCCGTAGGAGAACGTCGCGGTACAGCCGCTGACGCCGTCGTAGTAGCCCGGAGCGGCGCCCACCTCGATGTCGACGTAGTTGTTGGCCGTGGCGTGCGCGGGCGCGGCAAGGCCGAACAGCCCGCCGACGACAGCGAAGAGGAGCGCGATCAGACGTACCTTCGTCTTCAAGGTCCCACCTGTCCCATTCATCCCGGGGAATCTCCGCCGGGAAGCTGGGAGTGTGTCAGAGATCCTTCACCGGCCCGTACCCCCAGGGAGGTAATCTCCCCAGGGACTTTCCGACCCCTCGGATCACGGACGGCAGCAGCGGCGCCGGCAGCCGAAGGCCCCCGGCGCTCCTCTTCCGCCGAGCCGCGGATTCCCGCTACAAATGGAGGCGGGAAATCCAGATCCCGGGCCGCCATCGGAAAGTTCCGCCGAACCGGGAGATTTCCGGCGATTCGGCCCATGGGCGACAGGGCGCCCGACAGGCCGAATTCCCGCAGCTGGTACGACAAGCGCCCAGATTGATCGAAATATGAGTCCTTCGAACACAGCACGAGATCCGGAGAGAGCACGATGATCCACTCCCGCTTGGCCAAAGCCCTTGCAGCGGTCCTCTGCTTCACCGCCCTGGTGGTACTCAGCCTCTACTCGGTCGGCATGCTGTCCACTGATTCCCTCGTGGGAACTTCGGTTCGGGCCGGCGCCGGAGGGATCCTCGCCGCGGCCACCCTGGGCCTCGTCCACTACCTGGCATCCCTCGTCCGCACGGGACGGGACGGCAGCGAGGAACCCTGAGGCTCCGAGCACACGGCCCGCAACCTGACCCCGCGCGGTCTGACACCTGTCCGGAGTCCCGGGCGCCACTGAGGAAGCAGTCCATGGGGAAGCCGGATCGGCGGAACCTCGGATCCGAGCACATGCCGGTGAGTCGGCCGGGCGGAGCACCTACTCCACCCGGCCGATCCGCAGCATGATCCGAGGAAGCAGTTCGGGTGGATGGAGTTCGCCTTCTGAAGGCCGGGGATCCGGCGGCCGGGTGAAGGCATCCGTGAGTGGACGCCTCCACCCGGCATCAGTATCGGAAGCGAGCATGGGGAGCAGGAGTGGAACTGAAGGTCCTGGCACCCGGGCGACACTGGATGGCTCGGACGAAGGAACGAAGGAAGCTGGCGGAGATCACCTCTCCGCTCGGAATGATCGATGTCATTCGGGGGCCGATGAGCGCATCAGCCCACCCTCGGGAGTTCTTGGAGAGGTGGGAGTTCGTTTTGGACGGAGCTGATTTGCTGCTGGTGGACGACATGGGAGTGCCTGGCTACGGGGCACGCAAGCGGGTGGCTGCTGAATCGACCGTCCTCCTCCAAGGCGTTCCGGGTCACCTCTCCGGCGCTCGCACGCTACGGCCGTCCAAGCGCTTTGTGGCGTTGACCTGGGGTGGCAACCGGATCACGGCCAAGGTGGGGCGGCCGCGCTACTCCATCAGGGACGCCACGGGGGCCGAATGTGCGGCTTTTGTCGGGAAATCGTGGACATTCCATCGCGCTGATCCGGCCGTCGTCGCCTTCGCGGCATTCTTCGTATCGGCCAGTATCGAGCCGATGCTCATGTCCCCCTTGCTGGAGTTGGCATGACCTTCGACGTCCCCGGCGTCGACGAAGACCTCGTCGACGCCGCCCGGGAACCCGATCGGGGCCGATCACCCCTCTGCCGGCGTGCGCCGTTGTCCCTGCCAACCGGGCGGGAGAGTTCGACGTTGTCCGACGTAGGATCACTGCAGGCAGGACCACAACCCCGACCGGCCCGCCGCATCGTGATCGCCAGCACTCTCGCCGCCGCGCCCAGGACGACCGGGTCGCCGCCGGCCTGGGCGGCGGCAAGGGCGCGGTCGACCGTGGCCCACGCGACATCAGCGTGCGACCTCACCGCGAGTTCGGTGGCCAGCACCCAGGCCCGCGCGACCTGGCCGCGCTGAAGCGCCGCCAGCACGGAGGGCCGGCATTCAGGCAGAAGCATCAGTCGGCACTGAGCGGGCTCTCAGCTCAGTGCCGACTGATGGTCTCTCAGCACCATGCCTCAAACAGCGCACCCCGACCGGCAATCCGGTCGGGGTCCGCACAGTTGATCTCGGGTCCCGCCACCTGGTTCCGCTCCTTCGAGCCGGAGCATGCTTCGAACGCGGCCTGTTGGTCGAGCGCGGCGAGGCGACCGCAGCGTGATCGGCATCTTTCTGTTCTACGATCATCGGCGCTTCGGATCAGACAACGATCGTTCGAACGGGTGGTGTTGAGATGACCGCAGAGGCACTGGCGATCTTGAAGGCGGTGGGAGCTGAGGGGATCGAACACCCCGGCGGAACACTGCTGGCGCACCTGCGGCGAGTCAGCGCCCTTCTCGCCTCGTGGGGTGCTCGCCCGGCGCTGGTGTCGGCCGGGCTCTGTCACGCGTTCTACGGGACCGACGGGTTCCCGGTCGCGCTGTTGGATGTCGAGCGCCGGGCCGAACTGGTCGAGGCGATCGGCGCCGAGGCCGAAGCACTCGTCCACTTCTACGCCTCCTGCGACCGCAAGTCCTCCTACCAGGGGCTGACTGATGACCGGGGCACGTTCGTCGACCGGTTCACCGGCGCACCGCTGCATCCAAGCCTCGAAGCGCGTCGAGACTTCGCCGAAATCACCGCCGCCAACGAGTTGGACATCGCCGCAGTCAGCCCGGAGGCCCGCCTCCGCCACGGCGCGGACCTGCTCGACCTGTTCACCCGATGGCAGCCCCTGCTGTCCGAGTCGGCCTGGGCTCACTGCCGCAGTGTGCTGGACCAGGCCGACCACTGACTGCACAGGAGTGGCGGCGTTGGACTTCATGCCCAACGCGGCAGAGCGGCGCCTCAAACAGCGGACCCCGACCGGGATTTCCCGGTCGGGGTCCGCACGATGAGCTTGCGTCAAACGGTGCCGAACTCGCCCGCCTGCACGCCGGCGACGAAAGAGCGCCAGGCGGGGGTGGGGAAGAGGAGGGCGGGGCCGTCGGGGTCCTTGGAGTCGCGGACGGGGACGGCAGTGGGGTGGGAGGTTGCGACCTCGATGCACTGGCCGCCGTTGTTGCTGTAGGAGCTCTTGCGCCAGTGCACGGGGGTGAAGGCGATGGGCTTCATGTCCAACACGGTAGCGCGGCGCCTCAAACAGTGGACCCCGAACGGGATTCCAGGTCGGGGTCCGCACGATGAGCTTGCCTCAGACGGTGCCGAACTCGCCCGCCTGCACGCCGGCGACGAAAGAGCGCCAGGCGGAGGCCGGGAAGACGAGAGCCGGGCCCTGGGGGTCCTTGGAGTCGCGGACGGGCATGACACCGGCGTAGCCGTCGGCGACCTCGATGCACCCGCCCCCGCCATTGCTGTGTGAACTCTTGCGCCACTTGGCGCCCGACAGGTCAACGTGCATGGCGTTCAAGTTCCTTCCGTACCCCGTGAATCATGGCCAGGCTGTCCGCCCGGGGAAGTGCGTCCACCTGTTGCCGATCGTACTTTCTCACCCAGCCGGCGACCGTCTCGGAGTCCTGCTCCAGATAACCCCGCTGCAGCGTCTCGGTGTAGCCGACCATCGCCCGGTTGGGGAGGGTGAGCAGGGTGACCGCGTGGGAGAGGGGTCGCTCCTGTCGGACACCGTGACTTCTCCGGAAAGCAGGCCGAGGCCGTCTACATGGACACCCTCGCCGGGCTCTACCTCCGGCCCGAGGGCGGCGGCTGCGAGTGGACCACCAAGCCCGGCCACATCCAGCCCCTCACCGAACCCCGCTTCGCCAGCGTCCAGCACCCCAGCTGGCCGCGCACCGCCGACGTGGCGTGAACCAAGCCCTCAGACTGCTCGCTGCCGCCCTCAGCGGCGCCGGCAAGCAGAGGGCCCCGGCCGGGAATCCGGTCGGGGCCCTCGCGATGAGCTTGCGTCAGACGTTGCCGAACTCGCCCGCCTGCACACCGGCGACGAAAGAGCGCCAGGCGGAGGCCGGGAAGACAAGGGCCGGGCCCTCGGGGTTCTTCGAGTCACGGACGGGAACAGCGCCCGGGAAGCTCGCGGAGACCTCCACGCACTGACCGCCGTTCGTGGAGTACGACGACTTAACCCAGGATGCGCCAGACAGGTCGAGGTTCATGGGGCTAGCTCCTTTCGAGCCTTGTGGATCAGCGCCAGGGAGGCCGCCTTGGGCAATGCCTCCACCACCAACTGATCGTACTGCCTCTCCCACGCCTTGACCGATTCACGGACCCGCTCAAGGTAGCCACGAGCATGCGATTCGGCATAGCCGACGACCGATCCATCCGGCAGGTCAAGCAAGGTCACCGGCAGCGCGAATGGCAGGTGCTCACCCAGGGAGAACGGGGCCACCTGGACCGTGATGTTCGGACGGGAAGCGAGCTCGGCAATGCGATCGAACTGCTTCACCATCACGGGCCGCCCCCCGATCGACCGGACCAGGCATGTCTCGTCCATCACCATGTGGATCAGCGGCGGGCTCTTCCTGTCAAACAGGCGCTGCCGGGCCAACACGAACTCGACGCGCTGCTCAGCCTCGGACTGGGTGATCGCCCCTCGCTGGACCGCCGCATACGCCAGCGCCTCGGCGTACTCCGGCACCTGGAACAACCCGGTGACGATCATCATCGAGAACTCGCGGAGACGACGGCACTTCGCCTCGCCGTCGGCGAACTCCGGGAAGCCCTCCAGCAGGCTGGCCTTCGCGTGCCTGCGCCAGAGTTCGTAGAACGTGCCTCCGGTTTCGAATACCTGGTCGGCTTTAACAGCGAAGTTCCTTGTTGGAGGACGCTTCGCTCGTTCGACGTACGAGACCAGGGTGTTGGAGTACCCCATGCGCTTCGCCAGGCCGACCTGCGACCACCCTCGCGCCCGTCGCAACCTGGCAAGTTCCAGACCGAAGCGAACGGCAGGAGATGACACCGCGTCAACAACGAGCTCGTCCATGAACGCTGGCACCTTTCACGCGCCCAATTGGTCAACGTTCAGACCCTGGCCATCGTAAACCGGAACGGGTCACTATGGCTACACCCCGTGAGAGATCCGGGACCCTGCGCAACCAATGGAGCCAACATGCCCAGCCGCCCCCGCATTCCTGCCTATTCCCCCACCGTGGGGGAGGTCGTTCTCGACCTCGGGCACCGTGACTTCTCCGGCCGGCCCGTCGAGGCCGTCTACATGGACACCCTCGCCGGGCTCGCCTACCTCCGGCCCGAGGGCGGCGGCTGCGAGTGGACCACCAAACCCGACCACATCCAGGCCCTCACCGAACCCCGCTTCACCACCGTCCAGCACCCCAGCCGGCCCCGCACCGCCGACGTGGCGTGAACCGCCCCCTCAAACTGGCGGCCGCCCTCCTCGGCGTCCCCACCCTCAGTGCCCTCGCCGCCACCCTCGTCTGCTGGCCCATCCGCAACGGACCACCAGGCCCCCAACTCCTCATCTTCGGGCTCGTCCTGGCCGCCGGCGTCTGCGCCGGCCTGCCCGCCTGCTTCACCTGGCTCTCCTCCGACGACCCGGACGAGAACTGACCCCACCCCTCAGGAGCACCACATGCCACACACCCTCCCCGCCATCCTCACCCACCCGCCCCGCCGCCGCCTCGGCCACCAGACCCTCATCCTCAACCGCGACGGCGCCGTCCTCCTCGTCGCCACCACCTACAAGACCGGCCTCATCCTCCCCGGCGGCAGCGCCGAGGCCAACGAACTCCCCCACCTCGCCGCCCGCCGCCACACCGAGACCGAAACCGGCCTCGCCCTCCCCCTGCGCCACATCCTCGCCACCGACTACGTCGACGCCCGAAACCTCCCCGAGGGCATCAACTTCGTCTACTGGGGCGGTCGTTTGACCAGTTCCCAGGAGGACATCGTCGCCCGCCACCAGCCCCCCGCCACCATCACCGCCCTCCACTGGCTCCACCCCCACCAACTCCCCGACGCCATGGCCCCCGACCAGCACCGCCGCACCACCCACGCCCTCACCGCCCTCACCCGCGGCATCCACCTCCCCTTCCTCCTCCGCGGCACCCCCGCCGAATAGTCAGAGGCGGGTGCTCCGGGGCCCGGAACCAGCTGGTTCCGGGCCCCGGGAACGCCTGAGGACCAGTGGGTCAGCCGGTGGCGTCGGCCGCGGGGTCCGGCACCGCCGTGGCCCAGGTGCCCATGGCGTCGAGGACGTCGCGCAGGCCTTCGCCGAGCGGGGTGAGCGCGTACTCGACGCGCGGGGGGATCTCCGCGTAGGTCGTGCGGGTGACGATGCCGTGTCGCTCGAACTGGCGCAGCCGGCTGGTCAGGGTGTGCGGGCTGATCCCGGGCAGGGCCTCGCGCAGCTGGTTGAAGCGGTGGGGGCCGTGCAGCAGTTCCCGCACGATCAGGGTGGCCCACGGACCGTTGAGCAGGACGAGGAACCGGGCGACACCGCACTCGGGCAGACGGGATTCGGTCACGTTGTCGACCGTAACCCATTAGTGCAGTTGATGTAACTGGTGCACTGCATGCACTAATGGCGCCATGACCTACGTGATTCACGGCGCCACCGGCGCCCAGGGTGCCCCCGTCGTCGCCGCTCTCGCCGCCGCGGGCAAGTCCGTGACCGCTCCGACCCGCAACGCCGACGCCGTGGTGGACGGCGCGCGCGTGGTGGTGGCCGGATACGACTCCGTCGCGGAGCTGACCCGCGCCTACCGCGGCGCCGAGGGCGTGTTCGTCCACCTGCCGATGGCTTCCGAAGAGGACCGCCGGACGTATGCGCGCAACATCCTCGCCGCCCTGCGCGAGGCCCGCCCGGCCCGCGTGGTGTTCTCCACCAGCGGTGCCCCGACCGACCCGGGCACCGGTGGCGCGGCCTCGGAGCTGGTCCGCGGCCTGGCGGACAGCAGGGTGTCGCACGCGGTGATCGAGCCCACGCTGTACCTGGAGAACCTGCTCCTGCCGTTCGTCATCGGCACGGTGCACGAGCGGAGCGCGCTGCCCTACCCGATCCGCGCCGACTTCCCCGTCTCCTGGGCGTCGCACCTGGACATCGCCGACGCCGTCGTCGCCCTGTTCGACCGCCCGGACGTCACCGGCGGCGTCTCCATAGGCCAGTACCCGGCGCCCACCGGACCGGACCTCGCCGCGGCGTTCGGCACCCACTTCGGCAAGGACGTGGTCTTCGAGCCGATCACCCCCGAGCAGTTCCGCGCCTCGGTCGCCCCCTTCATCGGCGAAGGCCCCGCCGCCGGCGTCGCCGCCGTCTACGAGGCGCTGAGCGCGCTCGCCGACCTCTCGATCACGCCCGAGAACTCCGCCCGGAAGCTGCTCGGTCTCACCACCCGTACCACCGGTCAGTGGCTGACGGACATCGGCCTCTGACCGGCCGACCCCGGCACGCTCGACCAGCCCCGCGCCGTACGGACGGCGCGGGGCACGTGTTCGACCGGTGGGGGCCTGGCGGCGCTCGGGGTGCAGCCGGCGCGGGACGACACCAGTGCCGTATCAGGAAACGTTCGCCCCGTCGTCGGCCCTGCCTGCCGATGGCTTCGACCGCTGGCGATAATCGACCAATGAGCACCGTCGAACGCCTTATGCCACCGCTGAACGCCGACGAGCGCACCACGCTGGAGAGCTGGCTCGGCTTCCACCGCACCACTCTGGCCATGAAGTGCGAGGGCCTGGACGACGAGCAGGCGGCCGTCGCGTCCGTGCCGCCGTCCGGCTTCACGTTGACCGGCCTCGTACAGCACATGGCAGAGGTGGAACGGAACTGGTTCCGCCGAGTGTTCGCCGGAGAACAGGCCCCGCCCATCTTCGACCCGCAGGCCGACCCGTCTGCCCCCGACGGCGGCTTCGAACTGGCCGAGGGCGCCACCTTGGGCGACGCCCTCGCCATCTGGCAGACGGAGATCGCCCGCGCCCGCGAGCTCTGCGCCGACCGTGCGCTGACCGACACTGGTCGCTTCATGGAGCAGGACGTCAACCTCCGCTGGATCTACGTCCACATGATCGAGGAGTACGCCCGCCACAACGGCCACGCCGATCTGGTGCGGGAACGCATCGACGGCGCCACCGGCGTGTAGCGCGGACCGGGCAGCGTCGGGCCCTGCCGACGACCGGCGCGTACGCGCCGGTCGTCGGCAGGGCCGTTTCTCCGGATGATGCAGCGACCACGGGGCGAGCGAATTCGGCCTCCGGGGGCCGATCCCGGAGGCCGGAGTGCCGAGGGTCACATCGGGTGGGGTGAGGCGCTCCCGGGGCGGGTGCGGCCCGGTATTGCGGGGCGGAAGGCCGTTGTGTACGGGCCGAGGGCCCGTCCGATTCAGGACTTTCGCCCTGTTTTCCGCTGACCTTCGGCCCCGGGGGTCACGGTGTGGCGCCGGGCAACTGTGGACGGTCGCCTGGTGGACCCCGGGCGAGTGGCCCGGCCTCCTCGGCGGGCCGCCAACGACCGTCTACGCGGCGCACGCGTGCAGTTGCACGCGGTGCGCTCCGGAGGACCCGAACGAATGTCGCGCACCATCGACAACGCCCCGTATACCGCCTTCCACCGCAGGCTCGCCCTCGCCTGCTCCGGTGGACCGCTGCTCGACGGGTACATCCTGAGCATCGTGGGCGTCGCCCTCATCGGCATGCGCCCCGAACTGGGGCTCTCCACCGCCGACGTCAGCCTGATCGGCGCGGCCGCGCTGGTCGGCATGTTCGTCGGCGGCGCGCTCTTCGGCGTGCTGACCGACAAGATCGGGCGGGAGGTGATGTACACCGCCGACCTGCTCGTGATGATCGTCTGCTCGGTGCTGTCCTTCTGGGTCGACGCGGTCTGGGCGATCGCCCTGCTGCGCTTCGTGCTCGGCATGGCGGTGGCCGCCGACTACCCCATCGCGACGTCCCTGCTCGCCGAGTGGCTGCCCGCCAAGCACCGCGGGCGGTTGCTCGGTCAGCAGATCGTCGCCTGGTACGCCGGCGCCGTGCTCGCCTACCTGACCGGCTACCTCTTCCTGACGTTCGGCGGACCGGGCAGCTGGCGCTGGATGCTCGGCAGCTCCGCCCTGCTGTGCGTGGTGTTCCTGGTGATCCGCCGCGGCTCGCCCGAGTCGCCGCGCTGGCTGGCCGCCAACGGCCGGGTCGGCGAGGCCGTGCGCCTGGTCGAGAAGCACCTCGGTGTGAAGGTCGACGGCCGCGAGCTGATGCCCGAGCCCACCGCCCCCGGCGCCCCGACCGGCCTGAGGCTGCTGATGACCCCGCCCTACCGGCGGCGGACGCTGTTCTGCGGGCTGTTCTTCCTCTGCCAGGTCGGCCCGCTGTTCGCGATGCTCACCTTCGGGCCGCAGCTCCTGGAGGCCTTCGGCATGCCGGGCGGCACCGTGCTCGAAACCCTCGGCACCGGCCTGATCAGCCTGGTCTTCCTGCTCGGCTGCTACCCCGCGCTGCGCCTGATCGACACCTGGGGCCGCCGGCCGGTGATCATCCGCTCCTTCGCGCTGATGATCGTCCCGCTCGCCGTCCTGGGTCTGTGGCCGGACGCCCCGGCCGCCGTCGTGGTCGTCGCGCTGTGCGCGTACGCCTTCCTGTGCGGCGGGCCGAACGTGCTCGACTGGACCTACCCCAACGAGCTGTTCCCCACCGAGGTCCGGGCCACCGCCGTGGGCGTGGCCACCTCGGTCAGCCGGATCGGCGCGGCCGTCGGCACCTTCCTGCTGCCGCTGTCGCTGAGCGGCATCGGCACCGGTCCGACCATGCTGATCGCCGCCGCCGTCACCGCGTGCGGCCTGCTGGTCTCCGTGCTCTGGGCCGAGGAGACCCGCGGCACGGCGCTCGGTGCGGCCTCGGCCGCGCCCGGCCGCGCCGACCGGGTGGCCCGGCCCGCGCGCACCGCTCCGCAGCCGGTGCGCTGAGAGTGAATTGGTGACCCGTGGGCGGGGACCCCTCCCCCCCGTCGCCGGCCCGCCCCCGGGGGCGCGGCGGGGCAGGCG
>NZ_JBEOWI010000083.1:0-25540 GCF_040296005.1 Kitasatospora sp. NPDC002551 | reverse complement strand
GTCACCGGTCCAGAAGTTGGTGCCGTCGTACACCCAGGAGGACTCGGTCACCGGGTCCCAGTGGGTGTTGGCGGCGGTCGGGTTGAGCTCCTTCCAGGCGGCCAGGCCGGCCTCCGCGCTCAGCGGCTTGGCCGGGGTCGGGCCGGTCGCGCTCTGGTACAGGCCGAAGTTGTTGCCGGCCGGCACACCGGTCCAGCCGCGCCAGTAGAACGGCACGCCCAGCACGATCTTGTTCGCCGGGAAGCCGCCCGCGATGCCGTACTCCGCCAGGCCGGTGGTGTACGCGGTGATCGTGGTGTCGACGTTGTACTTGCGGTTGCCCGGGGTGATCGGCGTGGTCGGGTCGGCCGGGCTGTCGTGCAGCGGGTCCTGGTGGTTGGTCGGGCCCTTGGCGTCCCAGGCGCCGTGCATGTCGTAGGTCATGACGTCGGCGTAGTCCAGGTACGCGCCGATCTTGTCGGTCTCCAGCTGCGCGATCTTGTCCTGGCCGCTGGGCAGCGCCGCGGTCAGCAGGAACTTCTTGCCCTGGGCGTTGCCGAGGGTGTCCAGCTGGGTGCGGAACTCCTTCAGCAGCAGGGTGAAGTTCTGCTTGTCGGCGGGGGAGTAGTGGTTGCCGGTGTGGCCGCCGGCCGAGCCCGGGTACTCCCAGTCGATGTCGACGCCGTCGAAGAGGCCGGCCGCCGAGGCCGCGCCGCCCGCCGGGTCACCGGCCACGTTGGTGGGCAGGTTCCCCTTGAGGAACATGTCGAGGCAGGAGGAGACGAACTTCTTGCGCGAGGCGTCGGTGGCGGCCGCGTCGGAGAAGTACTTGGAGTAGGTCCAGCCGCCGAGTGAGATGGTGAACCGCAGGTTCGGGTACTTGGCCTTCAGCTGGCGCAGCTGGTTGAAGTTGCCCTTGAGCGGCTGCTCCCAGGTGTCGGCGGTGCCGTCCACGCTGGCCGCGCCGTTGTAGTCGGCCTGGTAGTCGGCGTAGGCGTCACCGGCGCCGTCACCGGCGTTCGGGTTGTTCTCGTTGCCCGAGTCCGAGGCCTTGACCGCCTGGAAGCAGGTCAGGTTGGTCGGGTGGATGTTGGCGAACGCGTACTGGATGACGTCCAGCTTGCCGGCCGCGCCGCTGGTGTCCACGTTCTTCGCGTGGTACGCGTTCTCGTAGACGCCCCACTGGTCGAAGTAGGCCGCGCGGAACGGGCTGTTCGCCGGCGCCGCGGCGGTGGTGGTGCTCACCGGGGCGGACTGGGCGGAGGCGTGGCTGCCGGAGTAGCCCTGGACGGTGAAGGTGTAGCCGCGGGTCGGCAGCAGCGAGCTGACCGCGACCGAGGTGCCCATCGAGGTGGCCACCAACTGGTCGCCCGCGTAGACCTTGTAGGCGACCGGGGCGTCGCCGGCGGTCGCGGTGGACGGCTGCCAGGAGAGGACCACCGCGTTGTGGGTGACCTTGGTGACGGTGACGCCGCCGGGCGTGGTGACCTTGCCGTCGCCGGAGGGGCCGGTCCCGGTCGAGGTGGCGGTGGGCGTCACGGTCGGGCTGTTGGTGGCGGTCGGGCTGTTCGTCGCCGTGGGGCTGTTCGTCGCCGTCGGGCTGTTCGTCGCCGTCGGGCTGTTGGTCGCGGTCGGGCTGCTCGTGGCGGTGGGGCTGTTGGTGGCCGTCGGGCTGGCCGTGCCGGTCGGGCCCGCCGGGCCGGTCAGGCTGAGGTCGTCGGCCTGGTACGCGCCGGTGCCGTACCAGCCGTGGGTGAAGACCGTCACCGAGGTGGTGCCGGCGCCCGTGGTGAAGGTGGTGCTCAGCTGCGTCCAGCCACTCGCGTTGGGCACCCAGCTCTGGGAGTTGACGCCGGTGCCGGTCGCGCCCAGGTAGACGTAGCTGCCGCGCACCCATCCGGCCAGGGTGTAGGTGGTGTTCGGCTGGACGGCGACGGTCTGCTGGCACTGCGCGGTGTCGGACGCCGAGGCGGCGCCGTTGAGCGCGTAACCGCCGCCGTGCACCGGGGTGGTGACGACCGATCCGTTGACGCAGGTCCAGCCGGCCAGGGTGCCGGCTTCGAGGTCGGCGTTGGAGAGCAGGTTGACGGCGGCGGCCGAGGCGGTGTTCAGGGAGAGCGCGATGGCGGCGCTGCCGGTGCTCAGCGTGGCCGCGAGGGCGAGGGCGAGCGCCCGGCGGCGCGGAGCGGCGGCCCGGCGCTCAGCGGGACGCGCGGACATGACACGGTCGTGCATGCGGTGGTCCTCCGGAGGAGTGGGGGTTCCGGCGGTGCGGTGGCCCGGGGCGGGCCGGGGGAGCCGGGCCGGGCGCTGTGGGGGCGCGCGGCCGGGTGAACACGTGCGGCAGGGCAGGAGCGGCAGGGCATGCGTGCGTATGCGTGGCGCGCGGACCGGCCGGAGCCGTCGCGGTCACGACATCACAGATTGGACTGGACCAATATTCGCCGTCAAGGGTGTCCGGTGGGCGGATGGTCGGAGGCCGGACGACCGGTGGGACGGGCCGCGGACCGGTACGGTGGCCTCCCGGAAGATCCCGCGTCGAACGGAGAACGGGTCATGGACAGCCGCGCCTGGGACGACCGCTACGCCGCGAGCGAGCTGGTCTGGGGCACCGAACCCAACCGCTGGGTGGTCCGCGAACTGGCCGGGCTCGCCCCCGGGCGGGCACTGGACCTCGCCGCCGGGGAGGGCCGCAACAGCATGTGGCTCGCCGGTCTGGGCTGGGAGGTCACCGGACTGGACTTCTCCACCGTCGCCCTCGGCCGCGCCGAACGGCTCACCGCCGCGCTGCCCGACGAGGTCGCCGACCGCCTCACCTGGCGGCACGGCGACGCCCGTGCCGTCGAGGCCCCGCCGGAGGGCTACGACCTGGTACTGGTCGCCTACCTCCAGCTCCCCGCCGAGGACCGCCGGGCCGCGCTGCGCGCCGCCGCCGGGGCCCTCGCCCCCGGCGGCACCCTGCTGGTGGTCGGCCACGACTCCACCAACCTGACCGAGGGGGCCGGCGGCCCGCAGGACCCGGCGGTGCTCTTCACTCCGGACGACGTCCTCGCCGACCTGGCCGGCGCGGGGCTGCGCACCCTCCGCGCCGAGCGGGTCCGCCGCCCGGTGGGCGAGGGCGCGGAGGCGATCGACGCCCTGGTCCGCCTGGAGCGGGCGGCCTGACCGGACGGCGAGCGGCGATCCGCTTCCGTGCCGCGTCCGCGGGGTATGCAGGTGTCCCGGGACGAGGGCGTACGCGGGGCGCGGAAAGATCTACAGTGCTGTAGATTCGTGGCGCGCAGGCGAGTATCTGAGGAGGGCGCGATGAGCGTTTCGCTGGCGAAGGGTCAGAAGCTGAGCCTGGAGAAGCCGGGCGGAGGCCGACTGGGCGTGGTGCGGATGGGCCTGGGCTGGCGCGCCGCGCAGAAGAAGGGCTTCCTGGCGAAGCTGTTCGCCGGCCAGGAGATCGACCTGGACGCCTCGGCGGTGCTGTTCGCCGCGGGCAAGCCGGTCGACGTGGTCTTCTTCCAGCACCTCACCAGCAACGACGGCTCGGTGCGGCACAGCGGTGACAACCTGACCGGCGGCGCCGGCGACGCGACCGACGACGAGACCATCACCGTCGACCTCAACGCCGTGCCGGCCGAGGTGGACCAGATCCTCTTCACCGTGAACTCGTTCACCGGCCAGACCTTCCAGGAGGTCGAGAACGCCTTCTGCCGGCTGGTCGACACCCAGACCGGCACCGAGCTGGCCCGGTACACGCTCACCGGCGGCGGCGCGTACACCGCGCAGATCATGGCCAAGGTGCAGCGCACCGGAACCGGCTGGCAGATGACCGCGATCGGCCAGCCGGCGGGCGGGCGCACCTTCCAGGACCTCATGCCGGAGCTGGTCAAGCACCTCTGACGGACGGGCCGGCGGCCGACCGGGCCGCCGGCCGCACCGCACCGCACGGCACGACCGGGTGCCCCGGAGGGGCCGTCGGCCCGCCCCGGGGCCGTGCCGGGGCCGGGCGTGCACGGTCGGGTGGAGTTCCGTGATATCCCTGCGGCGCTCTCGGCGTGTCCGCTACCACTGGCCGCATGGACGATGACGCCGTGCAGCTACCCGAGCACCTCACGATCCGGGTCACCCACACCGACGACCCGGTCGCCGCGGTGGCCGGCCTGGAGGCCTGGGCATCCCGCGAGAAGTACCCGAACCTCATGATGATGCCGCCCGTCTTCGGCAGCCTGCAGCGGACCGGGGCGGGCGCCTGGAAGATCCTCGGGTTCCACGCCACCACCCCGCAGGCGGCCCGTGACGAGCTGGGCCACCTCTTCCGGTCCTGGGCCCTGGCCGAACCCGGCACGCCCCTGGCCGCCCCGTGGGACCTCACCGACGAGGAGCGCACCGCCTACTCCGAGGCCTACGAGCGCCTGGAGTGGGAGGCGCTGGACGCGATCACGGTGGCCGGCCGGGACTACCGGGTCTTCCGCGCCGAACAGGTGCTGCGCTCGGGCCCGGACGGCATCGAGCCGCCCCGGCCCACCGACCCCGACCCGGCCGCCGTCGGCGAGGGGCACCGGCTGCCCTCCCGGGTGGAGGGCTTCGTGATCGACCCGGCGGCGGGCGTGACGCTGGTCGACGGGATCCTGCGGCTGGACATGATGGCGCTGGTGCCGACCGGCCGGTTCATCCCGGAGGACGTCCGGGCCGAGGCGCGGCTGGCCTCGCACCTCCACCCCAAGGTGATGGTCCTGCCCGCCCAGTGCGCCGTCGCGGAGCACCGGGAGGGCCGCTGGGGGCCGATGACCGGCGCCTGCGAGACCCCGCAGGGCGCCCGGGACAGCCTGGCCGCCTATCTGCGCGAGTTCGCGCCCCGTCTGGACCCGCACCTCGGGCAGGAGGAGCTGGCCCGGTACGCGGAGGCCGCCGACCGGCTGGACGCCGAGCGGGCCGACGAGGTGCGGGCCGCCGGCCGGCTGTTCCGGCTGGTCCGGGTCGAACCGGTGGTCCGCCTCGGGCCGGACGGGCCGGAGCAGCCCCGCGCCTCGGACTGGGACCCGGACGTGCCGCTGCGGGTGCAGGAGCAGCGCGACCGCGCGGCCGGCATCGTCCACGGCGAGGGCGAGGAGGACGAGGCGTCGGAGGACGAGGGCGGCTGACGGACGGTCGTCCTCGTGCGTCGGCCCGCCTCCCGGACGAACGGGAGACCGGCCGATGTGGTGTCGCGGGCCGGCGGGCCGGGTCGGTCAGTGCGCCGAGGGGGCGGCCGAGGGGGAGAGCGAGGCGCTCGGGGTGGCGGTCTCGGACGGGGTCGTCGACGGGGTCGTCGTCGGGGCGGTCGGCGTCGGGCAGCCGGGGCCGGTCGGGGTGGCCGTGGCGCTCGGCGTGGCGGTCGGGGTCGCGCTCGCGGACGGGCTCGCGCTCGCGGTCGGCGTGCCGGTGGGGGTACCGGTCGGCGTGGCGCAGCCGGTCGGCGTGTCCGTGGGCGTCGCCGTCGGGGTGGCCGTCGGGGTTCCGCTCGGGGTGCCGGTGGGCGTGGTGGACGGGGTCCCGGTCGGCGTCGCGCTGGGCGTGCCGGTCGGGGTGGCGCTCGGGCTGGGGCTCGCGCTGCCGGTCGGCGTGGTGCCGGGAGTGGTCGGCGTGGTGCTCGGCTGCTCCGAGGGCGAGGCGCTCGCGGAGGGCGAGGCCGAGGGGGAGGGAGCGCCGGACGGCGTCGCGCCCGGCGACGGGGCGCCGGACGGGGTACCGGTCGGGGTGCCGTCGGTGGGCGTCGTGGACGGGGTGCCGGACGGGGTGGTGCCCGGCTGCGGGGCGACCGGGGTGACCGGCGGGACCGGTGCGAGCGGGCTCGGCAGGGTGACCGGGAGGAGCGGGGCGAGCGGGCTCGCCGTGCCCGGGCGGTCCGGGGTGGTGACCGGGCTGCCGCTGCCGAAGTGCGCCATCCAGTTCCGCACCGTGCGCAGGTACTCGGAGGAGTGGTTGTAGCCGAGTACCGCCCGGTCCAGCTGCGCCTGGTCGGACAGGTCGCGGCCGCCCGCGCACAGGTAGCCGCCGGCGGCCTCGGCGGCGTCGAAGATGTTGTTCGGGTCGGCCTTGCCGTCCCCGTTGGCGTCCACGCCCCAGGAGGCCCAGGTGGAGGGGATGAACTGCATCGGCCCGACGGCGCGGTCCCAGCGCGCGTCGCCGTCGTAGCGGCCGCCGTCGGTGTCGGCGATCGCCGCGAAGCCGGCCCCGTTGAGCACCGGGCCGAGGATCGGGCGGAACGTCGTCCCGGCGGCGTCGACCGCGCCCCGGCCGGCCTGGCCGGACTCGACCTCGCCGATCGCGGCGAGCAGTTGCCAGGGCAGGTGGCAGCCGGGCTTGCGCTGCGCGAGCGCGGCCTCGGCCTTGCGGTAGGCGGCGAAGACCGTCTCCGGCAGGGCCGGCCCGGTGCGCTGCGGGTCGGCGAAGGGCGAGGTGGGCGGGGCGAGCGGCGGCTGGAACAGCGGCAGGGTGCCGCCGCCGTCGACCGGCGCGGTGCCGGGGACGCCGGGGATCCCGGTGGTGCCGGGGGCGAACGGCGAGGCGGTGGTGCCGCCGGCCGCGCCGCCCGGGACCGCCGCGGCCGGGTCGGGCAGGTTCGCCGCGGGGCCCGCCGCGGCGACCGGGGTGAAGCCGAGGCCGGTCTGCGAACCGGTCAGCGCCGCGAGGGCGGTGAACACCGCCAGCATCCCGGTCACCCGCTTGCCGAGCCGCAGCCGGCGCCCGGCCGTCCGGCCCTCCCGCCGCCCCCCGGCTCCGGCGGCTTTGCCGCCGTCCCGCGTGGCCTCGCCGTTCCTGCTCACCATGCCGTGCCCCTCCCGTCACCGTCCGGTCCCCCGAGGAACGGACGGGCTGTCACCTTCGTGCCTGCCGGTGCATGACAGTGCTGTTTTCCGGAACGATTAGTATCACGACGATCCGACAGGCCCACGGTGGCGAGGGAGGATACCGGGCGCCACCGTTCGGTGAACGGACGGTGGGCCGCTTCGGCCGGACGCGGTCAGGAGGGCGGTCCCCCGGCACGGGAGGCGGTGCCCGGGAGGGGACGGCGTCACAGGTCGAGCAGCGTGCCGTCCTCCGCGACGGCCGCGCCCGCCGCCGCCAGCGCCGGGGCCAGGGCGGTGGCCTCCGGTGAACCCCGGTGGGCGAGCGGGTTGGTGTTGTTGAGGTGGGTGTAGAGGTAGCGCGGGCCGGGCCGGCGGGCCAGGTGCGGGAGCGAGTCGGCGACCGCCAGGTGGCCCATGCCGCGCGAGGTGCGGGCGCCGCCGGTGCGTTCGGCGAGTTCGTCGTCGGTGGCGAAGGTGCCGTCCAGGATCACCACGTCGGCGTCGGCCACCGCCCGGTCCAGGGCGGGCGTCCAGGCGGCGAGGCCGGGCGCGTAGACCGCGCGGGCCCGGCCGCCGGCCTCGGTGAACCGGTAGCCGACCACCCAGTCCGCCCGTTCGCCGGACGGATCGCCCGCCGGGCGGCCGGGCAGGTCGGCGGCGTACCGGGGGCGCTTGCCGCCGAGTGCCAGCGGCTCGGCGACCAGCCCCCCGGCCAGCTCGACGGGCTGCCCGGCGGTGACGGTGTGCCAGTGCGCCTTGGTGTAGGGGGCGAGCAGCGGGCCGACCGGGAACGCCTGGTGGAGCGCGGCGCGGACCGGCGCGGTGGCGTGCACCGACAGCTCGGCGGCCTCCCGCAGGGTCACCAGGCCCAGGGTGTGGTCGAGTTCGCCGCTGGTGAGCAGCACCCCGCGCAGCGGGGTGGCCCGGCTGCCCGGCGGGGGCGCGAGCTCGGGCGCGGCGAGCAGCTGGGAGCGCAGGTCGGGGGAGGCGTTGACCAGGTACCAGGCGGCGCCGTCGGCGCTGATCGCCAGGCAGTCCTGGCCGCGGACGGCGCCGGTGCGGCGGGCGGTGGCGCAGCCCGCGCAGCCGCAGTTCCACTGGGGCAGACCGCCGCCGGCGGCGGTGCCGAGGATCCGGATCTTCAGCGGGTGCTCCTCAGGCCGGGCCGGGGACGGGCGGCACGGCCGCGGTGAACCGGCGCGGCACCGGTCGCGGTGCGGCCTGCGGTGTCTGCGCCCGCACCAGGTGGTGATGGGGGGAGAACCGGCAGGCCGGGTCGGTGACGCCCGGGTCGCCGGTGAACTGGTAGGCCTGGCAGCGGCAGCCGCCGTGGTCCTGCTCGCGCAGCTCGCAGCTGCGGCACGGCTCGGGCATCCAGGCGGTGCCGCGGTACCGGTTGAAGGCGGGCGAGTCGTGCCAGCTCGCCGCCAGCCCGTCGGTGACCGCGTTCGGCAGTTCCATACCCGGCAGCTGGGCGGCGGCCAGACAGGGCAGCACGGCGCCGTCCGGTGCGACGACCAGCTGTTCGCTGCCCCAGCCGTTCATACAGGGCTTCGCGGTGCCACCGTGATGGTCGGCGACCACATGGGTGATCTCGATCCGCCCGCCGTGCCGCGCCCTGGCCTCGGCGACGTCCTGCTCGGCCCGGCGGACCTGCTCGTCGCCGGGGGCGAGGTGGGCCCGGTTGACCCAGGCCCAGCCGTAGAACTGGGTGTGCGCGAGCTCGACCCGGTCGGCGCCCAGCTCGACGGCGAGGTCGGCGATGGCGCCGAGGCGGGCGACGTTGCCGCGGTGCAGCACCGCGTTGACGGTGAGCGGCAGGCCGGCGCCGGTGAGCAGGGCGGCCGAGGCGAGCTTGCGCTCGTGGCCGGTGGGGCCGGTCAGCCGGGTCAGCCCGGCGACGGCGTCGGCCCGCTGAGGATCGGCGTCCTGGACGGAGAGCTGGACATGGTCCAGGCCCGCCGCGGCGAGTTCGGCGGCGCGCGTGGCGTCCAGCGGCAGTCCGCTGGTGATCAGGTTGGTGTAGAGGCCCAGCTCCCGGGCGTGCGCGACGATGGTGACGAGGTCGCGGCGCAGCAGCGGTTCGCCGCCGGTGAGGTGGACCTGCAGCACGCCCAGGCCGCGCGCCTGGTCGAGCACGCGCAGCCACTGCTCGGTGTCCAACTCGTCGCGCTGCCTGGTCAGTTCGACCGGGTTCGCGCAGTAGGCGCACTGCAGCGGGCAGCGGTGGGTGAGTTCGGCGACCAGGCCGAGCGGGGCGGGCGCGTGTTTCCCGGCGGCGGCGCCGGGCAGTCCGGCGGCCGGACGCGGGTCGGCCGGCGCGCCGGTGCCGTCGAGGGTGAGCAGCCGGCGGTCGGCCAGGTCGGCGAGCAGCGCCAGCACCTGGCCGGCGTCCACGCCCTCGTACTCCTCGGCGAGCCGGGCGGTGATCCCGGTGACGTCGCGCCGCCCGTCGCAGTGCCGCAGCACCGCGGCGGCGGTCGCGTTGAGCAGCAGCACGCCCTCCGGGTAGAGCAGGGCGGCCTGCCGGCGCACCGGGTCGTCGACCAGCCGCACCCCGCGCCGCAGCCCGGGGGCCGCGGCGGCGGGCGCGGCGTTCACCGGGCGGTCCCGGCGGGCACCGCGAGGCCCGCCGGTGCGGCGGTGCCGGCCGTGGCGGCGGTCTCCGGCCCGTAGTCGACGGCGTCGAGCATCGCGCGCAGGACCTCGCACTTGAACGCGAGCGCCTCCACCGCGGCCCGCTGCTGCTCGGCCGTCGCGCAGTGGTCCAGCACCAGGTCGAGGGTCTGCGCGCTGTCCCGGCGGGCGTCGGGGATCCGGTGCTCGAAGTAGGCGTAGCCGGCCGGGTCGATCCAGTCGTAGTGCTTGCGCCAGGCGGTCACCCGCTCGGCCATGTGGTCGGGCGAGAACATCTCGGTCAGCGCCGCGGCCACGCCCTCGGTCCACGGCCGGGTCTGGCAGAAGTGCAGGTAGGCGTCGACGGCGAAGCGCACGCCGCGCGCCACGTGCCGCTCGTCCAGCACCTCGACCCGGTCCAGGCCGACGGCCTCGGCGAGCACCAGCCAGTCGGCCAGCCCGCCCTCGCCCTCGTGCGGGCCGTCCTGGTAGCCGAGCCGCCGGGTCCACTCCCGGCGGACCTCCGGCAGCGGGCAGTTGGCGATGATCGCGGCGTTCTTCCGGGTCAGGACCAGCTGGTAGTACCAGCGGTTGGCGACCCAGCGCCGCAGCTCCGGCGGCGTGCAGCCGCCGGAGTGCAGGCGCAGATGGAACGGGTGGGTGTCCCAGTACCGTCCCCGCAGGCCGTACAGCCTGGCCGCGAACTCCTCGCGGGTCGACGCGGTGGTGGGAGCCTGGGTCACCGAGTGGTCCGCGCGGCGTACGCGGTGACCTCGGCGCCGGTGCGGTGGCATTCCACCGCGGGAGCGGACCAGGCGGGCTTGGCGGGGGCCGCCGGAGCGGCCGGCGCGGCGCCGGCGGTGGTGGCGGGGAGCTGGGGAGTGAGCGTGGACTTCATGGGAGTTGCCCTCCTCGGTGAAGTGGGGTTCGGGGGTTCGGGGCCCGGCGGGCCCCTGGAGCAGGACGCTACGAGCCGCCGGGCCCGCCCGTCGGTCCAACCCGCGCGATCACCGGACAATCGCGCTCGAACGGGTGACGCGACGGGCTTCGCGGCGGGACGGGCCCGCCGCGGGAAACCGGTGTCGAGTGTGCCGGTCGGGCAGTGCCGTGTCGAGTGGGCCCGCCCGGATGTGTCAGGTGGGGCCCGGGTGGGCCCCGGGGAGCGGGGAGGCGTCAGGCCGGGCGGCCGAACGCCAGCAGGTGACCGTCCTTGGTGCCGACGTACACCCGACCGCCGTCCGTCGCGGGCACCGAGAACCTGGTCACCGTGCCGAGCGGGAAGCTGCGCCGCAGCTTGAGCGCGCCGTTGACCGGAAGCGCGTCGTAGACCCGCAGTTCGCCGTTCTGGCCGCCCGCTCCGGTGCCCGAGTAGATCGTCCAGACCAGGGCCGAGCCGCTCGCCGTCCCGTTGGAGGTGACGACGGGGGAGCCGGAGGCGTAGCCGAAGCCCTCGGTGCTGGTCGCGGCGCTGGTCAACTGCGGGTTGCCGGCGCCGTTCACGGAGTACTTGAGGGCGCGCAGCGAGCCGTAGTTCTCGACCAGGTAGACGTAGCCGCCGTCGCCGCCCCAGACGCCCGGGTGGCCCCAGACGCCCTTGAACGGGCCGGTGGTGCCGACCACGCCGTCGGTGCCGTTCGGGCCCTGGCCCGTGCCGCCGAGGCGGTCCCGGTCGAGCAGGAAGATCCGGCCGTCCTTGCCGACCTGCACCATCAGGTGCGGGTGCGCGGCGGTGCCGAAGCCGGACGGCAGGGCGGCCGGGCCGCCGGAGCCGAGGTCCACGTCGCCGTGGTCCATCTCCCGGTTGTTGGTGGGGCTGAAGAAGTCCCGCGCGGCGAGGCTGCCGTCGGCGGTGACGCCCAGCCGGACGACGGACTCGGCGAAGTGGCCGCCGGGCCTGTCGCCGGGGCCCTTCAGCGGGGAGGAGCCCTCGCCGGCGCCGTTGCCGGTCGCCACGAAGATCCGCCCGGAGCCGTCCGAGACCAGACCGCCGCCGCTCATCCAGACGCCCGCGTTCTGCGAGGCGGAGCCGGATTCGGTGGACCAGAGGGTGAGTTTGCGGGTGCTGGTGTTGACGCCCGCGACCGTGCCGACGTAGGTGCCGACCCCGCAGTCCGAGGCGAACCCGAAGTAGACCGCGCCGTCCAGCAGCAGCAGCCCGGCCCGCTGGGCGGAGGTGTTGGGGTTGAACGCCACACCGGGGCTGTTCACCGGCGAGCCCTGGACGGTGACCGGCCAGCCGCTGCGCTCGGCGCCCGAGGTGGCGTCCAGGGCGTGCACCGAGAAGTGCGCGCCCCCCTCGCTGGACTTGGAGACCAGGTAGACCGTCCGGCTCGCCTTGTCGTAGACCGGCGTGGAGACGATGCCGGTGCCGGGGGAGAGGCAGGCGGAGGAGGAGGCCACCGGGGTGCCGAGCGCGCGCTGCCACAGGATCCGCCCGTCGGCCGCGTTGACGCCGTAGACGTGGTTGGTGGCGGTGGCGACGATCACCGTGGAACCGGCCACCAGCGGCTGGGCGTACACCGCGCCGTCCACGGCGGCGGACCAGCGGCGGCCGAAGTCGGAGGCGGAGACCTTGGCCGGGGCCAGATTCGGCTCGGCGGCGTCCCAGGCGGTGCGCAGGCCGTTGCCGGAGACGGTCGGATTGTCGGCCCGGGCGGGTGTCGCCTCGCCGAGGGTGCCGGCGGCGAGGGCCGGCGCGAGCAGCGCGACCCCGGAGAGCAGGGCCGCCGCCGACCGTGAGGGCCGGGCGCGCCGGGCGCGCCGATCGGTGCGGGGGAGCGGGCCGGGGGCGTCCGGGGGTGGTGGGGATATCGGCGCCGGGGCCGGTCCGGTGGGGCGCGCGGGTGGGTGAGATCGGCTCATGCGATCCGCCTTGGCTGTCGGGGGGAGTACGGAGTACGGCGCCGTGGCGTCATTGTGCGAACGCCCGTGCCGCACCCGCATCCGCCCGGAGCCCCCGGGCCCTCCCGTTCACGCCCCGGGGGGAACCGGCTGCGCCGGGCGGCGGCGCGGCCCGTTGGGCGGTCAGGGTGCCTACGGCACCACGGTGGACAGCGGCAGGCCCTCGAAGAACGCCACCGCCTCCGCGCGCCAGTACGGGCGCCAGCCCTCGGCCTCGGCGCGGGCCGCGTCGGCGCAGCGGCGCATGTCGCCGCGGAGCCTGCCGTCCACGCCCAGCCGCCGGGCCAGCTCGCGGACCCGCTCGACCGTCCCGGCGGGGCAGTGCGGGTCGCCGAGCGCGGACTCCACCACGGCCCGCTGCGCCTCGTCCGCGGCGGCGAGCAGGGCGGTCACGGCGTAGCTGCGGCGGCCCGCGCGCAGGTCGGCGCCGGTGGACTTGCCGGTGGCGCCGTCGTCGCCGAACAGGTCGAGGTAGTCGTCGCGCAGCTGGCCGCCGATGCCGACCAGGGTCGCGTACCGGCGCAGCCGCGCGTCGTGGGCGGCGACGTCCTCGCCGGCGGCGAGCAGGCCCAGCCGCAGCGGGGCGAGCACGGAGTACCGGGTGGACTTGTACTCGCAGACGGTGTGCAGGAACTCCTCGTCCGGGAGCGGGCGGAAGTCGCGTTCGAGGTCGACGATCTGGCCGGCGACCGTCTCGGCGCCGGCGTTCAGCTGCACCTCCAGCATCGCCTGGCGCAGTTCGGCCGGGACGTCGCCCTCCAGCAGGACCCGCATCGCGAGGAAGGCGGCGAGGTCCCCGGCCAGGACGGCCAGCCCGAGCGCGGTGCGGTCGGCTCCCGGGAACTCCCGGCGGTAGGCGTAGTAGGTGGAGGGGCCGCCGCGGCGGACGGGCGCGTCGTCGATGATGTCGTCGTGGACGAGCCCGTGCGTCTGGAGCAGTTCGATGCTCAGCGCGGCCTCCGCCAGGCCGGGCACCGGGTCGGTGGTCACCAGCCGGGCGGCCTCGTACAGCAGGGCGACCCGCAGCCGCTTGCCCCCGCGCAGCGAGAGGTCCCGCAGCAGCTCCAGGCAGCGCGGGGTGAAGCGGCTGAGCGGCGGCGTGTCGAGGCGCTCCGGCAGGGCGTCGAAGTAGGCCTCGAAGCGGAGGTCGAACCGGCGCCGGTGGCCGGCGGCCCGTTCGCGGGCGGCTGCCATGATCGTCTCGTTCACGGGGCCACCCTCGCATCCGCGCGGGCACGCCCGCGCGGCGGGGGCGGGGCGGTCCCCGGTGGCCGTCCGCCACCGGGGGCCGCCCCGGATGCTCCCGTTCCGCGATCAGGCGTGCTGCGCCCCGTTGAAGACGGTGTAGGCCTCATCGCGGTAGTACGAGGTCACCGCCCACCACTTGCCCTGCCAGCTGTACCCCGTGACGAAGTCACCGGTCTGCACGGCCGAACCGTCGTTCTGGTCGTAGTTCACGAAGAACGGTCCGCCGCTGGCGCCGCCGCTCAGGCCGACGCAGTTGTCGATCAGCGCGGTGGACGGCTGCTCGGGGCCGGCCACCGGCCGGCCGCCGCACCAGAGCATGTGCTCGTCCGCGGCGGAACCCTTTCCGGGGATGCCGATGATGTGCGCGTAGTTGTCGAGGGGCTGGTTGAAGCCGATCCCGGTGGCCCCGACGACGTCCGCGACGTGCCGGCCGTTCAGCGTGTCCAGCACGATGAACGCGATGTCGTTCTGGGTGCCGGGGGTGTCCACCCAGCCGGCCGACCGCCAGCTCCACCAGCCGTAGGGGGCGTTGCCCGCGTCGTAGCTGGGCGCGAACTTGAAGTCGTGCCCGCCCTCCACGCAGTGCCGGGCGGTGGCGATGACGTCGTGGTTGGCGCTGGAGACGACGTTGGCGGTGCAGACGCCGCCGCCGGTGAGCAGCCGTCCCGTGGTGCCCCAGACGCTCGCCTTGGCGGCGGCCGGGGCGGCGTCGGCCTTCGCGCCGGCCTTCGGGTCGGCGGCCGGTTCGGTCGCTTGGATGGTCAGCGGCCGGCCGCCGAGGGAACTCTCCTGCCCGGGCTTCCAGTGCGTCCGGCCGGCCTGGGCCGGGTTGATCAGGACGTGGCTCGTGCCGCTGACCAGCTCGATCGGCTTGCCGTTCGTGGCCGGTGCGGCCGACGAGGCCGGCACGGCCACGCCGAGGGCCGCGACCGAGACCACGACGGCCGTGAGGAGATTGCGGATGCGCATGGGTGTCCTTCCTTGCTGCGCTGGGGTGTGCTGTCCCCGTCAGCTTGGAAGCCGCCTGTCGACAACGTGTCGACACCGTGCCTACGGCCGGTTGCCGTGCCGGTGGTCAGACGCTCCTGGAGAGCAGCAGCGCCAGCCCGGTGGCGGCGGCGGCCTCGGCCTCGGCGTTGACGTCGTCGCCCGGGCCGCGGTCCTTCACGACCTCGACCGTGTAGGCGCGGCCGTCGGCGGCGAGGAACTTCACCTCGGGACGCCTGCCGTCCTTGTTCCGGATCAGATAGGCGTCCTGGCCCGCGCCGGGGACCGGGGTGACCTGGTACTGCGGATTGGTCTTCAGCGTGGTGAAGACGGCGGGGTCCATCTCCTGGATGTGGGCGTAGGACTGCCGGGAGCCCCAGGTGCAGCCCCAGACCGGCTTGCCGTCCTTCGGGTCGGGGTGGGTGCCGCTGAACGGGCCGGCGGTGCCGACGGCGGCGATGACCTGGGGGGAGGTCAGCAGACTGCAGGCGTCGGCGGGCCGCTTGCCGGTGCCGGCCGGCGTACCGGCGGGCGTCCCGGCCGTGGTGGCGCTCGGGGTCGTGCTCGGGGCCGCGGTCGGCGCGGTGGTGGCCGGCGGCGTGCCGGTGGGGGCGGCGGGGCTGCCCGTGGTGCCCGCGGGGCTCGCCGGTGCGGGGGTGGCCGCCGTGGAGCCGCCGCCCGAGGAGGAGCAGCCGGCCACCGCGACGGCCGCGAGGGCCAGCGCGGGCAGCCAGGTGTACCGGCGGGCGGACGTGATCGGTGACCTGCGGTCCATGGGATCCCCCTTCGATGGCGTCCACCGGTGCGGCGGACGGCGGCGTGGCACGAGCCTACGGGCCGTCGGGCTTCGTTATTTCCCGTTTGTGATACGAGAGTTGGGCAGTCCGGTCACGGCCGGGAGCAGGGCGCGGGGGGCCGCGGCCGGGTCGTGGACCGGGCGCGCCCGGGGGTCCGGGACGGCGGTCCGGAGCACGGGGGTGGTACGCGCACGTGCGGCCGGGCTCCCGGCGGCGCCGGGGGCGGGCCGAGCTGACCTGGCCGGATGCGGAGGACCCTCATTACCAGCGCGGCCGGGCCGGTGTCGAGCAGCGGATGGCGTCTTCCCCGGACGGGTGACGTTCTGGTGAAAGTGGTCATGCCAGGAACGGCGGCCCGGCATCCTGAGCCCGTGATCATGCGGATCCCGGACGGGGCGGGGCGCGCGACCAAGGGGATGCCAGAGGGACGGAGGCCCTGAGAATGAGCACCAACCTGCCGGAGACCGTGGTGGAGGCCCCGGCCGTCCTGCCCGCGCCGCCCCGGGTGGTCGACGACCTCGCCCGCGACCTGACCAGAGCCGCCGCCGCCGTCCGGTCCGCCTCCCGGGACGGCCGCAGCGGCGGCGACCTCGCGGTGGCCGCGTACACCGCCGTGGTCTGCACCGGGCGGTCGGCGGCCCGTGCCCTGGAGGAGGCCGCCGCCTGGTGCCGGCAGGCCCCCGAGGCGGAGGTGCACTCACTGGCCTGGGCCCGGGTGCCCGGCCACCGCGAGGACGTCGACGAGTACCGGGTCACCCTCGCCGTCAGCTTCCCCGACCGGGAGACCGGCGAGCACGTCGGCGACACCCACCACGCCCGGCGCTGACCCCCGGCACCGGCCCCGCCGATCGGCGGGGCCGCCCCGTCGGGGCCACTGGTTAGACTCCCCGTCATGGACACTCGGGGGACGAACGATCCGGGCGCGACGGAGCGCGAACTGCCCACCGGCGCGGCCGTGGTGGTCACGGTGCTGGCCGGACTCTGCGGCGCCGCCGTGCTGCTGGCCCTGCTCCACGGGCTGGGCTGGACGGTCCCCGGCCTCGGCTGGCTGGTCGCCAAGGGCGCCGTGAAGCTCGGGGCCGGCGGCGCGGTCGGCCTGCTGGCCGCCGTCGCCTGGATCCGTTCCCGCCGCGCGGGCCGGGGACCGGGCGCCTCCTGAGGGAGCGGTGGGCCGGGCTCAGGAGTGCGCGGCCGCGCACTCCACGTGGCCCCAGCTGCCGCCGACCTTGGTGATCTTCTCGCCCTTGGCGTACGGGCGGGAGCACGGGCAGGTGCCGGGGAAGCGCGCCGAGAGCGTCGGCGCTCCGCCGGAGCCGCCGGAGCCGCCGGAGGTCCGGCGCTTGGCGGTGGCCGCGGCGGGGGCGCGGCGGGTCTTCGCCGGGGCGCTCGTGACCGGGTCCGGGACGGGCAGGTCGGCGGCGGTCCCGCCGGCCGCCTCCTGGGTGCGGGCGGCGTCACTGGCGGCCTTGTCGGCGATCGCGTTCAGCGGATCGCCGTCCACCTGGTGGGCGGGCACGTAGACGAACCCGACCTCCCGGCCCTCCAGCAGCCCGTCGATCCGCTGGATCAGCTCCTGGTTGGCCACCGGCTTGCCCGCGGCGGTCTTCCAGCCGTTGCGCTTCCAGCCCTTCAGCCACTTCGTCACCGCGTCACGGGTGTACGTGCTGTCCAGCCGGACCTCCAGCGGCACGGCGGGATCCGTGGCGGCCAGCAGCTGCTCCAGGGCCGTGAGCTCGCCCACGTTGTTGGTGCTGTGCCCGAGCGGGCCGGACTGCCAGCGCTGCGGCGCCCCCGTGCCGTCGGCCACCACGTACGCCCAGGCCGCCGGGCCCGGGTTCCCCTTGGCCGCCCCGTCACAGGCGGCGATGATTCGGTCGTTCATCCTGCGATCATGCCAGGATCCGGGGACGCCCCTCGAACCGCCGGTTCAGGGCAGCAGCACGAGCCGCCCGCGCAGACCGCCCCGGGCCAGCCGGTGGTGCGCGGCCCGCGCCTCCTCCAGCGGCAGGGTGTCCGCCACCGGGAGGGCCAGCTCCCGGCGCGCGGCCAGCTCCGCGAGCCGGGCCAGCGCGCCGCCGTCCGCCGTCACCCAGACGTTGGCGACCCGGATCCCCCGCAGCCCCGGCGGCGCCGCGCCCGCCGACACCGCGACGAACGAACCCCGGTTGCGCACCGCGCCGAGCGCCGTCACCCCGAGCAGCGCCGCGTCCAGCGCGCCGTCCACCCCACCGGGCACCAGCGCCCGCACCTCGGCGGCCGGATCCGCCGCCCCGCGCGGCACGTGCCACGCCGCGCCCAGCTCCCGCAGCGGCGCGGCGTCCCGCTCGCCCGCCAGCGCGACCACCCGCAGTCCGCGCCGCGCCGCCAGCTGCACGGCGAGGCCGCCGACCCCGCCCGCCGCGCCGGTGACCAGCAGCGTCGCCCCGGCCGGCAGATCCAGCAGGTCCAGGGCCTGGAGGGCGGTGAGGCCGTTCAGCGGCAGCGTCGCCGCCGCGGCGGCCGGCACGCCCGGCGGCGCGGGGGCGAGCGCCGCGGCGTCCAGCACCAGGGCGTCGGCGTAGGCGCCGAGCGGCACGTCCAGCCGGTCGCGCAGCCCGATCACCGCGTCCCCGACCGCGAACCCGGACACGCCCGGCCCGAGCCGCTCCACCGTGCCGGCCACGTCCCAGCCGATCCCGACCGTCTCCCGCGGCGCCATCAGCCCGGCCTCCGCGAGCACCCCGGCGCGGGTCACCGCGTCCACCGGGTTGACCGCGGCGGCCTCGACCCGCACCCGCACCTGGCCGGGGCCGGGCTCGGGGACGGGCACCTCGACCAGCTCCAGGACCTCCGGACCGCCGAACCGGCGGACGACCACGGCACGCATCTCGCTCTCCTTCCGAAAGGGGCTCCGCCGCCGCCCGTTGCAGGACGGGGCTTGCCAACGGCACCCAACCTAGGGAGAGTTGCTCTCCGGCAGGAAGAACGCACTCGCACGTGCGTACCGCACCGGGAGGAGAGCCGATGGCGACCACGACCGCCGCCCAGCGCCGCGCGGCCGAACGGGCCGGCTACGACGCGTACCTCGCCGAGTGCCCCGCCCGGCAACTGCTGGACCGGATCGGCGACAAGTGGGTCAGCCTGATCGTCAACGCCCTCGCCGACGGCCCGCAGCGCTACAGCGACCTGCGCCGCCGCCTCGCCGGGGTCAGCGAGAAGATGCTCACCCAGACCCTGCGCGGCCTGGAGCGCGACGGCCTGCTGACCCGGACGGTCACCGCCTCCGTCCCGGCCCGGGTGGACTACGCGCTCACCCCGCTCGGCACCGGACTGCTCCCGCTGCTGCGCGCGATCAAGGACTGGGCCGAGGAGAACATGCCCGAGGTGCTGGCCCGCCGCGAGGCCTACGACGGGACGGCCGGCGGGCGGTGAGGGGCTGACGCCGTGGACACCGAACAGCTGGGACGCGCGGCTCTCCAGTCTCGCGGCCTGCGCTTCGAGGCCCGGCAGCGTGCCGAGAAAGCCGTCCCGCACGTCACGCGACCATCCGCGAGCCGTGCCGAACGGCGGCATCGGCACATGCTCCGTCCTGGAGCCACGAGCGGGGAGCCGCACCGGACGCCTTCGCACCGCGCACGGCACCCCGGCCCGAACCCGGCCGCGGCGGCCGCCCACCTGCGCTCGGCGGGGTTGGGCGGGGAGTTCCGGGGGGCTCTGACCGGGGCGCCACCAAAGCCGAGGCCCGTGCGGCCGCCGCCGTCGGGACGGGGCGGCGGCCGAACGGGCCGGGTGTCAGGGGTGGTCCGGCAGCGCTAGAGGGCGCTGCACTGGCCGCCCTTCGGGCCGTTCACGGTGTTGCCCTGGCCGCCGTTGCCGGGGGCCGGGGTGTTGCCCGCGCAGTCCAGCGGACCGCGCACCGTGGTGCCGGCGACGACGGTGCCGCCGGTGTTGAGCGCCAGGTGGGCCGGGCCTTCGACGGTCGACCCGAGCAGGGCGACCTGCCCGGTGGAGCCGCTCACCGAGACCGGGCCGGACACCCGGGTGTCGGCCAGCACGAAGGCCGCCGCGCCGCGGGCCGAGACCGGGCCCTTGATGGTCGCGCCGTTGGCGACCAGCGCCGCGCCCGGCTGGACCAGCACCGGTCCGGTGACCGTCGCGCCGTCCAGGCAGGTGACGCCGGAGGTGACCGCGAGCTTCTTCTGGGTGCCGCGCAGCGTGGTGGTGCAGGCCGGGACGGAGCCCACGGTGAGCTTGCGCTCCGCCGTCACGCCGCCGACCGTGACGGTCAGCGTGGCACTGCCCGGCCGCAGGCCGGTGAGCGTGCGGGTGGCCGGGTCGTACGCGGCGACGCTGCCGCGCGGGGCCTCGGCGGCCGGTCCGACGTGCACGCCCTGGCCGCCCCACCGGGCGGTGACCGGCCAGGCGACCGGCACCGTCCGCTCGCCGTCCTGGGTGAAGGTCGCGCTGACCGGCGCGGAGTCCAGCAGGCCGAGCGACTCGGGGGCGGTCAGCTGCACCGCGTCGGCGCGGGCCCGCACCTCGGCGCGCAGCCAGGCGGAGGCGTCGTCCGGCACCGCGTAGGGGTCGGTGACCTTGCCGGCGGCCGGGTTGATGCCGAGCATCGTCCAGCCGGTGAAGCCACCGCGGTCCGGCTCGGCGGCCGGGCCCTTGCCGGAGTTGCCGTTGATCAGGTACGGGACGCCGTCGACGCTTCTCGCGTGGAAGGCGCCGACGTGGCCGCTGATCATCGCGGCGGACTTGCCGTTCGCGCGGAAGCCGGCCAGCCACTGCTCGACCAGGGCGGCCTCCTTGCGGTCGCCCAGCTGGCTGCCCTGGTCGGGCAGCGGGTCGCGGGTCGGGTGGTGGTCGAACAGCAGCAGGCCGGTGACCGACGGGTCCTTGGCGGCGTCGTCCAGGGTGGTGCGCAGCTTGGCGATCTGGTCGAAGCCGCCGGCCCGGAAGGAGCCGAGCGCGCTGTTCAGGGTGAGGAAGCGGGTGCCCTTGACGTCGAACACCTCGCTGGTCTCGCCGAAGGCGGCCTTGAAGTTGTCGATGGTGCCGGGGCCCATCACCTCGTGGTTGCCGGGCACGTAGTGCCAGGGGATGCTGCGGCCGGTGAGCTGGTCGAACTCGTCCAGGACCTTCCGGGCGAGGGCGAAGTCGGCCGGGCTCGCCTCGTCGACCAGGTCGCCGGCGATGACCAGCAGGTCGGGCTCGGCGGCGGCGATGTCGCGCAGCGTGCGGCGGGCGGCCTGCACCAGGTCGCTCTCCGGGGCGCGGGCGATGAACTGGGCGTCCGACATCACCGCGACCCGCAGCGGCCTGCCGTCCACGGTGCCGTCGGTGAGCACCACCGGGTCGGTGACCCGGGGGCGCACCGGCAGTTCGACGTCCGGCGCGACCTTGACCCGCAGGTCGGCCAGGGTGAGCGCGCCGGTGTAGGAGCGGGCCGCGCCGGTCTCCATCAGCCGGAACCGCTGGAAGGTCAGCGGGTACTGCACGCCGGCCGGGATCGGGAACTCCACCTTGCGCCAGCCGGTCCAGGTGACCATCGGCGCGTCCAGGTTGGCGGTGACGCCGGCGGCGGTGCGGTACTGGATGCGCGGCCAGGCGCCGTTGCCGTCGCCCTCGATCCACAGCGAGACGGAGCGCGGCTGGCCGGGCAGCACGATGCCCTCGGGGGCGATCGCGTACTGGCCGCGGGTGCCGGTCGACTGGGTGAAGTCGTAGGTCAGCCGCAGGCCCTTGCCGCCGTCGTGGCCGGCGGCCGGGGCGACACCGCCGCCGGGCGCGCGGTCGTTGCCGGACTTCCAGGCGGCCGCGTCGGAGAAGTCGGCGAACGGCTTCTCGGTCATGCCGACGGTGACGGCGACGGCGGTCTCCAGGCCTCCGACGGTCAGCTTGAGCGTCGCGGAGGTGCCGTCGGTGAGCGCCTTGAGGGCGATCGAGCCGTCCTCGGCGGCGGTGGTCTCGACCACGCCGGTGCCGCCGGTGACGGCGATGTCCGCGGCCTCGACCGGGGCGGCGTGGCCCTGGGCGTCGTAGCCGGTCACGGCGATCTTCGCGGTGGCGCCGGCGGTCTCCAGGCCGATCGGGTCGGTGCCGGCGGTGATCCGCACCGGGGCGCCGAGCACGGTGAGCGGCAGGGAGCCTGGCTCGGCGCCGTCGGCCGCGGCGGTGACGGCGGCCGGGCCGGAGGTGCGGCCGGTGACGACGGCGGCGGTGCCCTGGCCGGACACCTCGACGGTGCCGTTGCCGGGCGCCCCGGCCTTGGCGGCCGACCAGCGGACCGGCGGGGTGCCGCCGTTCACCGGGCCGAAGGTCTCGTCGTGCGGCAGCGCGCGGACGGTGCGGTGCAGGCCGGGGAAGACCCGGGTCGCGGTGTCCACGGCCTCCGCCGGGCGGACCCGGAAGCCCTTGACCCGGCCGGAGCCCGGTGCGGAGAACAGGCCGAGCCCGTTGGCGACGGCCCGCTCCCCGCCGTTGTCGGAGGGGCTGCTGACGGTGCCGGCCTGGCCGGTGCCGGGCAGCCGGGCGGCCATCGCGGCCGAGCCGCCGCCGTCCATGTTGAGCGCGTTGCGCGCGCCCATGTCCCGCATCAGCACGGCGAGCTCGGGCAGGCTGATGCCGGGGCTGTCGGCCTGCCGGCCGTCGACGGTGACCAGGTACATCCGCTTGTTGTCGGCGGAGAAGCCCACAGCGGTACGGGCGTTGAGCTCGTTGCCGTCGTTCTCCCCGGGCTTCAGGGCGACGCCGTCGCGGACCAGCACCTGGTAGCCGCCGACCGCCACCGCGACCTCGCCGAAGGAGGCGCGCGGCCGGTAGCCGGTGGTGACCTGGTCGCCGGGCTTGAGCGCCCGCAGCGCGCGGGCGCCGGCCTCCCGGCCGACCAGCACGGTGGCGCCCTCGGGCACGGCGCCGCCCAGCTGGTCGCGGACGGCCGTGACCCGGCCGTCGCGCAGCTCCACCTCGACGACCTCCGGGGAGCCGTCGGCGACCTTGGCGCGCGAGGCCGTGCCCCAGGCGGGGGTGAACAGGCCGACGCCGTCGGCGGGCAGGCCGTAGGTGTTGACGCCGCTGAGCTTCAGTTCGCCGCCGCCGGGCAGGGCGGCGTGGCCCTCCAGGAACACCTCGGCCATCCGGGCCAGGCCGTCGGTGCCGACGGTCACGGCCTGGTTCCAGCCCTCGACGGGGGCGTGGACGAGGCCGTCCTCGCGGGAGACGCCGATGCCGAGCGGTGCTTCGGAGGCGTTCATGTCGAAGTAGTCGCCGTTGATGGCGGCGACCGCGCCGGCGCCCCGGGCCATCTCGGTGACGGTCTGGCGGGTCGTCACCTGGCCGGAGGACAGGTAGTCGACGCTCAGGCCCTCGGCGGCGAGGTCGGCGACCAGGACCTTGCCGCGGATCCAGCCGCTCTTGCCGAGCCGGTCGAAGCCGGTCATGGTCAGCCCGGGGGCGATCGGGGTGACCTCGCGCCGGGTGACGACCGACTCGCCGGGGCGGTCGAGCACCAGGCCGGGGTCGGCGGCCGCGCCGTTGGCGCCGGCCGTGGCCGGTCCGCCGGGCGCGGCCCAGGCGGTGGCGGTGGCGAGCGTGGGCAGGCCGGCGGCGACGAGCGCGCAGAGCGCGAGCGCCGCGGTGGGGCGCCGGCGTCGGCGTCCCGTGGAAGGGGGAACGGGGGCGGTCGTCGTGGGGGTGGCGGGCGGTGACATCGGTGGTTCAGCTCCTCGTACTGCTACGGGACGTGCGAGCCGCCGGTGCGAGCGCAGGACGCGGTCGGCGGCACGGGGTGCCGTGGAACGGCGTGGCCCGGGCGTGTGATCACCAGGCCGACGGCAGCAAATCGTCCACGAAAGACCGTCACACCACGCGGTGGTGAACCGGCACGTTCGGCCGCGCGAACAAAAGCCCCATTCCTCACGGGAACATGACACAACAGGCCACCGGGGCACGGCGGATGGGGATCGCGGTTTCCCGTCCTGCTGCGGGGTGCGGCGCCCGTGGGCGGCGCACAGTGGGGCGCGCACCACCTCGTCCCCGTCAACGCGCCCCAACCGGAGGGAACACCATGAGCATCCGCACCGCGGCCGCGGCCCTGGCCGCCACCGCCGCCCTCGCCGTCCCCGTCCTCGCCGCCGTCCCGGCCTCCGCCGCGCCCGCCCGGGTGGCGGCCTGTTCGACGTACAGCAACTACGTCAGCTACGGCGCCTCCTGCGACGGCACCCGCAGCTACTACGCGTGGGCCGTCTGCGCCAACAACCAGGTGGTCTACGGGCCCACCCGGTCGGGCGGGGTCTGGTCCTACGCCTACTGCAGCAACGTCGGCTCGACCTTCCGCAGTGGCGGCTACACGCTGATCTGACCGCCGGCCGCAGTCAGCGCGCGGTCCATCCGGTCGCCGAGCGTGGCCCACGGGCGGCAGTCGACCACCGGGAGGGCGTGCCGGCGGGCCTCGGCGGCGAGCCAGTGCGAGTACCGCGCACTGACCTCGGCCCGGTCCGCCTGCACGCCGCCGTCCGGTTCGCGGTCCGCGTAGTTGGCGGTGATCCGGCCGGCGTCGCCCTCGTGCAGGAAGACCGCCCGCACCTCCCGCCCCGCCGCCCGCCCCAGCGCGACCGCGCGGGCGCAGGCGGCCGGGGTGAGGTAGTCGCCCTCGACGACGGCGGGGACCGGGACGGTCAGCCGGTTGCGCACCACACCGAGCAGGGCCGGCTCCAGGGCCTCGGCGGTGGCGATCTGGAGGTCCAGCACGCGCTGGGGCGGCAGTTCCTCCGCCGGGGCGGCGCCGTCGCCGAAGTGGTGCAGGCCGGGGTGCTGCTCGGGGGTGGTGAGCTCCTGGACGGCGGCGACCACGTCGTCGAACTCGACGACGAAGGCGCCCGTGGCCGCCGCGATCCGGGCGGCGGCCAGGCTCTTGCCGACGCCGGAGGCGCCGCCGAGCAGGATGACGTCCCAGGTCCGGTTCGTCAGATTCGTCAGGTTCATAGGGTTCGTCAGGTTCATAGGGTTCATAGGGTTCATAGGGTTCATTGGATTCGTCTGGTTCGTCACCCGGCGACGCTATCGCGCGGGATCCGGGCGGATCATCCGGATTTCGGTGCCTCGCCTCCGGCCGGCCCCCCGTGGTCGAGGCGCCGCTGCCACGTCGTCAGCAGGCCCTCCAGGGCGGCCGCCTCCTCGCGGGTGAGCAGGGCCAGCAGGCGGTGCTCGTTGCGCATGTGGGCGGTGAACGCCTCGTCGATCAGCCGGCGGCCCGCCTCGGTGAGGGCGACCACCCGCCCGCGCCCGTCCGCCTCACTGCGCCGGCGGGTGACCAGGCCCGCCCGCTCCAGCCGGTCGATCCGCTTGGTCATGGCGCCGGTGGTGACCATGGTGCGGGCGGCCAGTTCCCCGGGGGCCCGCTCGAACGGCGCGCCCGCCCGGCGCAGCGCGGCCAGCACGTCGAACTCGCCCTCGCCCAGCCCGTAGCGGCCGTAGACCAGGCAGAGCTCCTCGGTCAGCCGGCCGGCCAGCCGGTGCAGCCGTCCGATCACCGCCTGCGGGGAGACGTCGAGGTCGGGCCGCTCGCGGCGCCACTCGGCCTGGATGAGGGCGACGTGGTCCGGGGCCGGATCCGTCGCGTCGGTGTCTCGGCTGCGCTGCTGCTCCATGCCGCTCATCGTAGCCGGGTAGCTTCCCGGGAAGTTATATTGTCTTCCATGGAAGCCAGTTTCCGGTGGGTGCTGCTGACCGCCGTCGCGCCGGTGGCCTGGGGTGCCAACTACTACGTCACCCGTGAGTTCCTCCCGGCCGACCGCCCGCTGTGGGGCGCCGCCCTGCGGGCCCTGCCGGCCGGTCTGCTCCTGCTGGCGCTGCGCCCGCGCCGGCCGCGCGGAGCCTGGTGGTGGCGCTCGGCGCTGCTCGGGATGCTGAACACCGCGGGGTTCTTCGTCCTGCTCTACGTGGCCTCGCAGTCGCTGGCCACCAGCGTCGCCTCCACGGTGATGGCGGCCTCGCCGCTCGCGATGCTGCTGCTCGCCTGGCTGCTGACCGCCGCCCGCCCCGCGCGGGCCCATCTGCTCGGTGCGCTGGTCGGCCTGGGCGGGGTCGGGCTGATGCTGCTGACCAGGGCCGAACCGGTCAGCCTGCCCGGACTGGCCGCCTCGGCGGCGGCGATGCTCGTCTCCTCGCTGGGCTACGTGCTGGCCGGCCGCTGGCGGGACGGCCCCGACG
>NZ_JBEOWI010000082.1:0-27281 GCF_040296005.1 Kitasatospora sp. NPDC002551 | reverse complement strand
CGCCCGGAGGCGGACGGGCGGACGGGTGCTCAGCCCTGCTGCGGGCCCTGCGGCGCCTGCGGAGCCTGGTACGCCTGCGGGTACGCCTGCGGCTGGTACGGCGACGGCTGCGCCTGCGGGTACGCCTGCCCCTGCGGAGCCTGGTACCCCTGCGGCTGGTACGGCGAGGCCTGCGGCACCGGGGCACCCTGCCCGTACGGGGCGGCCGGCTGCGGCTGGTACGGCGAGCCGGCCGGCACCGGCGGCGCGACCGGCGCGGCCGGTTCCTGGGAGCGCGTGACCAGCGCCTTCACCGCGTTGGCTATCAGCGCCACCGGCAGGATGAACGCCTTGAAGAACAGCGTGTACGTGCCGCCCTCGAAGACGAACGCGAGGTAGTACGCGTAGCCGGTGAAGCCCAGGCCGACGAGCACGTTGAGGATGCGCCAGCCGATCTTCAGCCCGCCGAGGTTGACGGCGCCGAGGACCAGCAGCGCGAGGCCGCTGATCGCGAGCAGCACGACGTACCAGGAGAAGAGCGGCTCGGCGTCGAAGTCGAGGTTCACGAGTTTTCCCTGTGGTTCTGGTGAATGAGCGGGCACGCACGGGGCGGCCGGTGGGGACGAGAGCGCACAGTACTGGAGCCCGCCGACATCCGTCCGCACGATTTCGTCACGGTGTCATCGCCGAATCCGCCCGGCGAACCTCCCTCCCACCCCTTGAAAACTCCTCAGGAAGCGTCCGCGCGTTCGGATATGATGCCGCCGTCGCTGGTGGTTGGGGGGCGAAGCAGCGACCCGGGTGAGAGTCCCGGAGCGGCCCCCCACCTCGGCGAGCCGCCTGCTGCCGGGTTCGTCGGGTTCGCCCGCCTTTATTCCGTGAGGTCTCCCTTGCGTACTCAGCACCGCAGATCCCTGGCCCTCGCCGCTGCCGCGACCCTGGTCTCGGGCGTGGCCCTGACCGCGGCCGCCCCCGGCGCTTCCGCGCTGCCGCGCTCCGGGGGGACCACCGGGACGGTGCGGCCGGCCGTGGACCAGGGCACCCCGGGGCCGGGCGGCGGCCCGCAGGCCCCGCGCGGCCCGGTGACGGTCAGCCTCGCCGGCTTCCCCGGCACCCTCACGGCCGGCGGGCCCGCCGCCGAGTTCACCGCCACCCTGCGCAACTCCGCCGACCACGCGGTCGACGTCACCACCGGCTTCACCGTGGCCAACGTCGACTCCGGCGTCCGCGAGACCCAGCTCCGGCTGGACCACCAGGCCCCCGGCGGCGGCGCGTGGAAGGCCGCCGCGCTCAACCAGGGCGCCCGCGTCGGCGCCACCTGGAACCTGGACACCTTCGCCACCCGGCTGAGCCTGCCCGCCGGCGCCTCGGCGACCTACCGGCTGCGGCTCGCCGTCACCGCCGACGCGCCCGCCGGACGGGCCACCGGCGGGTTCACCGCGGTGGTCTCCGACCCGACCCTGCCGCCCGAGAGCCGCACCTCCGAGGCGCTCAGCCCGCACCAGGAGTTCACCACCGTCGCCGCCGGCCCCACCGTCGCGCCGACGTCCGCCCCCGCGCCCGGCGTGCCCTACCTCGGCCTGGACGCGGTGCCCGGCTCCTTCACCGCCGGCGGCGAGGCCAGGCCGTTCCGGCTGACGCTCACCAACCGCAGCGGCAAGGACGTCGCCTTCCTGCCCGAACTCACCCTCCGGGGTGCGGCGCTGCCCGCGGCCGGGGCGGCCGGGCTGGACTTCCAGGCCCCCGACGGCCAGTGGTCGGCGGCCGTGCCCGACGCCGGCCGGACCGCGCCCGGCGCGCTCACCCTCGTGCTGCGCACCCCGGACCAGGAGGCCTCCCCGGTCCGGCTGCGCGACGGCGAGTCCCGCACGCTCAACGTGCGGCTGGCGTTCGGCCAGGACGTCCCGGCGGGCGTCGTGTCGGTGCAGTTCGCCGGGAGCAGCCTGCCCCTCGGCGGGGGCGGCGCGGCGGTGCCGGCCACCAGCTCGGCGGTCGACGTGACCGTGGCCGCCGCCGCGCAGGTCACGCCGAGCGCCGCACCGAGCACGTCGGCCGCGGACGGCGGCGCCACGACTCCTCCCGCCGAGCCGTCGGCCACCGCGCCGAGCGCGACCGGCAGCGGCGGCCCGGCGGTCGGCCTCGCGGCGATCGTCCCGACCGCGCCGGAGCCGAGCGGCACGGCGGGAGCCGTCCCCGCGGCGCAGACCACGCAGACGCCGGAGGGCGGGCCCGTCGCCCCGGTGCCGGCCGTCACCGTGACCGTGGCGGCCCCGGCGCCGTCCGTCGACCTCGCCTCCACCGGCGGCTCCTCCAGCAACGCCCCGATGGCGATCACCGGCGCCACCTCGATCGCGATGGGCATCGGCACGCTGGTGGTGGCCCACCGCCGGCAGAAGGCCCGCCCGGCCCCGGCCGTACCGCCCCGCCCGGCCGGAGGCCCGGTCCCGGGTGCCGGCCCGGGCCCGGTGGCCCGCCCGGGGGCGAACCCCGCTCCGCGGCCCGCCCGCGGTCCGGCGCCGCGGCCGAAGGGGGCGAGCGAGGGATGACCGGCCACGAGGTGTTGCGCGTGTTCTGCGGCCCGGACGGCGCGCACGGCAACGCGCTGGGCGTCGTCCGGGACGGTGCCGCCGTCCCCGGCGAGGCCGGCCGGCAGGCGATCGCCCGGGAACTCGGCTTCAGCGAGACGGTGTTCGTCGACGACCCGGAGCTCGGTGCCATCGACATCTACACCCCCGGCCTGCGCCTGCCCTTCGCCGGCCACCCGTGCGTCGGCGCCGCCTGGCTGCTCGGCGTGGACCGACTGGTCACCCCGGCCGGCGTGGTCGGCGTCCGCCGCGACGGGGAGTTCACCCGGATCGCGGCGCCCGCCGCCTGGGCCCCGCCGCGCACCCTGCGCCGGCACGCGACGCCCGCCGAGGTGGACGGCCTGGCGGTGCCGCCGCCGGGTGAGTGGATCTACGCCTGGGCCTGGCAGGACGAGCCGGCGGGCACCGTCCGCGCCCGGGCCTTCCCCGGCCGGGACGACGGCATCGACGAGGACGAGGCCACCGGAGCCGCTGCCATCCTGCTGACCGCCGAACTGGGCCGCCCTCTGACGATCACCCAGGGGCGCGGCTCGCAGCTCGTCACGGGCCTCACGGCCGACGGCCTGGTCGAGGTGGGCGGCCGGGTGCGCCGCGCGGGCTGAGGGGCCGTGGAGGACACCGAGGCCGACGTCGTCGTCACCTCTGTCGGGGAGCGCCGGATCGAGGTGGTCCGTGCCCTCACCAGGCTCACCGCACTGAGCCTCTGGCGCAGCGGACGGGTACTGGCGCACGTGCCGATGACCGTCTTCCGGCACCAGCTGGAGCCGGCCAGGCGGGCGGCCGACCGGTTGCGCGAGGCCGGTGCCGCCGTGGAGCTGTGGTGCGTGGAGTGCGACCGACGCGGGCCGGAACGGGGTGAGTCGCTGGACCCGGGGCCGTGCGCGCTCAACCCCTGCCTGACGTGCCCGGCGAGCCGAGGCTGAGGAAGGGCTCGACGGCGGGGGCCGAGGGCTTCGGTGCCGCCGGTGCCTGGGCCGCCTGGGCCGTCACAGACGCCGGGGCCTTCGCCGGGGCCTTGGGGGCCGTGGCGCGGCGCAGCAGGAAGGACCGGCCGGCCGGGACCAGGGCGAGGTGGGTGGCCGCGACGCCGACGACGGCGAGCAGGATGTGGTCCACGTTGAGCACATGGCCCGGGGTCCAGGAGGAGAGGAACTCCAGCGCGGTGGCCAGCAGCGCCGAGGCGCCGGCGGTGCGCAGGAAGGACGGCAGCCAGCGGGTGGTCAGGCGGCCGCCGGCGAGCGGGAGGAGGAGGCCGAGCGGGGAGAGCAGCAGCAGTTCGCCGAGCAGTTGGCCCGCGGTCGAGGAGCGGAGCGAGGCCAGTGGTGTCAGGTTGGCGTCGTAGACCCAGGCCACTGGCAGTGGTCTCAGCACCATCCAGCCCACCAGCAGCAGGTGGACGGTGAGGCCGATCAGACCCACCACCCGCAGTGGACGCTGGGAACGCTGGACGGCCGTCGCCCGTCCGGTCTCGGTCCGCACGCCGGCACGCTCCTCGCGTGGCCTGGTGCCATCTCGCTGCACGGGGGGTAGGACGTGCACCGGCGGCGTGACGGTTCCCTGCCCGGTGTGAACTTCCCGTCGCGCGCCGGGGGTCCGGCAGGGACCGCGGGGGAGCCGCCCGGTGAACCCGGCGGCCCCGGCCCGGCGGCTCCCCGGCTCAGCGGCAGGGCGGCGTGGTGGGGGCGGTGGGCGAGGGCAGCGCGCCGAACACGTTGTCCGCCGGGGCCGTCGGCGACACCACGACGGGCGACGGCGACGGCGAGAGCGAGGGCCGCGACGACGGCGCCGCGGACGCCGCGCCGGCCCGCGCCGGAGCGGCCTGCGCCGAGGGCTGGGCGGCCGCGCCCGCGCCTCCGCCGGTCCCGGCGGTCCCGGCGGCCGGGGACGGCGCGCTCGGTGCCGTGGGTATCCGCGCCACCGTAGGACAGGCGGTCCGGCTGGCCGGCGCGCCCGCGTCCACCGGGACGGCGGTCGGGCGGATGCCGCAGCCGGCGGCCAGCGCGGCCAGCCCCAGCAGTGCGGCGGCGGCGAACGGCTGCCGTCGGCGGAGACGGTTCACTGGGCACTCTCCTGGGAGGCGGTGTCGGCCGGCGGCGCGGGCGGCGGCGTCCGCGGCAGGGTCAGCGTGAACACCGCGCCGCTCTCGCCGTTCGCGGCGGTGATGGTCCCGCCGTGGATCTGCGCGTTGGCCATCGCGATGGACAGGCCGAGGCCGCTGCCCTCCGAGCGCGCCCGCCCCTTGTCGGCCTTGTAGAAGCGGTCGAAGACGTGCGGCAGCACGTCCTCCGGGATGCCCGGACCGCTGTCCGACACCTCGACGACCACGCTGTCCCCGTCCTCGCGCACCCGCACCCGCACCGGCGAGCCGCCGTGCTTGAGCGCGTTGCCGATGAGGTTGGCGAAGACGACGTCCAGCCGGCGCGGGTCGACCACCGCCCGCACCCCGCGCGGCGCGTCCACCTCCACCGCGTCGTACCAGGCCCGGCCGTCGATGCAGGACATGATCAGGTCCGCGATGTCCACCTCGTCGGCGACCAGCTTGGCCGTGCCGGCGTCGAAGCGGGTCACCTCCATGAGGTTCTCCACCAGGTCGGACAGCCGGCGGGTCTCGCTGACCACCAGCCGCACCGCCGGCTCGATCATCGGGTCCAGCGACTCCGCCTCGTCCTCCAGGATGTCCGTGACGGCGGTCATCGCGGTCAGCGGGGTGCGCAGCTCGTGCGACATGTCGGCGACGAACCGCCGGCTCTGCGCCTCGCGCGCGCTCAGCTCCTCGACCTGCTCGTGCAGTGACTCCGCGGTCCGGTTGAAGGTCCGCGCCAGGTCGGCGAGTTCGTCCGAGCCCTCGACCTCGAGCCGGGTGTCCAGATGGCCCTCGCCGAGCCGGCGGGCCGCGTCGCCGAGCCGCCGCACCGGCCGCAGGACCGTCGCCGAGGCCGCCTGCGCGAGCAGCGCCGAGCCGATCAGCGCCAGCAGCGTGGCGATCGCCAGCGACCAGCCGAGCGTGTTGAGGTCGGCCCGCTCGTTCTCCAGCGACTTGAACATGTACGCGGTCGGCCCGGTCGGCACCACCTTGGTGCCGCCGATCACGAACGGCCGGCCGTCGAGGTTCTGCCGCTGCCAGTACAGGTGGTAGGTGTACGGGTTGGACTCGGTGATCTCGCGCGGCTTGCCCACCTGGGTCTGCAGCGGCGTCGGCACGTTGGCGAGCGTGTACTGCGTGGGGCTGGAGGAGGCGATGCAGTCCGGCAGCGCCGGGTCCGTCACCACCACGTCGTAGCTGAGCCCGGAGCTGGCGACGGTGCTCGCCAGCGCGTTCAGGTCCTCGCAGGTCGCGCTCAGCGGCAGGCTCGACACGTTGCGGCTGAGCGAGACCCGGAAGTCGTTGAGCGCGGTGTCCTGCGCGCGCTTGAGCACCGCGTCGCGGTTGAGCCAGTACGCGATGCCGGAGGCCGAGACGGCGGTGAGCAGGGCGACCGCGGCGAACACCGCGATCAGCCGCACGCGCAGCGAGCGCAGCCGCCGCCACGGGCCGGAGGAGAACCGGGCCGTCGTCTGATGGTCAGTCACAGGAGCCTGTCGTTGCGGAAGGTCAGCGCGCGCGGCGGGATATCGCCGGCGCCGGACGGAGGGTGGCGGTCACGCCGGGGGGTCCAGCCGGTAGCCGACGCCGCGCACCGTGCGGATCAGCGTCGGGGCCGAGGGCACGTCCTCGACCTTGGCCCGCAGCCGCTGGACGCAGGCGTCCACCAGCCGGGAGTCGCCCAGGTAGTCGTGCTCCCAGACCAGCCGCAGCAGCTGCTGGCGCGACAGCGCCTGGCCGGGGCGCCGGCTGAGCTCCAGCAGCAGCCGCAGCTCGGTGGGGGTGAGCTGGAGGTCCGCGCCGTCCTTGGTGACCGTCATCGCCGCCCGGTCGATCACCACGCTGCCGTAGACCGAGGAGTCCGAGCTCTCCCGCTCGCCGCGCCGCAGCACGGCCCGGATCCGGGCGTCCAGCACCCGCGGCTGCACCGGCTTGACCACGTAGTCGTCCGCGCCGGACTCCAGGCCCACCACCACGTCGATGTCGTCGGAGCGGGCGGTCAGCAGGATGATCGGCAGCTGGTCGGTGCGCCGGATCCGGCGGCACACCTCGAAGCCGTCGATGCCGGGCAGCATCACGTCCAGCACGATGAGGTCCGGCCGCTGCTCCTTGAAGAGCCTCAGACCGTCCTCACCGGAGGCGGCGGTGGCCACACGGTGACCCTGGCGGGTGAGGGCGAGTTCGAGGCCGGTGCGGATGGCGTCGTCGTCCTCGATCAGAAGGAGGAAAGGCACGGCCTCATTCTGGCTCACCCGGAGCGGCGAATCACCCCCCACCGCCCGCCCGGGGCCGCGCGGGGGCCCGGACGCCGTCCGCGCGGGAACCGGAACTCCCGCCACCGGCGTCCGTCAACGGCGGGAGGGCGCACGGGACGAAAGGCCCGGCCCTGTGACAGCCCTGTGACAGTCGACGGACAGCGCCATCACAACCGGCGGGCAGGATCTTCCATGTCGCCGCAGGACAGCGGGCCGATCGGCCCGCCGAGGCGGCGACAAGGAACCGCTCGAACCGACCAAGGGGGCGCACGATGAACGCCATGCTTCAGACCCGGACCAACCCGGCTGTCCGCACCGCGCGTTCATCGGCCACCGCCCTCCGGACCCGCCTGGAGGGCGGGACCGAGGAGACCTCCGGTGCCGTGATCGCGCGGGGGTGCGCGCACAGCACCGGTGGAAACACTGCCGGCCGCCGGGTGAGCGGCGGCGGCAGGACGGGGGAGCTGTACGGGATCGGCCGCCGGGGGAACGCGGCCGACTCCGCCGGCACCTTGACGCTGCGGGGGATCCTCCCCGTCCGCGTCGAGGGCAAGGACGCCCCGGGGGGGAACCGGGGCATCGGGGGGACCGGCCTGCGGAAGGCCGACTCGGGGGAGTCGGCCGGCCGCGAGGCCGCCGGTGCGACGCTGCTGCGGCTGAGCCCCGTGGCGGCGCCCGCCACCGAGGTGCAGCGGGACGGGGCGCGGGGGGAGCGCCCCGCCGTCACCGAGGACCACGTCACCGAGTTCACCGCGTACGTGCGCGAGCGCCGCGCCTCCCTGTACGCCACCGCCTACCACCTCACCGGTGACCGCTACGAGGCCGAGGACCTGCTGCAGAGCGCGCTCTTCAGCACCTACCGCGCCTGGGGCCGGATCACCGACAAGGCCGCGGTCGGGGGCTACCTCCGCCGCACCATGACCAACCTGCACATCTCCGCCTGGCGGCGCCGCAAGGTCAACGAGTACCCGACCGAGGAGCTGCCGGAGACGGTCGGCGACACCGACGCGATGGGCGGCACCGAGCTGCGCGCCGTGCTCTGGCAGGCGCTGGCCAAGCTGCCGGAGAACCAGCGCACCATGCTGGTGCTGCGCTACTACGAGGGCAAGACCGACCCGGAGATCGCCGACGTGCTCGGCATCAGCGTCGGCACGGTCAAGAGCAGCATCTGGCGCGCGCTGCGCCGGCTGCGCGACGACGAGCAGCTGAACACCTCGGGCGACACGCTGCGGGCGTTCGGCGAGCTGGTCGCGTAGCGCGATCGAGACGTTCCGGTCCCCCGTGGGGGTGGGTCCGGACGGGGCTCCCGTCGGGGGACGGGTAGCAGGACGGACGCGGTACGGGTGGCGCCGGCTCGGGGGAGCGGCGGCACCGGAGGGGGCCGCGGACGTCCGGGGAAGGCGGCGGGCCCGGTGCGGGGGAGACGCACCGGGCCCGCCGTTCCGTGTTCTCGGGCGCCGTCGTGGTTGTCCGGCGGCCTCGCGCAGGGCCCGCCGCGCGCCGCTCAGACGGCGGACAGCTCCCCGGCGGCGGCCACCGCCCGGATCCGCCGCCCGGCCTCGGGCCCGGCGCACGGGTGCGCGCCCAGCGCGACCTGCCGCCCGACGATGCCGCGCTCGGCCCGCATCAGCCGCCAGCCGCGGCGCAGCAGCACCGGCAGCGACTTGCGCCCCTCGCGCACGTCCCGGCGCAGCCGCCACCAGGCGGTGGTGAGCGCGCCGTTGCGCAGGCACAGGGCGTCGCCGAGCAGTTCCCCGGCGGCGCAGTCGGCGGTGATCTCGGCGGCGAAGATGCCCTCGGCGACGAACGCGCCGGCCCCGCCGAGCTCCAGCACCCGGGTGGTGACCCGGCCGTTGTCCGGGATCGAGTACACCGGCACCTCGGCCCGGCCGGTGGTGCACAGGGCGCGGATGGCCGCGACGGCCTGCTCGCGGTGCCAGGACAGCGGGGAGTCCCAGTCCACCGAGCCGTCGGGCAGCAGCGGCAGGGTCGGGTCGTCGCCGTCCTTGTAGAAGTCGTCGAGCTGGAGCACCGGCAGGCCGCTGCGCTCGGCGAGCGAGGACTTCCCCGATCCGGAGGGCCCGGCGAGCAGGACCACCCGGGCGCGGGCTATCGGCACAGGGTTCAGCGGGGAGTCACTCACGGGACACCAGTCTGACGTATCCGGGCCCGATGCCGAAACCGGCCGGAACGGGGAAAAGTCGACGGACCCGCGCCAGGGGGGGAGAGGCGCGGGTCCGTCCTGTGACCGTCCGGGCCCTGGGGGGGAGAGGGCACGGGGGACGGCCAGTCTGTGGAGTTGTGTCACCAACTCGCGGTTACGGAGTGTAGCCGCTGCGGGGACCTGGTGGTCAGATACCCATCGGGTGCCAGACCGTCTTGGTCTCCAGGAACGAGAGTAGCCGGTCCGTTCCGGGAGCATTGGTCCAGTCCTGGGCGAACGGGTCCAGCTCCGGGCGGATCACCCTCTTCAGGGTATCCGCGGCGAGCGCCTCCAGCGCGCCCGCCGCGCCGGGACCGTCGGCGGCGATCGCGCCGGTGAGGTCCAGGGCGTTGACGTCCTGGTGCGAGGCCAGGGTGGGCGCGATGTCGGCGGTCCGGCCGGACAGCACGTTGACCACGCCGCCCGGGACGTCGGAGGTGGCCAGCACCTCGCCCAGCGACAGCGCGGGCAGCGGCGCGTCGGCCGCGGCCGCCACCACCACGGTGTTGCCGGTGGCGATGACCGGGGCGATCACCGACACCAGGCCGAGCAGCGAGTGCCCGTACCCGGCCTGCGGGGCGACGACGCCGACCACGCCGGTCGGCTCCGGGGTGGAGAGGTTGAAGTAGGGGCCGGCGACCGGGTTGGCGCCGCCCGCGATCTGGGCCACCTTGTCCGTCCAGCCCGCGTACCAGACCCAGCGGTCGATCGCCGCGTCCACCAGGGCGGCGGCCTTCTTCGGGCCGATGCCCTCGGAGAGCGCCACCTCGGCGGCGAACTGCTCGCGCCGGCCCTGCAGCATCTCGGCGACCCGGTACAGCACCTGGCCGCGGTTGTACGCGGTGGTGCCGGCCCAGCCCTTGACCGCCGCGCGGGCGGCCACGACCGCGTCGCGGGCGTCCTTGCGGGTCCCGAGCGGGACGTTGGCCAGCCACTCGCCCTTCGCGTCCGTCACCTCGTACACCCGCCCGCTCTCGGAGCGCGGGAACTTCCCGCCGACGTACAGCTTGTAGGTCTTGAGGACATCAAGACGGCTCACGACATCAGACATCTCGGGCCTCGACATTCAGGTAGGGCTCCAGACCGTGCCGGCCACCCTCGCGGCCGTAGCCCGACTCCTTGTAGCCGCCGAACGGCGAGGTCGGGTCGAACTTGTTGAAGGTGTTGGCCCAGACCACGCCCGCCTTGAGCCGGTTGGCCGTCCAGAGGATGCGCGAGCCCTTCTCCGTCCAGATGCCGGCGGAGAGGCCGTAGGGGGTGTTGTTGGCCTTCTCGACCGCCTCGGCGGGGGTGCGGAAGGTCAGCACCGACAGCACCGGGCCGAAGATCTCCTCCTGGGCGATCCGGTGGGCCTGGCTGACGCCGGTGAAGACGGTCGGCCGGAACCAGAAGCCGGTGCCCGGCAGCTCGCAGGCGGGCGACCAGCGCTCGGCGCCCTCGGCCTCGCCGGCGTCGGTCAGCGCGGTGATCCGGGCCAGCTGCTCGGCGGAGTTGATCGCGCCGATGTCGGTGTTCTTGTCCAGCGGGTCGCCGACCCGCAGGGTGCCCATCCGGCGCTTCAGCGCGGCCAGCAGCTCGTCCTGGACCGACTCCTGGACCAGCAGGCGCGAACCCGCGCAGCAGACGTGGCCCTGGTTGAAGAAGATGCCGTTGACGATGCCCTCGACGGCCTGGTCGATCGGCGCGTCGTCGAAGACGATGTTCGCGGCCTTGCCGCCCAGCTCCAGCGACAGCTTCTTGCGGGTGCCGGCCACCTGCTTGGCGATCGCCCGGCCGACCGGGGTGGAGCCGGTGAAGGCGACCTTGTTGACGTCCGGGTGCGCGGTGAGCGCGGCGCCGGTGCGGCCGTCGCCGGTGACGATGTTGACGACGCCCTTCGGCAGATCGGCCTGGCGGCAGATCTCGGCGAAGCGCAGCGCGGTCAGCGGGGTGGTCTCGGCCGGCTTGAGCACGACCGTGTTGCCGGTGGCCAGCGCCGGGGCGATCTTCCACGCCAGCATCAGCAGCGGGAAGTTCCACGGGATGACCTGGCCGGCCACGCCCAGCGGCTTCGGGTTCGGGCCGAAGCCGGCGTAGTCCAGCTTGTCGGCCCAGCCCGCGTAGTAGAAGAAGTGCGCGGCGACCAGCGGCAGGTCGACGTCGCGGGTCTCGCGGATCGGCTTGCCGTTGTCGATCGACTCCAGCACGGCCAGCTCGCGGCTGCGCTCCTGGATGATCCGGGCGATCCGGAACAGGTACTTGGCGCGCTCGCTGCCGGGCAGCGCGGACCAGTCGGCGAAGGCCCGGCGGGCGGCGGCGACCGCGCGGTCGACGTCCTCCTCGGTGCCCCGGGCGAACTCGGCGAGCACCTGCTCGGTGGCCGGGTTGACCGTCTTCAGCGCCTCGCTGCCCGAGGAGTCGACGAACTCGCCGCCGATGAAGTGGCCGTAGGAGCTGGCGATGTCGCCGGCCGCGGCGGGCGACTCGGGCGCCGGGGCGTACGTGAAGAGGCCGCCCGCCGGCTTCTGGGCCACGGGCTCCTCGGTGTTCTTCTTCTTGGCCATGGTGATCAGTCCACCGTCACGTAGTCGGGGCCGGAGTACCGTCCGGTGGTCAGCTTCTGGCGCTGCATCAGCAGGTCGTTGAGCAGGCTGGAGGCGCCGAAGCGGAACCAGTGCGGGGTCAGCCAGTCGTCGCCGAGGGTCTCGTTGACCATCACCAGGTACTTCATGGCGTCCTTGGTGGTGCGGATGCCGCCGGCGGGCTTCACGCCGACCTGGACGCCGGTGGCCGCGCGGAAGTCGCGGACCGCCTCCAGCATCAGCAGGGTGACCGGCGGGGTCGCGTTGACGGCGACCTTGCCGGTGGAGGTCTTGATGAAGTCGGCGCCGGCCAGCATCGCCAGCCAGGAGACCCGGCGCACGTTGTCGTACGTCTGCAGCTCGCCGGTCTCGAAGATCACCTTGAGGTGGGCGTAGCTGCCGTCGGCCCGGCGGCAGGCCTCCTTGACGGCGACGATCTCCTGGAAGACGTCCAGGTAGCGGCCGGAGAGGAAGGCCCCCCGGTCGATGACCATGTCGATCTCGTCGGCGCCGGCGGCGACCGCGTCGGCGGTGTCGGCCAGCTTGACCGGCAGCGCGGCGCGGCCGGCCGGGAAGGCGGTGGCGACCGAGGCGACCTGGATGGCGGTGCCCCGCAGCGCCGCCTTCGCGGTGGCGACCATGTCCGGGTAGACACAGATCGCCGCGACGCGGGGGGCGGTCGGGTCGGTCGGGTCGGGGTTGCGGCCCTTGGTGCACAGCGCGCGCACCTTGCCGACCGTGTCCGCGCCCTCGAGCGTGGTCAGGTCGATCATCGAGATGGCCAGGTCGATGGCGTACGCCTTGGCCGTGGTCTTGATCGAGCGGGTACCGAGGGTGGCGGCACGCGCCTCCAGGCCGACCTGGTCGACACCGGGCAGGCCGTGCAGGAAGCGGCGGAGCGAGGCCTCGGACGCCGCGACGTCCTCGAGACCGCTGCCCGCGATGCCTGGGGCGTTGGCTGCAAGAGTGGACATAGTCACCACACCAGCATATCTACGCGCGTAGTCAACCGCTAGGGCCCGCACGCATCGATGCCGGACCGAGACCTGGGGGTGTGATCGCCGCCCCTGTGGAGAGCGGGGGGGATGGGGCAGAATCGTGGGCATGACCGATTCCGACGGCCGGCCCGACCGGGCCCCGGCCGGCTCCGATGGGGAGCCCGTGTACGCCGACCGCGTGTACCGCTCCGTTCCCGGCGTCATCTCCGGGGTGCTGTTGCTGGCCGTCGCCGCCTGGCTGATCGGGGACGCGGCGCTGAACGGCACCGGCAAGACGCCGTGGGTGTCGCTGGCCGCCGTCCCGGTCTTCGCTCTCCCGGTGGTCGCCTACACCCTGCGTCCCGCCGTCCGCGCCAACGAGCGCCGCCTGGTGGTCCGCAACCCGCTGCGCACCATCACCGCGCCCTGGGCCGCCGTCGACGCGCTGCGCGCCGGGTACTCGGTGGAGCTGCTCGCCGACGGAAAGAAGTACCAGGTGTGGGCGGTGCCGGTGTCGCTGCGCCAGCGCAAGCGCGCGGCCCGCGTCCGGGACCGCGGCGGCCGGCCGCAGCACACCTCCCGGCTGGGCATGGTCTTCGGCCAGGGCAACGCCCCGGCCGGCCCCGGCGTGCAGGGCTCGTCGGACCCCACCCGGGCCTGGTCGGACCAGGTGGTCGGCATCCTGCAGGAGATGGCCGAGCGCAACGCCTCCCGCCCCGAGGCCGCCGGGCCGATCGAGGTCCGCTGGTGCTGGTGGATCATCGCCCCGACCCTGGCCGGGCTGATCGCCCTGATCACCGTGATCGCGGTCTGAGCCGTCCGGACACGACGGAACGCGCGGAAGGGCCCGCCGGGAACGGCGGGCCCTTCCGCGTGCCGGGGCGGCGTCAGGCGGTGATGCCGGCGGCTTCGGCCAGGTCGCGCTTGATCGTGGTGAGGATCTCGGTGGCCCGGGTGCGGGCGGTGGCCAGGTCGGCGGCGGAGGCGACCGGGAGGACGACCTCCAGGTAGCACTTGAGCTTGGGCTCGGTGCCCGAGGGGCGGACCACGATGCGGGCCGAACGGACGGCCTCGCCGGCCAGGCGGTAGCGCAGGCCGTCGGTGGGCGGCAGGTCGGCGGAGCCGGCGGTGAGGTCGTCGGCGCGGGTCACCGCGAGGCCGGCCAGCACGGTGGGCGGCTGCTCGCGCAGGGTGCGCATGGCGTCCGCGATCAGCGAGAGGTCCTCGACCCGGACGGAGAGCTGGTCGGTGGCGTGCAGGCCGTGCTCCAGCGCCAGGTCGTCCAGCAGGTCGGACAGGGTGCGCCCGGAGCGCTTGAGGGTGGCGGCGAGCTCGGCGACCAGCAGGGCGGCGGTGATGCCGTCCTTGTCGCGCACGCCCTGCGGGTCGACGCAGTAGCCGAGCGCCTCCTCGTAGCCGTAGCGCAGGCCCTCGGCGCGGGAGATCCACTTGAAGCCGGTGAGGGTCTCCGCGTAGCCGAGCCCGGCGGCCTCGGCGATCCGGCCGAGCAGGGTGGAGGAGACGATGGTGGTGGCGAAGGTGCCTTCGGCCTTCTTGGCGACCAGCGCGGCGCCGAGCAGCGCGCCGACCTCGTCGCCGCGCAGCATCCGCCAGCCGTTGGCGCCCTGCCCGCCGCCGGCGGCGTTGCCGTTGGCGGGGACGGCCACCGCGCAGCGGTCGGCGTCCGGGTCGTTGGCGATGACGATGTCCGGCCCGGTCGAGGCGGCGGTGCGGAAGGCGAGGTCCATCGCCCCCGGCTCCTCCGGGTTGGGGAAGGCGACGGTCGGGAAGTCCGGGTCCGGCTCGGCCTGCTCGGCGACCACGGTGGGGGCGGGGAAACCGGCCCGGTTCAGGGCGGCGAGGAAGGTGTCGCGGCCGACGCCGTGCATCGGGGTGTAGACGACGTCGAGGTCGCGGGCGCTGTGCGGGTCGAGGATGGAGACGGCGCGGTCCAGGTAGGCCTCGACCACCGACTCGTCCACCGTCTCCCAGCCGCTCCCGGCGAGCGGGACCTCGGTGAGCGAGCCGATCGCGTCGATCTCGGCGGCGATGCCCGCGTCGGCCGGCGGCACGATCTGCGAGCCGTCGCCCAGGTAGACCTTGTAGCCGTTGTCCTGCGGCGGGTTGTGGCTGGCGGTGACGGTCACGCCGGCGGCCGCGCCGAGGTGGCGGACGGCGAAGGCGAGCACCGGGGTGGGCAGCGGGCGCGGGAACAGCGCGGCGCGCAGCCCGGCGCCGACCACCACGGCGGCGGTGTCGCGGGCGAAGTCGTAGGACTTGTGGCGGGCGTCGTAGCCGATGACGACGAGGTCGCCGAGGCCCTGCTGCTTGACGTAGGAGACCAGGCCGGCGGCGGCCCGGATCACCACGGCGCGGTTCATCCGCATCGGCCCGGCGCCGAGTTCGCCGCGCAGGCCGGCGGTGCCGAACTGCAGGCGGCCGGCGAAGCGCTCGGCCAGCTGGGCCCAGGCGATCTTGGCGGTCGCCTCCGCCTCGGGGGTCTCGGCGTCGGCGAGCAGCGCGGCGAGCTCCTCACGGGTCTGCGGGTCCGGGTCCTCGGCGAGCCAGGTGCGGGCCCGGGCGAGGAGGTCGGTGGTGGTTGCCTGCGTCATGGCTGCGGCTCCATCGGGAAGTGCGTCGGTGGTCGGCCGGGGAGGGTGCCCCGGCCCGGGCCCGGTGGGACGGGCGGGTGCGGTGGGACGGGCGGAAGGGGACGGGCGGGGCGCGAGGCCGGGACGGGACGAACCGTACGGCGCGGTGGCGGCGCGGCGCCCGGCCGGATGGGGCGTGTCGGACCGGCGGACGCGGACGCGGACGGGGCCCGGGGCGGGTGTGACCACCGGATCACACCCGCCCCGGGCCCCGTCGCTCATGCCGTCCGCACCCGCTCCGGCGTCAGATCCGCTCCAGGACCTTGGCCAGCAGCGCGCCCATGCGCTCGGCGGAGGCCTTGCCGGCCTCCAGCACCTCGGCGTGGTTGAGCGGCTCGCCGGTCATGCCGGCGGCCAGGTTGGTGACCAGGGAGATGCCCAGCACCTCGGCGCCGGCCTCGCGGGCCGCGATGGCCTCCAGGGTGGTGGACATGCCGACCAGCTCGCCGCCGATCACCCGGGCCATGTTGACCTCGGCCGGGGTCTCGTAGTGCGGGCCGCGGAACTGGACGTAGACGGCCTCGTCCAGGGTCGGGTCGACCTCGCGGCACAGCTCGCGCAGCCGCTTGGAGTAGAGGTCGGTGAGGTCGACGAAGTTCGCGCCGACGATCGGGGAGTCGGCGGTCAGGTTGATGTGGTCGCTGATCAGGACCGGCTGGCCGGGCACCCAGCTGGGGCGCAGACCGCCGCAGCCGTTGGTCAGCACGATGATCCCGCAGCCGGCCGCGGCGGCGGTGCGCACGCCGTGGACGACGGTGGCGACACCGTGGCCCTCGTAGTAGTGGTTGCGGCCGAGGAAGATCAGCGCGCGCTTCTCGCCGATCTTCACCGAGCGGATCGTGCCGGCGTGCCCGGCCACGGCGGGGGCGGGGAAGCCCGGCAGGTCGGTGACCGGGAACTCCGCCACGGTCTCGCCCAGGGCGTCGGCGGCCGGCACCCAGCCGGAGCCCATCACCAGGGCGACGTCGTGGCGCTCGGCACCGGTCAGCTCGCGCAGGCGCTCGGCGGCGGCCTGGGCGGCGGCGTAGGGGTCGGCGGGGACGACCGACTGAGGAGATGCGTTCACGTGTCCGAGGATAGTCGGGAAACGGCTACGCGCGTAGAAGTTCCTGGTACGACGTGCCGGATCGTTACCCGGATGGCCCGCACCCGCACCTGCGGCGCCGCGCGCCCGTCCGGTCGGCAGCCGTTCAGAGCCGCTTCGCGCTGCGCAGGCCCTTGGCGTACAGCCCGTTGTCGTCCAGCCGCGCGGTGCCGCCCTTGTCGCCGAAGGTCGGGCCGTCCGCCTCCTCGCGGCTGGAGAGGTACCGGGGGTGGCCGTCGGTGTCCAGGCCCAGGTAGATGCCGGTGTGGTCGAGCCGGGCGCCGGTGCGGGCGTCGATCTCGAAGAAGACCAGGTCGCCGGGGAGCAGCGGATCGGTCGAGGCGGGCCGCACCGTGGTGTCCGAGCCGGGCACGGTGGTCAGCGGCAGCACCGGCACGCCCGGTCCCGTCCGGGCCAGGCCGTTGGCGGTGCGCGGCAGGCCGGGGCCGGGCGCGTCCTTGGACAGCAGCGGGTAGCCGGAGCGGTAGCCGTACACCATGCGGACGAAGCCGGAGCAGTCGAACGCGCCGTAGCGGGTCCGGTCCGGGCGCTTGGTGACCTTGTCCGCGAAGGTGTACGGGACGCCGAGGTAGTCCAGGAAGTCGGTCTGCTCCAGGCGCAGGTCGTTGCCGGACGAGCCGTCGGGGTTGAGCGGGCCGAACGAGGCGTCGCCCCGGAAGCGGACGCCCTTGCCGTCCCGGGCCTCCGGCGCGCCCGCCAGGTACTGGGTGGCGACGGCGAGCACGTCGTCCTCGGTGGAGCCGAGGTACCGGCCGAACCAGGTGCGGAACCAGGCCTCGTCCTCCGCCCCGGCCTTCCAGGGCTGCGGCATCAGCCGCACCCAGCTGTCGCCGGTCAGCACCGCGCTGGTGGTCCCCGGTTCGGTGAAGGTGCGGCTGGGGCCGGTCAGCACGGCGGTGCGGGCCCCGTCGGTGAGGGTGGCGAGCACGCCGCCGCGGGCGTCGCGCACCACCGTGCGGTCGGGGCCGGTGAGCCGTTCCCAGCGCGGGCCGGCCGCCGCGGCGGCGGTGCCCGCGGTTCCGGCGGCGGGCGTGGCGGGAGCGGTGAGCAGCGGCGCGGTGGCCCCGACCGGGGCGGGCTGCCGCTCGCGCTCGCGCAGCTGGACGGTCAGGTAGCCGCCGGTGACCAGCAGGGTGGCGGCGAGGCCACCGCTGAGCAGGGATTTCCGGGTGACGGGCATGGCGGTTCGGGCTCCGGGGGATCAGGTGCCGGGCAGGGCGCCGAGCAGCACGCCGGCGGTGAGCACCACGTAGGTGGCGAGGGTGACGGTCGTGGTCGCCATCAGGGTGGCCGCCCGGGGCTGGCGGACCAGCTGGTAGGCGATCAGGCCGGGGACGATGAAGCCCAGCGTCTGGTTGGCGTAGAGGGTGGGCAGCTCGTGCTGGAGGACCAGCGTCACGGTGGCCTGGAGCAGGACGCCGATCAGCACCACGGCGGCGAACAGCCGCTTGCCGTAGAGGATCACCAGCTTCTGGACCACCCGGGTGGCCAGGTAGGCGAGCACGGTGACGCCGGCCACGATGGCGACCCGCTGGAGGTCCTCGACCAGGGTCAGGGCCAGCCAGCCGGGGGTGATCATGCCGCCGGGGGAGAGGTTGGTGGTCAGGTAGCAGACCAGCGAGAAGACCAGCCCGAGCGCGATGCCGAGGGCGGCGATCTCGGGGGTGAGCTCGGTGGGGATCACGGCTGGTCTCCGTAGCGGCGGTGGTGGGGGTCGTCGTTCGGGTCGTACGGGCCATAAGGGTCGTACGGGTGGTACGGGTGGTACGGGTCGTACGCCTGGGAGGGGACGGCGGGGGCGGTGGCCGGCTCGAACCAGGAGTCGGGCAGCGGCTCGGGGACGTACACGGGCTCGTGCACGGGCTCGTAGGCCGGTTCGCGGAGCCCGCCGGCCTCCGGTTCGTCGTCCGGGGCGAGCCGGGCCAGCTCCTCCAGGAACAGCTCGCCCTGCCCGTGGATGTTGCCGATCGCGACCAGCGAGGAGTCGGGGCCGAGCGCGTCCAGCAGGTCGGCGGTGAGCCGCGCCGGGTCCCGCCGGTCGCCGCCGAGGTCGACCACCCGCCCGGACCAGCCGGCCGGGACGGCGTCCCGGGCGCTCCTGGTGGGGTGGCCGATCAGGAAGAGCGTGTCCGGGTCGAGGTCCGGCACGATCTGGCCCATCTGGCCGTTGCGCTCGACCCGGTCCGGCCGGCAGTTGACCACCACGTGCAGCGGCCGGTGGATCGCTCCCAGGCCCTCCAGCTGGCGGACGTTCATCAGCGTGGACTCGGGGTCGTTGGCGGCGAAGACGTTGGCGAACCGCAGCCGCTTGCCGTCCGCCGTCCGGTACCGCTCGACCGAGAGCACCCCGGGGTCCGGCGGCGCCGCCCACATGCCGCGCAGCGCCGTCTGCCGGTCCACCCCGAGGAGTTCGGCGACGGCCAGCGCGATGGCCACGTTCTCCTTGAAGGTGAACCAGCTGAAGCCGCGCAGCTCCTCGTCGCTGACCGACTCGGGGTCGACCACGATCAGCTCGCAGTCCCGCTTGGCGGCCTCCTCGCGCAGGATGTGCGCGCGCTCCCGCTCGGCGGTGACGCAGACGCCGCCGACCGGCATCGAGCGCGACAGCGAGCGGGCGACGTCGTCCAGGGTGGGCCCCATCTCGGCGAGGTGGTCCTCGCGGACGTTGCACAGCACGCCGATGGTGGAGCGGATCAGCTTGGTCTGGTTGACCTCCTGGAGCGCCGGCATGACGGCCATGCACTCGATCACCAGCGCGTGCGGCCGGTAGGTGGCGGCCCGGCGGACGATGCCGATCTGCTCGACCACGTTGGCGATGCCGAACTTGCGGTAGACCGGCTCCTCGGTGGCGTCCGGGTGGATGAACCGGGCGGCGGTGCCGGTGGTCTTGGCGACGGTGACCAGGCCGCCGCCGCGCAGCGCGCCCGCGCACAGCCGGGTGATCGAGCTCTTGCCGCGGATGCCGTTGACCAGCACCCGGGTGGGGATCTGGTCCAGCGCGGCGAAGTGCCGGCGCTGTTCGACGATGCCGGCCACCAGCAGGACGGCGCAGCACACCAGCAGCACGAGGTAGAGGAAGAGCACGGGTCCCTCTCAGAAGGCGGTGGCGGCGGGGGCGCGGTGCCCGGCCCGCGCGCGGTCGGTGCGTTCGCGCTCGGCGCGCTCCAGGTCCTGGCGGATCAGCTCCAGGCTGCGGGCGACGGCGCCGACCTCGTCGTGGTGGACGGGGAACAGGACGGTGCGGCGGTCCCCGGCGGCCAGCGCCTCGGCGCTCGCGGTGAGCCGGCGCAGCGGCAGGCCCACGGCGACGTACAGCCAGCCGAGGCAGAGCGCGGCGGCGGCCAGGCCGAGCATCCCGGCCAGGACGGCGCGCCGGTCGGCCCGGTTCTGGTCGAGGTGCAGCCAGGACACCGGGTGGGCGCTGACGACGGACCAGCCGAGCCGGGCGACGGCGCCGCGGCCGCCGAGCGGGGCGGCGGCGAGCAGCACCGGGTCGCCGCCGGTGCGCACGACGTCGGCGGCGGCGTGCTTGGCGGCGCCGCCGGGCGGGGTGCCCGCCGAGGTGTCCAGGACGGCCCGGGCGCGGCCCTCGGGGAGTTCGCCGAAGGAGGCGTAGGCCCCGTTGGCGGCGAGCACCCGGCGGCGGTCGTCGAGCAGCCAGACCCGGCCGAGGCCGGGGCGTTCGAGCAGGCCGCCGAGGAAGTCGGTGCGGAACTCGCCGACCAGCACCGGGCCCGGTGCCTGCGCGTCGTCCGGGACGGCGTCCGCGGCGTCGGCGGCTCCGGCGGCCGCGGGGGCGGCGAGCGGTGTCCGGGCGGCGATCCGGGGCTCCTTGCCGGAGCTGTTGAGCAGCAGCACGCCGCCCGGGCCGAGCGCCCCGGGCCCGGTGCGGTGCGGCTCCTCGCCGGCCCGGGCGAGCACCTCGCCGCCGGGGCCGAGCACGTACAGCGCGCGGTAGCGCTCGTGCCGGGCGAGGGCGGTGCGCAGCAGCGTCCGGGCGGTGCCGACATCGGCGGCGGCGAGTTCGGGGGCGAGCGCGCGCAGGTCCGCGTAGCCCTCGTTGAGGGCCTGGCGCAGCCGGTCGGCGGCGTTGTCGGTGCGGTCCCGCTGGCCGGCCACCACCTGGGTGGGGACGCGGACCTCGCCGTCGTTGCCGCCGAGCAGCAGCAGCGGGGCGGACCAGCCGAGCACGACGGCGGCGCTCAGGCCGAGCGGCAGCGCGGCGCCCGGCCGGCGGCGCCGGGGCGCGGGTACGGGGGCGGCCGGCGGGCGGGCGGGGTCGAGGAGCTGGCGCCGCAGCTCCTCCAGGGCGCGGGCGATCCGGCCGGCCTCGCCGCGCCGCGGGCCGCGGACCGGCCGGTCCAGCTCGCCCCGGGTGAGCCGGCGGGCGTCCAGGAAGAGCCGCAGCAGCGGGCGCTGGAGGGTGCGGCGCAGGAACAGGGCGAGCAGCAGGGCGAGGGCCAGCAGGGCGCCGGCGGCGGACAGGCCGAGGGCCGGGTGGCGCAGGCCGGCGGCCTTGCCGTCGACGGTGCCGGTGGAGACGACGGTGAGTCCGAGCGCGGTGGCCGGGTCGTGCGCGTCGGCGCCGGCGACGGACGCCCAGCCGGCCACCCGGCGCACGCCCCCGTGGTCGGCGCCGCCGGCCGGGCTGCCGGAGGCGGCCCCGGTCGGGGCCTGCCCGGGGAGGGTGCCCCGGACGGTGGCGGCCAGCTGCCGGGCGGCCTCGTCGGTGAGCACGGCGCCGGCGGTGTCGAGCACGGTGCCGTCGGCGCCGAGGACCTGGATGGTCTGGCCGTCGCGGGTGGCGAGGGCGGGCAGCCGCAGGTTGTCGGAGGCGACCAGCAGCGCCCGGCCGTCGTGCGCGGTGGTGACCAGCGCGAAGGTCAGCAGCCGGGTGCCGGCGGCGGAGGGGACGAGCAGCGGCGCGGGCGCGGTGTCGGTGACCCGGCCGAGGTCGAGGCCGGCCAGCGGGACGGTCTCGCCGCGGGCGGCGAGCAGCCGGCCGGTGTCCGGGCGGACGATCACCGTGCCGCGCCACTTGCGGTACGCCGAGCCGAGCGCGGCCAGCACCTCGGTGGGCTCGGCGGGCGCCCGGTCGTAGCGGGCGGCGGAGCGCAGCAGGTCGGAGCTGTTCTCCCGCAGGCCCGCCCGCAGCGACAGGGCGGTGTCCTCGGCCGCGTACCGGTGGGACTCGCGGACCGCCTGGGGGGTGTCGTCGACCCGCAGGCCGCCGACGGCCAGCGCGGTGATCGCGGCGACGGCCGACAGCAGGACGAGCAGCAGGGCGATCGGCGGGCGGATGCCCCCGAGCAGCGGCATGTCGGCCCGGCGGCGATAGCGGTGCTGCCGCGGAGGGGTGGGGGCCGTGCTCACGGGTAGGGGCCTCGTCGGGAGTCGGGTCGGGTCCGGGTGCCTCGGGCGGCAGTGCGCCACCCACCCCTGGAGCCCCACCGCGAACCGGGCGGGCCCGGTCGAAGCCTCAAAAGCGTACGAAGAGGTTCCGGTTATCCCGTCTCGTAACGGTCTCGGATCGGGGAAGGTTCGATCACGATCGATGTCGATCATGGAGTCGCTGTTGCGCGCGGTAGGTTCTCCCCTCGTGGAGAGACGGGGAACGCGACGCGCGGTGCGGTGGCCGGTGGCGGTGCTGGCCGTCCTGGCGGCCCTCGCCGCCGGGCTGACCCTGGCCGCCGGGCTGACCCTGGCCGCCCGCGGTCCCGCGCGGCACCCGGCGGCCCCGGCGGCCTCCGCCGCGCCGGCCCCCGCGAGCCCGGACGGCCCGCGCCCGGTGGACCTCGCCGCCCGGGTGGACGCCTACACCGCCGCCTTCGCCGTCGGCACCTACACCGCCCCGGACCCCGCCCAGCGGCGGGCACTCGCCGACGCGGTCCTCCAGGCCGTCGACGGCCGACTCGGGCAGGCCGACCGGACGCTGGCCGGCGTCGGCTACCGGCTCACCGAGTTCACCGAGGCGGTCAGCGGACGGCGCACGGCCGAGATCGCCGACGCCTCCGGGGCGGACCCGCGCGGCTGGGGCCGGATCTACCTGGACCTCTCCGCCCGGACCGGCTGGACCGTCCAGGTCCCGCACCCGGTGGCCGACCTGCGCACCGAGACGCTCGGCGCCGCACTCCTCCAGCGGGCGCCCGGCGGCGTGCTCGTCCTCGCCGGCGCCCACCGGCGGGCCGGCACGGACGGGGCGGCGGACGCCGCGCACCGCGACGACACCGTCTTCGCCGCGGTCGTCGGGGCCCTCACCGAGCGCGGACTGCCCGGCCTCCAGTTGCACGGCTTCGACGAGGACAGCCTGCCCGGCACCGACGCCGTGGTCTCCGCCGGCGCCGGGGCGGCCGGCCGGGACGCCGAGCGGACCGCCGACGGGCTCGGCGCGGCGGGACTCGCGGTCTGCCGGGCCTGGCAGGAGAAGTGCGGGCGGCTGGAGGGCACCACCAACGTCGAGGGCCGCTTCGCCGCGGGCCTGGGCGTCACCTGGCTGCACGTCGAACTGGCCGCCCCGCAGCGCACCGACCCGGCCCGCCGCGCGGCGCTCGCCGAGGCCCTGGCCGCGACGGTCGGGCCCTGGAGATAGCGCAGGCGCCTCAGCAGGGGCGGCGGCGCAGGTCCAGCACGTAGTCGTCGGGGGCGCCGGCGCTCTCCGCCGCGTCCGCGATCAGGCCCAGGTAGCGGGCCGCGGGCAGGCCGCCCTCGTAGTCGTTCAGCACGTACGTCCAGACCGGCACGTCGCCGTCCAGGGTCTGCGCCCGCAGCTTGATCTTGCGGTAGATGCCGAGCTGGACGCCCTCCCAGCGGTCCAGCCCCTCCTCGTCCATCGGCGCCACGTCGTACAGCGAGACGAAGACCTGCTCCTTCTCGTCCTCCACCACCGTGGCCAGCGAACCCTCCCAGCCGAGGTGCTCGCCGCCGAAGGTGAGCCGCCAGCCGGACAGCCACCCGGTGCCGCGCAGTGGCGAGTGCGGGGCGCGGCGGGTCATCTGCCGGGCATCGAGGTTCGTGGCATACGCGGCGTAAAGGGGCATGGGGGGAAGCCTACGTTCACCGGCCGATCCGACAGAAGCCCCGACCCCGGCGTGGCAGTGCTCCCGGCGTGCGGGACAATGGTTGACGTGACTCGGATCGTGATCATCGGTGGCGGACCCGGCGGCTACGAGGCGGCGCTCGTCGCCGCTCAGCTCGGCGCGGAGGTGACCGTCGTCGACCGCGACGGCCTGGGCGGATCGGCGGTGCTCACGGACTGCGTGCCGTCGAAGACGCTGATCGCGACGGCGGAGGTGATGACGACCTTCGACAGCTCGTACGAGGAACTCGGCATCATCGTCGCCGACGACACCCCGCACATCGACAGCCCGGCCCGGGTGGTCGGCGTCGACCTGGGCAAGGTCAACCGGCGTGTGAAGCGCCTGGCCATCGCGCAGTCCCACGACATCACCCAGTCCGTCACCCGCGCCGGCGTCACCGTGCTGCGCGGCCGCGGCCGGCTGGGCACCGGCGGGCAGGCCGTGGACGGCTCCCGCGAGGTGCTGGTGGACGCCCCCGACGGCAGCGTCCAGTCGCTGCGCGCCGACGCCGTGCTGATCGCCACCGGCGCCCACCCCCGCGAGCTGCCCGACGCCCAGCCCGACGGCGAGCGGATCCTCACCTGGACCCAGGTCTACGACCTGGAGGAGCTGCCGCGCGAGCTGATCGTGGTCGGCTCCGGCGTCACCGGCGCCGAGTTCGCCGGCGCCTACCAGGCGCTGGGCTCCAAGGTCACCCTGGTCTCCTCGCGCGACCGGGTGCTGCCCGGCGAGGACCCGGACGCCGCCGAGGTGCTGGAGGAGGTCTTCCGCCGCCGCGGCATGAACGTGATGAGCCGCTCGCGCGCCGAGAGCGTCAAGCGGATCGGCGACACCGTCGAGGTCACCCTCTCCGACGGCACGGTGATCGAGGGCACCCACTGCCTGATGGCGGTCGGATCCATCCCGAACACCGCCGGCCTGGGCCTGGAGGAGGCCGGGGTCAAGCTCAACGACTGGGGCCAGATCCAGGTCGACCGGGTCTCCCGCACCACCGCCCCCGGCGTGTACGCGGCCGGCGACTGCACCGGCGTCTTCATGCTCGCCTCGGTGGCGGCCATGCAGGGCCGGATCGCCATGTACCACGCGCTGGGCGACGCGGTGCAGCCGCTGAACCTCAAGACGGTGGCCTCCAACGTCTTCACCGACCCCGAGATCGCCACCGTCGGCTACACCGCCGCCGACGTGAAGTGCGGCAAGATGGACGCGGTCGAGGTCAAGCTCCCGCTGCGCGGCAACCCGCGCGCCAAGATGCAGGGCATCCGCGACGGCTTCGTGAAGCTCTTCTGCCGCCCCGGCACCGGCATCGTGGTCGGCGGCGTGGTGGTCGCCCCGCGCGCCAGCGAGCTCATCCACCCCATCTCGCTGGCGGTGGACGCCAATCTGACGGTCGAACAGGTGGCCAGTGCCTTCACCGTCTACCCGTCGGTCTCCGGCTCCACCGCCGAGGCCGCCCGCCAGCTCCACATCCGCAAGCGCGACGAGGGCGAATCCTGAGCCCAGGGCGCTCAGTTGGGGGCGGTCGCCGTTCGGCGGCCGCCCTCCGCGCGTTCCCGGCCGTCACTCGGACGGCGGGCGCAGTTCCGGATCGCCGACGGCGCGCATTGTACGGTCACGCGCCGCTCCGGCGTGAGCAATTCCCGCTACTAGCAGCAAACGCCTGAAAGCAGACGGTCACGCAGGTTACCGTCGGTTCTGTGTTTGCAGCAGAACGTCGCCAGTTGATCCTCGAAATGGTGCGCGCCAACGGAGCGGTCTCGCTCCGGGAGTTGGCCCGCGTCGTCCAGACCTCCGAAGTGACCGTGCGCCGCGACGTGCGGGCCCTGGAGGCAGAAGGGCTCCTCGACCGCCGGCACGGCGGCGCGGTGCTCCCCGGCGGCTTCAGCCGCGAACCCGGCTACCCGCAGAAGACCCACCTGTCCGCCGCCGAGAAGAGCGCCATCGCCGATCTCGCCGCCGGTCTGGTGGAGGAGGGTGACGCCGTGGTGGTCGGCGCCGGCACCACCACGCAGGAACTCGCCCGGCGCCTGGCCCGGGTGCCCGGGCTGACGGTGGTGACCAACTCGCTGCTGGTCGCCCAGGCGCTCGCGCACGCCAACCGGGTCGAGGTGGTGATGACCGGCGGCACCCTGCGCGGCTCCAACTACGCCCTCGTCGGCAGCGGCGCCGAACAGTCCCTGCACGGGCTGCGGGTGACCAAGGCCTTCGTCTCGGGCAGCGGACTGACCGCCGAACGCGGCCTGTCGACCTCGAACATGCTCTCCGCGAGCGTGGACCGGGCCCTGGTGCAGTCGGCCGCCGAGGTGATCATCCTCGCCGACCACACCAAGCTCGGCGCGGACAGCATGTTCCCGACCGTCCCCACCGACACCATCACCCGCCTGGTCACCGACGAGCTGGCGACCGCCGACGACGCCACCGCCCGCGAACTCGACGCGCTCGCCGACTGCGGCGTGCAGATCGACCTCGCGCCGCTCGGCGCCGCGCCGTCCGGCGACGCCCCGGTGCACGGCACCGGCAGCGGGCCCGTCCACCAGACCCAGCCCGGTCCGATGGCCCGCCGCGCCGTCCCGCCGCCCCCCGGCGGCGCCGCCCCGCTGCCCGGCCAGCGCCGGCCGGGCGTGCACGGCCCCGGCGGGCCGGGCGGCCCGGGACCGCTGCCGGCCAGGCTCGCCGAACTCGGCCTGCCGCGCGGCCGCTGAGCCCCCCGGCGGCCGCGGGCACCACCCGGACCGCCCGCACCACCGCTGTCGCCCGCAGCACCGGTACCGCCCGCACCACCGCCGACAACACGACCGGTCCGCACACCCGTAGGTGTACGGACCGGCGGCGGAAGACGCGGGAGGCGTCAGTCCTTGATCTCGCAGAGCGCCGCGCCGCTGGAGACGCTCGCCCCCACCTCGGCCTTGAGGCCGACGACGGTGCCCGCCTTGTGCGCGTTCAGCGGCTGCTCCATCTTCATCGCCTCCAGGACGACGATCAGCTCGCCCTCCGCGACGACCTGGCCCTCCTCGACGGCGACCTTGACGATGGTGCCCTGCATCGGCGAGGCCAGCGTGTCACCGCTGACCGCCGAGCCGGCCTTCTTCGCGCCCACCCGGCGCTTGGCCTTCGCGGCCCCCGCACCGGCCGCCGGAGCGGTCGAGACGCCCAGCGAGGACGGCAGCGAGACCTCGATCCGCTTGCCGCCGACCTCGACGACCACGGTCTCCCGGCCCTCGGCCTCCTCGCCCTCGCCGGCCGCACCGGCGAACGCGGGGATGGTGTTGTTGAACTCGGTCTCGATCCACCGGGTGAAGACCTTGAACGGCCCCTCGCCGCCGTGCACCTCCGGCGCGAACGCCGGGTCGGTGACGACCGCCTGGTGGAACGGGATGGCGGTCGCCATGCCCTCGACCTTGAACTCCGCCAGCGCGCGCTTCGCCCGCTCCAGCGCCTGCTTGCGGTCGCGGCCGGAGACGATCAGCTTCGCCAGCAGCGAGTCCCACGCGGGGCCGATGACCGAACCGGTCTCCACACCCGAGTCCAGCCGCACGCCCGGCCCGGACGGCGGCGCGAACAGCGTCACCGTGCCCGGGGCCGGCAGGAAGTTGCGGCCCGGGTCCTCACCGTTGATGCGGAACTCGAACGAGTGGCCGCGCACCTCCGGGTCGTCGTACCCGAGCTCCTCGCCGTCCGCGATCCGGAACATCTCGCGGACCAGGTCGATCCCGGTGACCTCCTCGGTGACCGGGTGCTCCACCTGCAGACGGGTGTTGACCTCCAGGAAGGAGATCGTGCCGTCCACCGCCACCAGGAACTCGCAGGTG
>NZ_JBEOWI010000081.1:0-30387 GCF_040296005.1 Kitasatospora sp. NPDC002551 | reverse complement strand
CCTCCCGCTCCCGGGAGGCGCCGCCGTTCGCCGTTGTTCCGGCCGCGGCCCGTCAGGGCGCCGCCGCCCGGGCGGTCTCGGCCCGCACGAAGTCCGCGAGCCGGGCGACACCGGCCGCGATCGTCCCGGGCGTCAGCGAGCTGATGGACAGCCGCAGCCGGTGCTCCCCGCCGCCGGCCGGGTAGAACGGCGCCATCGGCGTCCAGAGCACGCCGCACTCCCGCGCGCAGCGCTCCATCGCGTCGTCGTCGGCCGCGAAGGCGACCGTGAGCACCGCGAAGAAGCCGCCCTCCGGCACGTTCCAGGACAGGCCCAGGCTCTCCCGTTCCGCGGCCGGGAAGCACCGCTCCAGCTCGGCCAGCAGGGCGTCCATGCCGGCCGCGTAGTGGGCCGTGGCGGGGGCGTTGGCGGCCCGCAGCCGACAGTCGTGGGTGAGCAGCATGCCGCCGATCACGGCCTGGCTGAGGGCCGGCGTGTTGACCGTCGTCATGCTCTTCAGCTTGGCCAGCTCGTCGGCCAGCAGGCCGCGCCGCCCGCCGGGGCCGGTCACCTCCTGGTCGGCGACCACGTAGCCGAGCCGGGCGCCCGGGAAGCAGGTCTTCGCGAAGGAACCCAGGTAGACGACCCGCCGGTGGCGGTCCAGCGCCTTGAGGGTGGGCCGCCCGCCGGGCCGCCCGCCCGATTCCCGGGCGAAGAAGCCGTACGGGTTGTCCTCGATGACCAGCAGGTCCTCCTCGGCGGCCGTCGCCAGCAGCCGGGCGCGGGCCGGGACCGGCATCGAGGTGCCGGACGGGTTGGCGAAGTCCGGCACCACGTAGAGGGCGCGCGGGCGGCGCCCGGCGGCGCGGACCTCGCGGGCGGCGGCCCGCACGGCCTCCGGGTCCGGCCCGCCGTCCGGGCCCTCGGGGACCGGCACGGTGGTCAGGTCGAGCAGCCGGGCGGCGCCGGTGACGCCGACGTAGCAGGGCGAGCTGACCAGCAGCACGTCGTCCGGGCCGGCGCACAGCGCGCGCAGCGTCAGCAGCATGCCCTCCTGGGCGCCGACGGTCAGCACCAGCGCCTCGGGGGCCACGACGAGGTCCTCGTCGTGGAACAGGGTGCGGGCGACCAGGTCGTTGATGACGCCCTTGGTCGGCCCGTACTGGAACAGGGTGGTGCGGATCGCGTCGCGGTCCAGGCCGGTCGCGGCCAGGTGGTCGAGGTAGGCGTCCAGGTAGGCGGGGACGTCCTCGGGTTCGAAGAAGCCCTCGTAGGGGCGGCCGGGGGCGAAGGAGATCGCCCGCGGGTAGCGGGTGGTGACCTCGTTGAGGAAGGTCATCGCGTCCAGCAGCGGGTCCGCGAGGGAGCCGTGCAGCTCGGCGAGCGGCAGCGTGACCGCCCCGGCCGGCGACGGGGGGAGGCCGGGGGCCGCCGCGGCGGCGGGGGCCGTCACGCGAGGGCCTCGCGCAGGCGCGCGGCCGCGTACGCCTGGGACTCGGCGGCGCCGTCCAGGGTGCCGGTCATGGCGAAGAACCCGTGCGGCATGCCCGCCCAGCGGCGCAGCTCCACGGGGACGCCCGCCGCGCGCAGCGCCTCGGCGTACTGCTCGCCCTCGTCGCGCAGCGGGTCGTACTCGGCGGTGATGACGGTGGCGGGCGGCAGCCCGGCCAGGCTCGGGGCGCGCAGCGGGGAGGCGTGCGGGTGGGCGCCGTCGGCCGGGTCGGCCAGGTAGTGGCCCCAGTACCAGGCGACCGAGCGGCGGTTGAACAGCGCCGGGTCGTCGTGCTCGCGCGACGAGGGGGTGTCGGCGCGGGCGTCGGTGTTGGGGTAGACGAGCAGTTGGTGGCGCAGCGCCGGGCCGCCCTCGTCGCGGGCGATCAGGGCGAGCACGGCGGCGAGGTTGCCGCCCGCGCTGTCGCCGGCCACGGCCAGCCGCCCGGCGTCCAGGCCGAGTTCCTCCGCGTGCCCGGCCAGCCAGCGGGCGGCGGCGGCGCAGTCCTGGACGGCGGCCGGGAACGGGTGCTCGGGGGCGAGGCGGTAGCCGACGGAGGCGGTGGCGCAGCCGACCGCGTTGGTGAGCGCGCGGCAGATCGCGTCGCTGGTGTCGGGCGAGCCGAGGGTCCAGCCACCGCCGAACAGGTAGAGCAGGACGGGCAGCGGGCGGCCGTCGGCGGGCGGCCCGGGCCGGTAGAGGCGCAGGGCGAGTTCGCCGCCGGGGCCGGGCAGGCGGTGCTCCTCGACGGCGGCGACCGGTTCGGGGGTGCCCGCGGCGGCGCGGATCTCGGCGAGGTCGGCGGCGCGGGCCTCGGCCACGGTGAGGCTGTAGAGCGGGGCGGTGCCGGCGCTCGCGCGGCGGTCGCGCAGCGCCTGGGCCTGGGGGTGCAGGGGCATCGGGGTTTCCTCTGGACGGGGCCGGACGAGGGCGTGTCCGACGATTCGCGACCGGCGGGAATCGTCGGACACGCTCTAGCGGTCGGCCTCGACGTAGACGGTCTCGTCGGTTCGGAAGGCGGTGTCCAGGTCGGCGACGTCGGAGCGGACTCCCTCGCGGTAGGCGCAGTGCCGGATCCGCCCGGCCTCGAAGCCGGCCCGGGTGAGGACGTGCCGCAGCTCGTCGAGGTCGTAGATCCACTGGTGACCGTAGTACCGGAAGATCTGGTTGACCAGGAAGGCGGGGCGCTGCGGCATCGGCGGGCCGAAGCCCATGGTGGTCAGGCGCCGGCGGTGCTTGGCGAGGAAGCCGTCGCCGGTGGCGTAGCCGACCAGGTAGCGGGCCAGGTCGGGGGTGGTGAGGCGCAGCACGCCGCCCGGGCGCAGCACCCGGCGGACCTCGCGCAGCCAGCCGACCGCGACGGGCATGGTGACGTGCTCGATGAGGTGCTCGGCGTAGACCCAGTCGACGCAGGCGTCGGCGAAGGGCAGCGGCTCGGCGATGTCGAGCTGGGTGAACCAGCGGTCGCCGTCGACCCGGTAGAGGGTGCCGGGCTCGGTCGTCGCGTCGGGGCTGCGCAGGGCGGTGAGGTCGGTGCCGAGGCCGGCCGGGTGGGCGGTCCGGAAGGCGGCGAACTCCAGGCCGGTGACGCCGATTTCGGTGAGGCCCCGGTGGTCCTTCGGGAGTCCGCCGGCGGCGGCCTCCAGGGTCCGGCAGGTGGCGACGTCGGCGCTGAACCGGTCGAGCTGCTCGGCGAGGCCGTCGGGGTCGTCCCAGTCCCAGCCGGGGAAGGCGTCCTGTCTGCTCATGGGTGTCGTTCTCTCGCTCGTTCCGTAGGAGGGGTGGTGGTGCGCGCGAAGGGTCAGCCGGGCCAGGGCGCGAGGGCGGTGCGGTCCAGGTCGGCGACCGTGGGCCGGCCCAACAGGGCCATGGTGTGCTCCAGTTCGTCGCGCAGCAGGTCGAGGACGGCGCCGACGCCGGCCTCGCCGCCGGTGGCCAGGCCCCAGAACGCCGGGCGGCCGACCAGTACGGCGCGGGCGCCGAGGGCGAGGGCGACGGCGATGTCCGCCCCGCCGCGCACGCCGCCGTCGAGCAGCGCCGGGAGGTGCGGCGGCAGGGCGTCGACGACCTCGGGGAGGGCGGCCAGGGCGGGCAGCGCGCCGTCGAGCTGGCGGCCGCCGTGGTTGGAGACGACGACCGCGTCGACGCCGTGGTCGGCGGCGCGCCGGGCGTCCTCGGCGGTCAGCACGCCCTTGAGGACCAGCGGCAGCCGGGTGCGTTCCCGCAGCCATGTGAGGTCGGCCCAGGTCAGTGTGGGGTCGAACTGCTCCCTGGCGTGCTCGGCGATGCCCGAACTGCCCTTTCCGGCACGGTGGCTGGTGGCCATCAGGGCAGGGTCGAGGTTCACCGCGCGGATCTCCGGGGGGACGGCGAAGCCGTTGCGCAGGTCGCGCATCCGGCGGCCGATCCGGGGCGCGTCGACGGTGAGCAGCAGGGCGGCGAAGCCGGCCGCCTCGGCGCGTTCCACCAGGGCGGCGAGCGCGTCGCGGCGGCGCAGCCAGTACAGCTGGAGCCAGAGCGGGCCGGTCGCGGCGGCGGCGATCTCCTCCAGGGTGCGGCTGGCGAAGATGCCGGCGACCAGGAGGGCGCCCGCCTTCCCGGCCGCCCGGGCGGTCACCGTTTCGCCGTCCGGATGGACCAGCCGGTGGTAGGCCATCGGGGCAATTCCGACCGGCAGTTGCAGGGTGGTGCCGAGCAGATCGACGGCCGGCTCGCAGACGGAGACGTCGACGAGTACGCGGGGGCGGAAGGCATAGCGTCCGAACAATTCCCGGTTGGCCGCCAGGGTGCGTTCCGATCCACTGCCACCTTCGATGAAGTCCCATATTTCCGGGGGGAGTTGCTCGCGCGCGGCGCGTTCGATCCCGGCCAGTGTGCGTGGTGCCACAGGCATCCTCGTTCCCGGACCGGCCACGTTCGGACCGGCCCACGGATCGGCAGCGTAGGAGGTCTGCACCACATTGGTATAGACCTTGATTTGACCAATCGTCTGTGCAATGGTCTGGCAACGGAATTGGGCGTATTGCTGCTGATGGCAGCTGAACATCGCTCTAGTGTCCATGACAAATCTCCTCACTGTGTGGAGTGGCGTTGACCGGCTTTTCCCCTTCTTCACCGCCGCCCGCCTCACCCCCGCATGCCGATGCTCCCGCCGACTGGGTCGACCGGGTGCTGCTGGCCGGCCCCGGGGGTGAGGAGTGCCTGCGTTTCGGCACGCCCGTCGACCGCGACGCCCTGCGCGCGCTGGTCGCCGAGCAGGCCGAACGGCTGGCCTCGGCCGGCCTCGGCCCCGGCGGGACCGTCGCACTGCGGCTGCCGCCCTCCCTGGGCTTCGTCGCCGTGCTCCTGGCCGCCTGGCAACTGCGCGCGCAGGTGGCGCTGCTGGACCACCGACTGACCGACCACGAGGTCGAGGCGGCGATCGGCCGGCTGGCCCCGCAGGTGCTGGTCGGCTCGGCCTCGCGGCCCGCGGCCGCGGCGCTGCGCGGCTACTCGCTGGTCGACCCGGTCGCCGTCCGGCTGCCCGCCGGCCGGCCCGCCGGGACCGGCCACGCGCTGGTCCAGCTCAGCTCGGGCTCGACCGGCCCGGCCAAGGTGATCGCGCGCACCGCGAGCGACCTGATCCGCGAACTCGACTGCTACCGCAGGCTCGCGGCGTTCCCCGGCGAGGGCGAGCGGGTGGTCCTGCTCTCCTCGGTGGTGCACGTGCTCGGCCTGGTCGGCGGGCTGCTCAACAGCCTGCACGCGCGCGCCCCGCTCACCGTCCCGGACCGGATGACGGCGGCGGGCATCCTCGCCTCGGTCGCCGCCGACGGCCGGCCGACCACCGTGATCGGGGTGCCGTTCCACGCCGAGCTGCTGGCCGGCGCCACCGATCCACCGGAACTGCCGCAGCTGCGCCGGATGGTGGTGGCCGGCGAACTCGTCCGCCCGGGCCTGCCCGCCGCGTTCACCGCGCGCTACGGCGTCCCGCTCGGCACCATGTACGGGATGACCGAGACCGGGGTGATCGCCACCGACCTGGACGGCACCCTGCACCCGGCCAAGCAACCCGTGCACGGCATGGAGCTGCGGCGGGTCGGCGGCGAACTCCAGCTGCGCACCCCCGCCTCGCCCTACCCCGGGCTCGACGACCCGACCCGCTGGGCGGACGGCTGGCTGCACACCCGCGACGCCGCCGTCCTCGACCCGGCGACCGGCCGGGTCACCATCCTCGGCCGCCGGGACTCGCAGGTCTCGATCGGCGGCCTCAAGGTCGACCTCACCGAGGTCGAGCAGACCCTGGCCGCGCTCCCGCACGTCAGGGAGGCCGTCGTGGTCTTCGACGACGGCGCCATCGAGGCCTACCTCTCGGCCGAGGACGGCGCCGACCGGGCACTCGTCCGGGACGGCCTCGCCGAGCAGCTCGCCGCCTACAAGCGGCCGCGCCGGCTGGCCTTCCTCCCGCAGCTCCCCCGCACCGCCACCGGGAAGCTGCTGCGCGACCCGGCCGCCCTGCGCGCCGCCGCCGGCTGACCCCGCCGCGCCGCGATCCGGCGCGCCCGGCCGCGCACCGTTCAGCCTCCCGGCCCCGGCCGCACCCGGCCCGAGCCGCGCGCGGCGCCCCGGACGGCCACCGGAGACTTCCCCAACGGGCACATGCCATATGCCCGTTGGGGCCACCACCGACACACCGCAGGACCGCTTTCCCTTCCCCGACGACCCCGGGCGCCGCTCGCGCCCGGGCCCAAGGAGCCCACCATGCAGGACCGCATCCGCGTGTTCGTCCTCGCCGCCCTGACCGAGATGCAGTACGACGTCTCCGAGGTCACCGGCGACACCGACCTCGGCCCGGCCGGCCTGGACCTGGAGTCGCTCGCCCTCGCCGACCTCTCGGTCCAGGTGGAGGACGAGTTCGGGGTCAAGTTCGACCTGGACGAGATGGAGACCACCGCGCTGATGACGCTCGACGAGTTCACCGCCGACGTCGCCAAGCGGGTCGCCGCCGCCACCGTCACCACGGGCAGCCCGGCGTGACCGACCTCGCCCGCCCCGACCGGGCCGAGGTCCTGGCCATGCTCGCGGCGTTCGGGCAGCGCGCCCCGGAGGATGTCCCCGAGGAGCTCGGTTCGCTCGAACTCACGTGGCTGATCGCCGAGTTCGAGCAGCGCTACGGCATCGAACCGGACCTCGACGACGACGCCTTCGAGGCCGTCCGGACGGTCGACGACGCCGTCGCGGTGTTCCGCGCGGCCGTGCTCGCGGCCGGCGGCGCAGCCGTCACCGGCGCGACCGCCGTCCACGACGCCACCGCGGGGGCCGCGCGGCCATGAACCGCCACGCCCCGCCCGCCGTGCGGCCCGTGGTGACCGGCGTCGGCGTGCTCAGCGCGGCCGGCGACGGCCCCGCCGCGCTCACCGAGGCCGTCGTCCACGGCAAGACCGCGTTCACCGCGGTCACCCGGTTCGACGTCTCGGCGCGCCGCACCGTCCGGGCCGCGCTGCTGCCCGAGCCGCGCCCGCTGGCCGACGCCGTGCTGGCGGCGGCCGGTCAGGCCTGCCGCGGGGCCGGCCTGACCCCGGCCGCGCCCGACGCCGGCCCGCCCGTGCTGCTCGCCCTGCACAGCGACCTGCGCACCCGGGCCACCGTCGCCGCGGTCGCCACCGGGGCCGCGGCGGGCTGGGGCAGCCCCGGGGTGACCCGCGCCTACACCGGCGCCTGCGTCGCGGCCGCCACCGCCGTCGCCGACGCCGCCGCGCTGGTCGCCGCCGGCCGCCACCCCCGGGTCCTGGTCGCCGCCGGCCACCTGGTCGAGCCGGGCGTGTTCGCCGCCTTCGACGCCGGCCGGGCGCTCGCCCGCGACGGCGAGCTGCGCCCGTTCAGCGCCGGCCGCAGCGGCACCCTGCTCGGCGACGCGGCCGCCGCCGTCCTGGTCGAGGCCGAGCCGGAGGCCGCGCGGCGTGGCGCGCCCGTGCTGGCCCGGCTGGCCGGCTGGGGCCGGGCCGGCGACGCCCACCACGTCTGCCGCCCCGAACCCGAGGGCCACGGCGTGACACGGGCCGTCCGCGCCGCGCTGGGGCGGGCCGGGATCGCCCCGGAGGAGGTCGGCTACGTCAACGCCAACGGCACCGGCTCGACGCTCTCCGACCTCGCGGAGGCCAAGGCGCTGCACCGGGTCTTCGGCGCGCACACCGCGCGGCTGCCGGTCAGCTCCAGCAAGGCCGTCCACGGGCACGCCCTGGAGGCCTCGGCACTGCTCGAACTCGTCGTCACCGTCGGGGCGTTGACCGACGGCCTGCTGCCGGTCAACGCCGGCTGGCTGGGCCCGGACCCGGAGATCGGCCTGGACCTCGTGCTGGACGGCCCGCGCGCCGCCCGGCCGCGCTACGCGCTCACCCTCAACTCCGCCTTCGGCGGCGCCAACACCGCACTCCTGGTGGCCGCCCGATGACGACGCTGCGCATCCTCGCCGAGGCCGCCTGGCCCGACCCCGACGCCGAACGGCGCGAGCCGCTCCCCCCGCTGCCCGGCTTCGCCGCCTCCTCCTTCAACCCCCTGGTGGCCGAGACCGCCGAACGCTGCCTGCGCGCCCGGCACGGCACGGCCCCGGCTCCCGGCCGGACCGCGCTGCTGCTGGCCAGCGCGAGCGGCGACCGCGCCACCGCCCGCGCCATCGAGGAGGCCGCCGCCGACCCCGGACGGCGGATGCCCCCGCTGCTGTTCTTCCAGTCCAACCCGAACGCCGTCCTCGGCCACATCGCCGCCCGCTGGGGCCTGACCGGCCCGGTGGTGGCGATCAGCCCGGCCCAGGCCCCGCCACCCGGGCGGGTCCCGCAGGACGCGCTCGACCTGGCGGAACTGCTGCTCGCGGACGGCGACGCCGAGCAGGTCCTCGTCATCGCCGCGGAGCAGGGCGAGCAGGGCGAGGACTCCGCGGCGGCCGAGGGCCCGGAGCACACCGACCGGGCGGTGGCCCTGCTGGTCGCCGCCGTCTGACCCACCCACCCGAACCGACCCCGAACCGACCCCCGACCCGTCCCCCTGCGCACCACCCGGCGCGAGCGGTCCCCCACCCGCCGCGTCCCGCCGCAGCACGCCCGCACGCCCCGCACGCCCGCACCCCGGGAGGGATCCACCCCGTGAGCATCCGCAGTATCCGCACCCTGCTGGCCGACGATCCGGCCGTCGGCGCCGGAAACGTCCTCATCAGCCGCCTCGCCCTCGGCCTCGGTCTCGACGAGCCGCTGCTGACCTTCGACACCCCGGTGGACGACCACGCCGCCTGGCAGCCGTTCACCCTCGTCGAGCTGGACCGCGCCGTCCGCGCCAGGGCCGCCGCCCTGCACGCCCTGGGCATCGGCCGGCGCGACCCGGTGGTGGTGTACGCGAGCGACGCCGCCGACCACGTGCTCGCCTTCCTCGCCCTGGCCCGGCTCGGTGCCATCCCCGCGCTGCTCAACCCCCACCTGGACGGCGAGCGGGCCGCCCGCTACATCGCCAAGCTCGGCCCGGTCGGCGTCCTCGCCGACGCGCCGCACCTGGCCGCGCTGGCCGGCCACGAGACCGGCGCCCCCGCCCTGCCGGAGATCGCCACCCTCGCCTCCGGCGACCCGGAGGCCGCCCCGGAGCCCTACCGGCACTGGGCCGGCGACCCGGTGGCGATCACCCACTCCTCCGGCACCACCGGCCTGCCCAAGGCCGTGGTCCACTCGCACGCGAGCCTCTACGCGGCGATCCGCCACCGCGCCCGGCTGCCGCGCCCGCAGGGCCAGGAGCGGATGCTCAGTGCCCTGCCCGCCCCGCACGCCGCCACCCTGATCGCGGTCAACCTCGCGCTCGCCTCGCACACCCGGCTCGCCCTGCTGTCCAGCCAGTCCGGCGCCGGCGTGCTGGACGCCATCGAGCAGTGGCGCCCCAGCGGAGTGGTCGGCTTCGCCGCCACCTGGGCCGACCTCGCCCACCACGACCTGAACGCCCGGCGGTTGGACTCGGTCGCGCTGTGGTGGAACACCGGCGACTGCGCCCACGAGGTGCACATCCGCCGCCTGGTCGCCACCGGCAGCCGCGAGTCGGTGACCCGCGAGGGCCGCACCCGGGTCCCCGGCTCGCTGTTCGTGGACGGCCTCGGCTCCACCGAGATGGGCCACTCGCACTTCTTCATCACCCACGGCCCGGACACCGAGCGCTACGGCCGCTGCGTCGGGCGCCCGCACACCTTCGTCGACTGCGAACTGGTCGGCCCGGACGGCGAACCGCTCGGCCCCGGCGAGGTCGGCGAACTCGCCACCACCTCACCGACGCTGGCCCTCGGCTACTGGAACGACTCGGCGACCACCTACCGCACCCGGCTGCGCGGGCGCTTCCTCACCGGCGACCTGATGTACCGGGACGAGGAGGGCTACTACTACCACGTCGACCGGGCCGTCGACTCGGTCGAACTCGACGACGGCACAAGGCTGTTCACCGCGATGTCGGAGGAGCGGGTGCTGGCCGCCTGCCCCGACGTGCTGGACTGCACGGTGGTCGCGGTGCGCGACGGCGAGCGCGTGGTCACCGACGTCCTGCTGGTGCTGACCGCCGGGGCCGACCCGGCCGCCGACCGCACCAAGGCCGTCACCGCCGCGCTGGACGAGGCCGCCGCGGCCACCGTCCGCCAGGTCGTCGTGGTGGGCGGGGACGACATCCCGGTCGGCCCCACCGGCAAGGTCCGCAAGGTCCTGCTGCGCCGGCGCTACCTGGACTCCGTCGCCGCGGCCCCGGCGGCCGCCCGATGACCGCCCGCCGCCCGGGCGCCGTGGTCACCGGCATCGGCCTGGTCACCCCGCTCGGCCGCAAGCCCGCCGAGGTCTTCGACGCGCTCACCGCCGGCCGCTCCGGCATCCGCGCGCTGCCCGAGGGCCACGCCGCCCACGGCTGGCTGAGCGCGGCCGGCCTCGCCCCGGCGGTGGACGGCCGCGAGGTGCTGCCGCCCACCGAGACCCGCTGCGTGGACCGCTTCGTGCTGCTCGCCCTGGCCGCCGCGGACGACGCGCTCGCCGACGCCGGCCTGGTGGTCGGCCAGGACGCCGACCCGCACCGCACCGCCGTGGTGCTGGCCACCGGCGGCGGCGGACTGGAGACCTTCGAGCAGCAGTCCCACCGCCGGCTCGACCGCGGCCGGCCCGGCGTCAGCCCGTACCTGCTGCCCGGCATGCTCTCCAACATGGCCACCGCCCGGATCGCCATCAAGCACGGCATCCGCGGCTTCAGCACCGCCATCGTGACGGCCTGCGCGGCCGGCGCCCAGGCCGTCGCCGAGGGGCTGCGGCTGATCCGCTCCGGCGACGCCGACGTGGTGGTGTGCGGCGGCACCGAGTCCTCGCTGCACCCGACGATCGCCGCCGCGTTCACCAACGCCCGCGCGCTGTCCTCCGGTTGGGAGGACCCCGGGCAGGCCAGCCGGCCCTTCGACCGCCGCCGCAACGGCTTCGTGCTGGGCGAGGGCAGCGCCGTCCTGGTGCTGGAGAGCCCCGAGCACGCCGCCGCCCGCGGCGCCGCCGGCTACGCCGACCTCACCGGCTGGGGCGCCTCCACCGACGCCCACCACCCGACCATGCCGCGTCCCGACGGCGCGGGCGCCGCCGACGCGATGCGCGCCGCGCTCGCCAACGCGGGCCTCGCGCCCTCCGACATCGGCTACGTCAACGCGCACGGCACCGGCACCAAGCTCGGCGACGTCGCCGAGAGCGCCGCGCTGAACACCGTCTTCGGCACCCACCGCCCCGCGGTCAGCTCCACCAAGGGCGCCACCGGTCATCTCCTGGGCGCGGCAGGCGCGCTGGAGGCGGCGGTCACCGCACTCGCGGTGGCCCGGGGGACGCTGCCGCCGACCGTCAACCTCGACGAGCCGGACCCGGCCTGCGACCTGGACCACGTCCGGGGCGCCGCCCGCGCCGTCCCGCTCACCGCCGCCCTGAGCAACGCCTTCGCCTTCGGCGGGCACAACCTCAGCCTGGTCTTCGAGCCCGCCTCCACCCCGTCCGTCCGCTGACGCCGCCCGGCGCCAGCGCGGCGCGGACACCCGTGCCAGGCCACTCGTCAACTCGCGATCCCCCGGGGAGATCCCGTTGTCCATCCAGTCCATCGCCCACGTCGAGTACCACTGCGCCGACGCCGACACCGCGGCGGCCGAACTCTGCGCCGACTACGGCTTCGCGCTCGCGGCGCCCGAACCCGATCAGCTCGCCGCGGCCGAGTCCGCGAACGCCCGCACCGTCCTGGTGCGGCAGGGCGGCATCCGCTTCCTGCTGCGCTCCGCCGCCGACCCGGAGCACCCGGTGGCCCGCTACGCCGCCCGGCACGGCGAGGGCGTCGCCGCCCTCGCGCTCTCCTGCCCGGACCCGCAGGCCGCCCTGGACCGCGCCGAGCGGCACGGCGCCCGGGTGCTGGACCGGGCCGGCGGGCTGGTGGCCGGCTTCGGCGACACCGCCCTGCGGTTCGTCCCCGAGGCGCCGGCCACTTCCGAGACCGAGCCGGCCGGCTCGCCGCGGCTGCTGGACGCCCTCGACCACGCCGCGATCTGCCTGCCGGCCGGCGAGCTGGCGGACGCCGTGAAGTTCTGCGAGGCCGCGCTCGGCATGCACCGCATCTTCGGCGAGTACATCGAGGTCGGCGAGCAGGCGATGGACTCCAGCGTGGTGCAGAGCGCCTCCGGCGAGGTCACCTTCACCCTCATCGAGCCCGACACCACCCGCCGCCCCGGCCAGATCGACACCTTCCTCGCCGACCACGAGGGCGCCGGCGTCCAGCACCTGGCGTTCCGCACCGGCGACATCGCCACCGCCGTACGCACCATCCGCGACCGGGGCGTGGCGTTCCTGACCACCCCCGGCACCTACTACGACGCGCTCGCCGAGCGGCTCGGCGGCACCGCCATCCCGGTGGAGACGCTGCGCGAGCTGGACGTGCTGGTCGACCAGGACCACGGCGGGCAGCTGTTCCAGATTTTCGCCCGCTCCACCCACCCCCGCCGGACGTACTTCGTGGAGCTGATCGAGCGCCAGGGCGCCGGCACCTTCGGCACCGCCAACATCAAGGCCCTCTACGAGGCCGTCGAGCGCCAGCGCGCCGCCGCCTCGGTCTGAGCCCGCCGCCCGACGTCCGTCCGAGCCCTCACACCCCAGGAGGCCCGTCCCCCATGACCACCGCACCCGAGTTCCACCTGACCGAGGCCGAACGCGCCCTGCTGCCCACCCCCGAGGAGGTGGCCGGCTACCTGGAGCACGGCTGGTACCTGTCCCGCAAGCTGTTCAGCGACGAGGAGCTGGACACCCTGCAGGCCGCCACCGAGCAGTACTACGCGGGCCACCGCGACCGCACCCTGCCGGTCCGCCCGCCGCGGCTGGCCTCCTGGGAGCCCGCGCACGGCCCGGTCCAGCGGCACAACGACTACGTGCACTACGAGAGCGAGGCGATCGCGGCGATCCTGCGCAAGCCGCTGCTCGGCGCCGTCGCCGCGCTGCTCGCCGAGGCCGAGGAGGTCCGGATCTTCCAGGCCACCCTCATCTACAAGCCCCCGGTGCCGGGCGAGCCCAGCAACCAGGTGCCGTGGCACTTCGACAAGCACTACTGGCAGACCTCGACCTCGGAGCGGATGCTCACCGCCTTCCTGCCGTTCCACGACTGCGGCGAGGAGAACGGCACCATCACCATGGTGGACGGCAGTCACCGGTGGAAGGAGCTGCCCTCCGAGGAGGACTCCACCCGGCACTTCGCCGACCGCGACAACTCCGAGCTGGACGCCATCCTGGACGCCAACGCGCAGTACAACGGGACCGAGGTCCGCAAGGTCCCGATGATCATCCCGCGCGGCCACGTCAGCTTCCACCACTGCCGCACCTACCACGGCAGCGGCCCCAACCTGGCCTCCTACCCGCGCCGGGCGGTCTCGCTGCACCTCCAGGACGGCGCCAACGCCCACCGGCTCGCCACCCGCCCGGACGGCGAGACGGTGGTCTACAACCACGACGTGCTGGTGCGGCGCACCGCCGACGGCCGCCCCGACTACGCGGACCCGGACTTCTGCCCGACCGTCTGGCGGGGAGTGCTGTGATCCCTGGGGCACCCGTCGTCGCCGCGCTCGACACGCCCGAGCGGCGGTACCGGATGCTGCGGCTGATCCGCTCCTTCGAGGAGCGGGCGCTGGACCTGGTGAAGTCCGGGGTGATCACCGGCGGCATCCACCCGTACATCGGGCAGGAGGCCGTCGCGGTCGGCGTCTGCGCCGCGCTGGGGGCGGGCGACCGACTCGCCTCCACCCACCGCGGGCACGGCCACGTCCTGGCCCGCGGCCTGGACCCGGCGCGGCTGCTGGCCGAACTGGCCGGGCGGGTCGGCGGGTCCAACCGGGGCCGGGGCGGCTCGATGCACGCCGCCGACCTGCGGCTGGGCATCCTCGGCGCCAACGGCATCGTCGGCGCCGGCGCGCCGATCGCGGTCGGCGCCGCCTGGGCCGACCTGCGGGCCGGCTCCGACGCGGTGGCGGTCGCCTTCTTCGGCGACGGCGCGCTCAACCAGGGTGTGCTGCTGGAGTCGCTCAACCTGGCCGCGATGTGGCGGCTGCCGGTGCTCTTCGTCTGCGAGAACAACGGCTACGCCACCACCCTGCCCGCCGACGCCGCGGTGGCGGGCAGCGCCACCGGCCGGGCGGCCGCCTTCGGCATCCCGGCCGCCGAGGTCGACGGCATGGACACCGAGGCGGTCCGGGCCGCCGCCGAGCGGGCCGTCGCCCGGGCCAGGTCCGGCGGCGGTCCGGGCTTCCTGGAGTGCCGCACCTACCGGTTCGAGGGCCACCACACGATGGAACGGCGGATGAAACTGCGCTACCGCACCCCCGAGGAGGTGGCCGCCTGGCGCGAGCGGGACCCGCTCCCCCGGGCCGCCGCCGCGATCGGCGCCGAGCGCGCCGCCGCCCTGGACGCCGAGGTGGCCGCCGAACTCGCGGCGGCCGAGGAGTTCGCGCTCGCCTCGCCGCACCCGGACCCGGCCGGCGCCGCCGACCACCTGTACGCCTCCGGGCTGCGGCCCCGGGCGGGGGCGGTGGCATGAGACTCTCGTATACGAAGGCGCTCAACCGGGCACTGGCCGACGAGCTGGACGGCGACCCCGCCGTCTGCGTGTTCGGCGAGGACATCGGTGCCGGGATGGCCGGACCCACCCTCGGGCTGCTGGACCGGTTCGGGCCGGAGCGGATCGTCGACACCCCGCTCTCCGAGCAGGCGTTCACCGCGATGGCACTCGGTGCGGCCCTGGCCGGGCGGCGGCCGGTGCTGGAGTTCCAGATCCCCTCGCTGCTCTTCCTGGTATTCGAGCAACTCGTCAACCAGGCCCACAAGTTCTCGCTGATGACCGGCGGCCAGGCGGGTGTCCCGCTCACCTGTCTGGTCCCCGGTTCCGGCTCCCGGGACGGCTGGGCGGGCCAGCACTCCGACCACCCGTACAGCCTGTTCGCGCACGCCGGGATGAAGACCGTCGTGCCGGCCACCCCGACCGACGCCTACGGGCTGCTGCGCTCGGCGATCCGGGACCCGGACCCGGTGGTGGTCTTCGCCCCGGCCGCCGCGCTGGCGGTCCGCGAGACCGTCACCTGGGAGCTGGCGCCGGTCCCGCTCGGCAGCGCCCGGGTGCACCGCGGCGGCACCGACGTCACCCTGGTCGCCGTCGGGCACCTGGTGCACGACGCGCTGGCGGTGGCCGAGGAGCTGGCCGGGGAGATCTCGGTCGAGGTGCTCGACCCGCGCACGCTGTACCCGTTCGACTGGGCCGCCCTGGGCGCCTCGCTAGAGCGCACCGGGCGGCTGGTGGTGATCGACGACTCCAACCGCAGCTGCGGGATCGGCGCGGAGGTGCTGGCCACCGCCGCCGAGGAGTTCCGGCTCGTCGCCCCGCCGCGGCGGGTCACCCGGCCCGACGGCGCGGTGCTGCCGTTCGCCCCCGCGCTCGACCGGGCCCTGCAGCCGGACCGGGAGCAGCTGCGCCACGCACTGCGCGCCGTCATGAAGTGACGATGCGTCAGGATACCGACCGGGGGCGGCCGTTACGGTCGCCCCCGGTTGCGTCCCGGAGCGTTCTCAGAGCACCTTGGGCACGGCCGCGAGCAGGTCCGGCAGCTCGTCCGACCGGTCCCGGAAGCGGTGCAGCGCCGCCCGCCCCTCCGTCCCGCGCAGCCGCGCGGCCAGCCGGGCCGGGAGCACCGCCGTGGTGAGCAGACCGCTGCCGCCGAAGCCCTCGACGGCCCAGCAGACCCAGGGCAGCGGGTAGTTGGCAGCCGGGCTGAAGAACACCGGCCGCTGGCCCTGGAAGGTCGCGTCGTAGAGGCCGAAGCGGCTCCAGTTGGAGAAGCTGATCCGGCGTTGCTGGGGGTCGAAGCCGATCGGCACGCAGCTCCCCAGCCCGGGCCGGCCGAGCTCGGCCAGGAAGCGCAGGTTGGCGCGCAGGTTGAGGTGGTCCTCGGCATATCCCCGCACGGCGGTGCGCAGCGCGCCGGCGAGGGCGGCCGGGCCGTCCTCGGGCGTGTACGGCAGGTGGATGTCGCCGAGCAGATTGCCGACCAGGGCGTCCGGCAGTCCGAGCGCGCGGCGGGCGTTGACCGGGACGGTGAGCCAGCGGGTCTCCCGGTCGCCGTCCAACTCCCTCAGAGTGTGGGTGACATGGGCGCAGACCGCGTCGCCGGAGGAGACCCAGCGGCCGGCCTCCGCGCCGAACTCCTCGCGCATCCGGGCTATCTCGGCGTCGCCGAAGTACAGCTGGACGGTCCGGTTGGCACGCGGGCCGGCCGCCACCTCGCGGTCCAGCACGGCGCGCTCGGCCGGTCCTGGCACCCGGAAGCCGGGCCGGCCGCAGTCCTCGGCGGGCAGCACCCGGTCGAGCAGGGCGTCCTGGTCCCCGACGAGTTCGGCCGCCGGGAGCTCCTCGCCCTCGACCGCCGCCGACCAGGCGCGCAGCAGCAACGCGAAGCTGTGCAGGTCGCCGATCGCGTGGTGCCAGGAGCAGCCGAGCACGGTACCGCCGTCGCCGGTGCGGGTCACCCGGACGGCGAGCAGCGGTCCGCCGCCGGTGCGGGCGGCCGGGGCGTCCAGCGGGTCGACGTGCAGCGCACCGGGCGCGGTGACCCGACCCATGGACTCGGCGAGCGTGCCGTCGACGCGGTAACTCACCATCGGGACACCGGAGTCGTCGCAGACCGCCTCCAACACCCCGTCCACGGTGCGCAGTCGGCCGGCGAAGACCGGGACGCGCTCCAGCGCCCGGGCCAGGCCCGCGGCGAGGCGGTCCTCGTCCAGCGCGCGCTCGAAGAAGAGGACGACCGAGACGGCGAGGTCGGCGAGCATGGTGTCGGCCAGGCCGCAGCGGAGCACCGTCCCGGGCGCGGTGCCCGCTCTGACCGTGCGGGTGTCGCGCAACTGCGGCCAGACGCTCATCGATTCATCCCGGGGCGGTCGAGGGAGTCGTACCGAGTGCCCCGGACGACGGTAGCGATCACCAGAACGATAGGACAGCCACCCGGCAGCGATCCAGTGGTCCAGTCCAATTGAGCGGTATCGGACCGGACGGACGGTACGGAACGGCGTCCGGACGCCCCCGGGCCGTCCCCGGACTAGAATCCGAAGCATGGGAGAGCGCCCGGGCGCGCCCACCGCGCCGCCCCTGGTCCTCGTCACCGACACGGACTCGCAGCTGATCGACCCGTGCCGGGCGTACCACGTCGGCCGCGACCCGACCAGCGAGATCGTCCTGGACGACCCCCGGGTCTCCTGGCACCACGCGGTGCTGCGCTCCACCGGCGGCCACTGGCACCTGGACGACGTCGGCAGCACCAACGGCACCTTCTCCGACGGCCGCCGGATCAGCTCCGAGGACGTCGGCCCCGGGACCCGTCTGCGGTTCGGCAACCCGGCCGACGGCCCGTCCGCCACCTTCGCCGGACTGCCCGACCCCGCGCCGCCGCCCGCGCCGACACCGGCCCCCGCCCCCGTACCCGCCGAGCGCCCCTCGCTGATCGCGCCGGCCGCCTCCGGCACCTTCCGCCGCCCCAGCGCCGTGCTGCGCCTGCCCGGGCGCACCGTGCGGATCGGCCGCGCCCCCGACAACGACCTGGTCCTCGACGACCTGGTGGTCTCCCGCCACCACGCCGAGCTGCGCACCCTGCCGGACGGCGGCCACGAGATCGCCGACCTCGGCAGCCACAACGGCACCTACCTCAACGGCGGCCCCGTCGAGCGGGCCCCGGTCGGCCCCGCCGACATCGTGGGCATCGGCCACTTCGCGCTCTGCCTGTCCGGCGACGACCTCGTCGAGTACACCGACACCGGCGAGGTCTCGCTCAACGTGCAGGGCCTGGTGGTGCGGGTCGGCGCCGACCACCGGGTGCTGCTGGACGACGTCTCCTTCCCGCTCGCCGAGAAGGCCCTGCTCGCCGTCGCCGGCCCCAGCGGCGCCGGAATGTCCACCCTGCTCAACGCCCTCACCGGGCTGCGCCCCGCCGACGAGGGCACCGTGCTCTACGACGGGCGCGACCTCTACCGCGACTACGCCGAGCTGCGCCGCCGGATCGGCCTCGTCCCGCAGGACGACATCCTGCACACCCAGCTGACCGTCCGCCGCGCCCTGACGTACGCCGCCGAATTACGCTTCCCCGGCGACACCGCCCCGGCGGAACGCGAGGCCCGGGTCTCCGAGGTGATCCACGAACTGGGCCTGGACAGCCGGGCCGACCTGGTCATCTCCAGCCTCTCCGGCGGCCAGCGCAAGCGGGTCAGCGTCGCCCTGGAACTGCTCACCAAGCCCTCGCTGCTCTTCCTCGACGAGCCCACCTCCGGCCTCGACCCGGGCATGGAGCGCTCGGTGATGCAGATGCTGCGCGGACTGGCCGACGACGGGCGCACCGTCGTCGTGGTCACCCACAGCGTGCTCAGCCTGGACGTCTGCGACCGGCTGCTGGTGCTCGCCCCCGGCGGCCGCACCGCCTACTACGGACCGCCCGCCGAGGCGCTGCCGTTCTTCGGCTTCACCGAGTGGCCGCAGGCCTTCGAGGCCTTCGAGAACGAGGACCACCGGGCCTGGCAGCGCCGGTTCCGGGAGTCCCCCCAGTACGAGCGCTACGTGGCCGCCGGGGCGCTGCCGCCCGCCGTGCCCGTGCCGGCGCCCGCCGCGCCCGCCGACGCGTTCGGCCCCGAGCAGCCGCAGGGCTGGTTCTCCCAGCTGGGCACGCTGATCCGCCGCTACACCGCGGTGCTCGCCGCCGACAAGCTCTTCCTGACCGTGATGATCGCCCTGCCGTTCCTGATCGGCGTGATGTGCCGGGCGATGGCGGGCAGCCGGCTCTCCTCGGAGAACGCCCTCAACATCCTGCTCACGCTCTGCATCGGCGGCCTGCTCACCGGCTCCGCCAACGCGGTGCGCGAGATCGTCAAGGAACGGCCGATCTACCAGCGAGAACGCGTGGTCGGGCTGTCCCGCTCGGCCTATCTCGTCTCCAAGGTGGTGGTACTCGGCACCATCACGGTCGCCCAGGCCGCCGTGCTGACCGTGGTCGGGCTGGCCGGCGTCGACCTCGACCCCACCCTGCCGGGCGGCGTCACGGTGCACAGCGGGGTGCTGATGCCCCCGCTGGCCGAACTGATCGTGGCGGTCGCCCTGCTCTCCTTCTCCGCGATGATGCTCGGCCTGCTGGTCTCCGCGCTGGTCCGCAAGGAGGAGGCGACCATGCCGCTGCTGGTGCTGCTCTCCGTGGTGCAGATCGTGTTCAGCGGCGCCATGCTGAAGCTGCACGCGGTGCCCGGCCTGGAGCAGTTCGCCTGGCTGGTGCCCTCCCGCTGGGGCCTGTCCGCGATGGCCCGCACCGTCGACCTGCACACCGTCCTGCCGAACGACATCACCGACGACCCGATGTTCGCCCAGGAGCGGGGCGGGTGGCTGCTCGCGCTGGCCGTGCTGGTGGCGCTCTCGGTGGTGCTGGCCGTCGCCGTGGTGGCGCTGCTGCGCCGGCAGGAGCCGGCGATCATGCGGAAGTGAGCAGCGGCGGAAGAGCAGAGAAGCGAGAAGAGCGGAGGTGAGAAGACCCGGCCGATGGACGAGCTCGCGTTCCGCCCCACCCATGTCGCCCCGCCGGGCGGCCTGACCAGCTGGGCCGCCCCGGACCCCGCGCAGCCCACCTCCCCGCTGGACGCGCTGCTGCCGCTGCAGCTGATCGGCCGGACCGGCGACTGGGCACAGGTGCTCTGCTCCAACGGCTGGACGACCTGGGTGGACGGCCGGCTGCTGGTCTCGCTGCCGGGCGTGCCGCCCACGGCCACCGGCCCGCCGGCCCGCACCGCCGACCCCCGCCCGGCGCTGGCCGAGGCGGAGGGCGCGCTGGCCCGCTACCGCTCGCTGCTGGAGGACCTCGCGGCGGGCGGCACCGACCTGGAGACCTTCCGGGACCGCGCCCACGGCCTGCGGATCGGCCTGGTCGTCGACGGCGAGCGGCTCTGGGTCTACGACCCGGTGCACGACCGCTGGTGCTACTGCGACGGCCTCCAGCTGCGCACCTACGCCGTCGGCAACCGTCCGAGCCCGCCGGCCGGCCGGGCCCCGGGCACCGACGAGCCCACCCGCCTGGCGGAGCCGTGATCCCGCCCCCCGACGGCGGCGACGACCGGACCCCGCGGCGGCCGCACCCGCCCACCGAAACCGGGGCCGTCGAACCGCCCGCCCCGCCCACCGCCGGCCACGCCCGGCCCGGCGATCCCGCCGATCCCGCCGAACCCACCGAACCCGCCGGACCCGACGGACCCGCCGAACGCGGCGAACTCTCCGAACCCGCCGGACCCGCCGATCGCGGCGAGCCCTCCGGACGCGGCGAACCCGCCGACTTCGACGACGTCATCGAGCCGCCCAGCCTGCCCGCCGGACTGGTCGGGCGCCGGGTCGCCGGCTACCGCCTGGAGGCGGAGATCGGCCGCGGCGGCATGGCGGTCGTCTACCGCGCCAAGGACCTCCGGCTCGGCCGCACCGTCGCCGTCAAGCTGCTCGCCCCCGAGCTGGCCCGCAACGAGGTGTTCCGTCAGCGCTTCATCCACGAGTCGCAGACCGCCGCCGCGATCGACCACCCGCACATCATCCCGGTCTTCGAGGCCGGCGAGGCCGACGGCATCCTGTTCATCGCGATGCGCTTCGTCGAGGGCGGCGACCTGCGCGCGCTGATCACCCGCAGCGGCCCCTTCCCGGTCACCCGGGCGGCCGGGCTCGCCCTGCAGATCGCCTCCGCGCTGGACGCCGCGCACGACCACGACCTGGTCCACCGGGACGTCAAGCCGGGCAACGTGCTGGTCGCCGCCGGCACCGACAGCGAGCACCCCGAGCACCTCTACCTCGCCGACTTCGGCCTCACCAAGAAGTCCCTGTCGCTCAGCGGCCTGACCGGCGTCGGCCAGATCGTCGGCACCCTCGACTACGCCGCGCCCGAGCAGATCTCCGGGCGCCCGCTCGACGGCCGCTGCGACCAGTACGGGCTCGGCTGCGTGGTCTTCGAGATGCTCGCGGGCGCGCCCCCGTTCCGCCGCGAGAGCGATCTCGCCCTGCTCTGGGCCCACCTCAACGAGCCGCCGCCCACCCTGCGCGAGCACCGGCCCGATCTGCCTGCCGTCGTCGACGCGGTGCTCGCCCGTGCCCTCGCCAAGTCCCCCGAGGACCGCTTCGCGAGCTGCCTGCAGTTCGTCGCCGAGCTGCGGGCCGCCGCCACCGCCCCGCCCGGCACCGCTCCCCCGGCCGGCGGCCCCTGGGCCTCCCCCGGCCCGCCCACCACGGTGGGCCCCGCCCCCGGCGTCCCCGAACCGCCCGCCTGGGCCCTCCCCGTCGTCCGCCCGCCCGCGCGCAGGAGCTCCGGATGAACGCCGTCAGCCAGGTCTTCGCCCTGATCGCCGCCGCCGTCCACCTGGTGGTCTGGCCGCTGGAGAGCTTCCTCTACGGCCACCCGAGGGTCCGCCGGCTGCTCACCGGCTCCACCGCCGACGCGCCGCAGGTCCGCCTCTGGCGGGTCAACGTCGGCTTCTACAACCTCTTCCTCGCCCTCGGACTGGTCGCCGGCCTGGTCGCGCTGCACACCGACGAACCCGCCGTCGGCCGCACCCTGATCCGCTACCTCAGCGCCTTCATGATCGCCGCCGGCATCACCCTGTTCGCCTCCGCCCCCCGCCTCTGGCCCGGCGCCCTCGGCCAGGCCCTCCCCCCGACCGCCGTCCTTCTCGCCGAGGCCCTGGGCTGACCACCCCCGCCACCGGCCCGCTACGGGGCCGGAGGACCGTCGGCCGGCCGCCCCCTCGGGTCAGCGGGTCCCGCCGCGGCGGGGGAGGCGGTTGGCGGCGAGGGCGCCGAGGGCGCCGGCCAGGAGGCCCCAGGCGGCGGCGAGGGGGACCAGGGTCCACAGCCGCGGGTCCAGGGTGAGGGTGCCACCGGTCAGGGCGGCGGCGGGGCCGACCGCGCCGACGGCCGGGCCGAGGACGGAGCCGAGGAGGTCGCCCAGGCCGCCCTCGCCGAGGCCGACGCCGAGCACGGAGAGGCCGTAGTCGGCGGAGACCCTGGTCCACACGCCGACCAGCAGCACGGTGACGGCGGCGGCCGCCGCCAGCCGCACGGCGTGCTGCCAGATCGGGACCCCGCGCGGTGAGCGGTGGGCGGCCAGCACCCCGGCCGCGAGCATCAGCACGGCGGCCAGCGGGAGCAGCCACCAGGCCCGGGCGTCCTGCTCGGCGAGCGTGCCGAGGCTCACCGTGCCGTCCTGGCCCTCGCCGCCGCGCAGCACGGCGGCCAGCGGTTGGGGCACCGGCAGGCCGAGCGCCCCGACCAGGTGGCCGTGCCACTCGCCGCCGAGGCCGACGCCGAAGGCGAGCCAGACCAGGTTGGGCAGGGCGAGCAGCGCGAGGGCGGCGACCTGCCGGGCCTGGCCGTGCGCCGCGGCCGTGCCGATCGCGGCCGCCACGCCCAGCACCACGTAGCCGAGCAGGACCAGCAGCATCGCGAACGCGGCCGGGCGGACGGCCTGCTGGAAGGGCACCAGCGAGCGCGGCAGCGGCGCCCGGCGGGAGACCGCGAAGGTCGCGGCCAGCACGACCAGCAGCCAGAGCAGCCCGAGTCCGAGGGTGCTCGCGGGATCCGCGTGGAAGCCCACCTCGGGGTTGAGCCCGAGGGCGCTGCCGAGCTGCTCGGCGAGGCCCTCGCCGAGCGGCACCGTGAAGGTGTGCCGGGCGGCGGCGCAGAGCAGGGCGAGCGCGACCAGCCAGACCACCGCCGTCCGGGCGGCGCGGCCGAGCAGTTCGCGGCCGCCGGCCACCGCGCGGTAGCGCAGTTGGCGCAGGAAGACCTCGGCCATGGTCAGCGCGCCGGCCAGTCCGACGGAGAGCGGCATCGCGGTGATCCCGGCGTCGACCGAGGCGAAGAACCCGGCACCGCCGTCGAGGCCGACCGATCCGCCGACGGCGAGCGCGAGCGTGCCGGCGAGCACGGCGGGGAAACCGCCGCCGGGCAGCGTGTCGGCGCCGGCCGCCCAGAGGCCGAGCGCGGCCACCAGGGCCATCGCGGCGAGGCCGGCCAGGACGACCGCCGCCGCGTCCAGCCAGCCGCGCAGGACGCCGGGCGGTCCGGCCGCCCCGCTGCCGGGCGCGGCCGCGCCCGGTCGGGCCTGCTGCTGCATGCGGGCCTCCCTGTCGGGGTCGGTCTGTCGGGGTCGGTGTCCCCCGCGCGTCCGGTGCCGGCCCCGCCCCCGCGCCTGGGACCAGGGTGGACCAGGACGGGCCGGACCGCCCGGGCAGCGTGCTCCCTCGCGCGCGCTGCTGTTGCGACGGACCGGGACCGGGGGCAGAAATGGAGGCCAGTGGCAGGAGCCTCCCGCGCCGGCCGGACGGACCGGCCGTCCGCGACGGCGGAGCCCCCGATCGGAGCCCTCGATGAGTTCCCAACCGCCTTCCTCCGGGTCACCGCTCGGCCCGCCCTCCGGACCGCCGTCCGGGCCGCTCTCGGGCCCGCCGTCGGGCGGCGGCCGCGCCGGACCGCCCGCACCGCCCGGCCCGCCGTTCGGCCCGCCCTCGGGCGGCGGTGGCGGCTCGACGGGTTCGGGCGGCCCCTCCGGGCAGCGGCCGACGCCGTGGTGGCGCTCGCGCAAGAAGGCCGCGCTGGTGATCTTCGCGACCGGACTGGCGGTGCTGGCCACGGTGCTGATCGTCACCAACAGCACCGGCGGCGGTGGAAACGAGGAGACCGTGCCGACCGCCAACGAGGTCGCGCTGCAGAGCCCGCAGGACCCGGGCCCGGCACCGTTCACCCCATCGGTGGAGACCCAGGCGGTGAAGGCGCCGGCCCCCGCCGGGCCCTCCGCCACCCGAACGGGCGGCGCCACGGCCACCGGGACCGCGGGCACGGGCACGGGCACCGGCATCCACTCCGTCGAGGGAACGTCGGCGGGCGTGTACGGCGGGACGATGCACACGCCGAGCTGCGACGTCGAGCGGCTGGTCTCGATGACCTCGACCGGTGACGCCGGCCGGGCCTGGGCGTCGGCGCAGGGCATCCAGCAGTCCGCCGTCCCCGGCTACCTGCGCTCGCTGACCTCGGCGTACCTGCGGGTGGACACCCGGGTCACCAACCACGCCTACAAGGGCGGCGCGGCCGTCGCCTACCAGTCCGTGCTGGCGGCGGGCACCGCCGTACTGGTGGACGCGCAGGGCGTGCCACGGGTGCGCTGCGGCTGCGGCAACCCGCTGAAGCCGCCGACGCTGGTCAGCGACGCGAAGTACACCGGCAAGGCATGGACGGGCTTCCAGCCGAGCACGCTGGTCGTCGTGGTCGCCGCGCCGAAGCCGGTGACCGAGATCGTGCTGGTGGACGTCACAACCGGCGGCTGGTTCACCCGGTCGGCGGGGAAGGCGGAGGTCGTCGACCGGCCGGCCCCGGCCCCCCGCGGCCCGCTGGCGCCCGGCGTCCCGGCTCCCGCCGTCTGGCAGGTGTTCACGGCGACGGCCTCGGTGTCCGCCTCGGCCTCGACGTCGTCCTCCGCCTCGACCGCCTCCTCCACCTCGACCTCGGGTTCGCCGTCCGGCCCGACGACCGGCACCACGACGACGTCCGGCGGGCCGACGACGACCACGCCGGGCCCGACCTCGCCGGGGACGACCTCACCGGGAGCCACGACCAGCGCACCCACCGGGCCGGCCACCACGACGGCGCCGCCCACCTCGACCGCGCCGCCCACCACGACGGCGCCACCGACCACCGCGGCACCCACCACGGCGCCACCCACCACGGCCAAGCCGACGGTGACGAACACGCCCGCCCCCACCACGACGACCCCCAAGTCGGCCCCCGCCACGACCACCGCCGCGACCACCACCGCCGGGCCGGCCACCACCACCACCGCGACCACCACCTCCGTCGAAGAGCCCTCGACGGCCACCGGAACCCCCGGCTGAGCCGATCCGAAACCCTTGGGAGGAACCATGCCCCGCTTCCGTCCCCGGCGCCCGGCCCTGGCCGCGGCCGGCACGCTCACCGCACTACTGACGGCGCTGGCCGGCACCGGCCCGGTCCAGGCCGCGCCCACGACGGCCGCCCCGACCGGACAGCTGTCGGCCGCGCCCGCCGCGCCCTCGCTCCAGGAACGGGCCGCCGCGCTCGCCGCCGGCTCACCGACCGTCTCACCGGCGGCCCCCTTCGGGCACGTCCCGGCCGACAGCGACTACCAGTGCGCCGCCGGCACCCTCTGCACCCTGGTGTGGGACCCGACGGCCGGTGACTACAAGATCTTCTACCTCACCGCCTGCGCCCGGTACAGCCTCGACGGCTGGAGCGGCCAGGGGTTCTACGCCGACAACCGGACACCCGGCACCCGGTCGGTGTTCTACGGCGCGAACGGCCGCGTGCTGAAGTCCTTCACGCCCGACGGGGGCGCCAACCACCAGCAGGACTGGACGCCCGTACGGGCCATCCGCACCTGCTGAGCCCTCCGCCCGCGCCCCGTCCACCGCCGCGGTGGGCGGGGCGCCGGCGTGCCGTCAGGGCAGCAGCACCTCGGTGTCGTCCGGCCCGAGCAGCCGGCCGTCGGCCGACCGGACCTCCACCCGGGCGACCGGCGCGCCCGCGTCCCGGTCGACCAGGCGGGCGCGCGGCTCCTCGTCGGTGAAGCAGTACCGCTCGCCCCACTGGCGCAGCGCGGTGACGACGGGGAACAGCGCCCGGCCCTTCTCGGTGAGCACGTACTCCTGGTACGGGCTGCCGTCGGCGGCCGGGGCCAGCTCGAAGACGCCGTTGGCGACCAGGTTGGCGAGGCGGGCGGAGAGGATGTTCTTCGCCAGGCCGAGGTTCTTCTGGAACTGCCCGAAGCGGCGCAGCCCGTCGAAGGCGTCACGGACGATCAGCAGCGTCCAGCCGTCGCCGAGGACGTCCAGCGGCCGGGCGACCGGGCAGGACGAACCCTCGTGCGAGGTGCGTTTGGGCACGCGCCGCTCCTCTCTCGCCTGCGGTTCCGCGCTCCCGGGGGAGCGGGTTTCACCGTGCAACCCTATCGCGCCGCCCTCCGGCCCCCTTGTGGTTGCTTAATGAAACCTCGCCGTGCGAGGGTATGGCAGTGGCACTTTGAAACCACTCCTGGATGTCACGCCGTCCCGAAGGAGCACTCCCCCGTGCCTGCCCCCGCCCGCCGGCTCTCCCCCGCCGTCGCCTGGCTGTTCTCCGTCGCCAGCGGTCTGGCCGTCGCCAACGTCTACTACGCCCAGCCCCTGCTCGACCTCATCGCCGACGACCTCGGCATCGGCCGCGCGACGGTGGGCCTGGTCGGCACCCTCACCCAGATCGGGTACGCCGTCGGCCTGGTGCTGCTCGTCCCGCTCGGCGACCACCTCGACCGCCGGATGCTGATCACCGCCCAGCTCGGCCTGTCCGTCGTCGCGCTCGGCGCCGTGGCCCTCGCCCCCTCGGCGCCGCTGATGCTGCTCGCCATGGCGGCGGTCGGGGTGCTCGCCGTGGTGGCCCAGGTGATGGTCGCCCACGCGGCCTCCCTCGCCGACCCGGCCGACCAGGGCCGCGTCGTCGGCACCGTCACCAGCGGCATCGTGGTCGGCATCCTGCTCGCCCGCACCGTCGCCGGCACCATCGGCGACCTCGCCGGCTGGCGCGCCGTCTACGTCGTCTCCGCCGTCGCCACCGGCGCGACGGCCGTCGTCCTCGCCTCGGTCGTCCCGGCCGAACCGCGCCGGCGGGCGGAACGCGTCCGCTACCCGCGGCTGGTCGGTTCGGTGTTCACCCTGTTCGCCGAGGTGCCCGTGCTCCGGGTCCGCGCCGGACTCGCGCTGCTCGTCTTCACCGCCGTCACCGTGCTGCTCACCCCGATGGTGCTGCCGCTCGCCGCGCCGCCGTTCGAGCTCAGCCACACCGCGATCGGGCTCTTCGGCCTGGCCGGCGCCGCCGGCGCGCTCGGCGCCGGGCACGCCGGCCGGCAGGCCGACCGCGGGCGGGCCCGGCGCACCCTGGCGATCGGGCTCACCGCGATGCTCGTCTCCTGGCCGCTCGCCGCGCTGCTGCCGCACTCGGTCTGGTGGCTGGTGCTCGCCATGGTGGTGATCGACTACGGCCTGCAGTCCGTGCACGTGGTCAACCAGCACCTGCTGTACCAGGTCCGCCCCGAGGCACGCAGCCGGCTGACCGCCGGGTACATGCTGTTCTACTCGGTCGGCAGCGCGCTCGGTGCGATCGTCTCCACCCTCGTCTACGAGCGCGGCGGCTGGACGGCGGTCTGCTGGCTGGGCGGCGGCGTCAGCCTGCTCGCGCTCGCCTTCTGGCGGGCCACCGATCGCGCGCCGGCCGGGGACGGCGGCACCGAGGGGGACGTCCCGGAAGGAAGGACCGCCGGACGCCGCGTCAGCCGGTGACCGCCAGTTCGGCGACCACCGCGCGGTGGTCGGTGCCGCGCACCGTGTGCTCCGTCACCGACACCGCGCGCAGCGCCTCCCCGTGCAGCACGTGGTCGATCTGGATCACCGGCCACAGGCCCGAGAAGGAGGTGGTGGACTCCGGCCAGGTCGGCGCGACGCCGCGCCCCAGCTCGGCGTGGCTGTCCGTGAGGCCGGTGCCGAGCAGCGCGCGCATCGGCGCGTGGTCGAGCGTGGCGTTGAAGTCCCCCAGCAGGACGGCGTTGCGGGCGGCGCCGGCCACCGCCGCCCGCAATCCGTCGAAGTCCTCCGCCCAGCGGCCGGCGTCGCCCATCGGGTAGTAGGTGTGCACGGCCGTCAGCCGGACGGTGCGTCCGCCGACCACGACCTCCGCCGCCACCTCGTCCCGGGCCGCCGGCGAGGCCGTACCGTCCAGCGGGGTCAGCGGCAGCCGGGAGTAGAGCACGGTGTCCCGGCCCGGGCGCAGCTCCCGGTAGGGCAGCACCTCGGCGATCCCCGCCCGGTCCAGCCGTTCGGCGGCCCCCGGACCGAACTCCTCCATCGCCAGCACGTCGACCCGCTGCTCGCGCACCAGCCGGACGAGTTCCGCCGCGTCGGCCCGGCCCTTGAAGGCGTTGCTCGTCGCGACCCGCAGCCGCGGCGCGTCGGCCGCCGGAGCACCGCCGCCCTCCGGCACCAACCTCGGTATCAGCCAGACGAGTTGCACGGCCACCAGGACACCGGCCAGCGCCGCCGGCCACCACGAGCGCAGCGCCAGCAGCACGCCGAGCGCGACCACGCCGGCGACCGCCGCGTACGGCAGCCCGACCACGGCGAGGGCCAGCCACGTCCCGTCGTCCCACCCGCCGAGGCGGACGGCCACCAGCGCCGCCGACCCGGCCAGCACGGCGCCGCACACCCCCAGCAGCGCCCGCCGCGCCCACACCCGCCAGCCCGCCCGGCCCACCCGCTCCCCCATCCGCCACTCCGGCCCCTCGTCTCCCGTCCCAAGACGCCCGGCCCCGCACCGCGGTTCCCCGCCCGGGTCGTCCCGTGCCGCCCGGACCCGGCGCCCGGGCCTCAGGCGAGCGCCGGGCCGATCCGGTCGGCGAAGACCACCCGGCGCCGGGTGGCCGGCGAGACAGCGGGCCGGCGCGAAGGTGAGGGCGGAGGCGGGTTCGGCCGTCCGGCCGTCCCGCCTCAGTCCACGCAGGGGATGCCACCCGCCCTGACCGCCGGGCCCTGCATCGGGAGGTCGGGGGTCGGCTCGGCGGTGGGCGGGGCCGTGGTGGCGGAGGCGGACGGGGCCGGGGTGGTCGTCGTGCGGGCGGGGGCGGGCGTGCGGGTGGGGGCGACGGACCGCGCACCGCTCGGCGTGACGGTCGGCGTGACGGTCGGCGTGACGGTCGGCGCGGCAGCGGGCTGCTGCGCCGGGACCGCCGCCGGCGCGGGCTCCTCGGAGGCGGCCGGCGGCGGGGGCTCGTGCCCGAACAGCTGCTTCACGATGCGCTTGATCTGGTCCGGGTCGACCGTGTTGACCTCCTGGCCCCCGATCGTCCTGAACCCGGTGATCGGCAGCGTGTTGAACTCGACGTTGCCGCCGGTGAGGTTGGGCGCCTGCTGGGCGAAGTCCAGCACGTTCCAGCGGTCGTCGATGACCACGTCCTTCTTCACCACCTCGAACAGCCGCTGGAGCTGCCCGAGGTCGTTGACCACGCCCTGCTGCTTGAGCTTGTACACGACCGAGGAGAGGAAGGCCTGTTGCCGGTGGGTCCGGTCCAGGTCGCCGTTCTTCAGGTGGTGGCGCTGGCGGACGAACGACAGCGCCTGCCGGGCGTCGAGCGAGCTGACGCCCGCCGGGAGCCTGAGCCCGGTCCCGCCGCCCTCGTGGTTCGCCGTCCGGGCCACGATCGGGTCGTCGACCGGGTTGTTGAGGCAGACCTGGATCGGCTCGACGGCCTTGGCGATGTCGTAGAAGCCGATCAGGTTCACCTCCGCGAAGTGGTCGATGGGGATGCCGAGGAACGCCTGCACGGTCTGGAGGGTCGCGGCCCGCCCGGCCTCGCGGCTCTGCCGTTCCAGTTCCGCCTTGGACAGGCCCTTGCCGCCCAGCTTCTGCTCGGCCGTCTCCTTGGCGATCCCGTACGCCTCCTTGATCTTGTGCATCTTCCCGTCCGCGCCGACGGTCTGCACGTAGTCGTCGCGCGGGACCGACAGCGCCGTCACCTTGCCGCCGTTCGCCGGTATGTGCAGGACGATCAGCGCGTTGGTGTTGTAGCCGCCGATCTCGCTGGAGCCGGCGTGCAGTTCCTCCTCGACGAACTCCTTGGGGAGGTCGTTGCCGTCCATGTCCTTGCGGCTGTCGAGGCCGATGAGCAGCAGGTTGACGGACGCGTCGAGGTGCGGCGGCGCGTTCTTCCGGGCCTCGGTGAGCGCGCCCGACTTGACCACGCCGGCGTCGAGTTGCCGGTACTCGTACCAGGTGAAGCCGCTCGCGCCGAAGACCGCCACCGAGACGGTGCCGGCGAGGACGCGGCCGGCGACGGCCAGCCGGCTGGTGCGGGGCTCAGCCACGGCGGCTCCTCCGGTCGGGGACGGGGGTCGGGCGTACGGGGGCCGGAGGCGCGGCGGCCGGGGGCGCGGGGGCCGCGGGCGCGGTGCTCTGCGGGCCGGCGGTCCGCCGCCGGTGCCGGTCGTCGGCGCGCCGGTCCGGGCGGGCGCGCCGGTCGAGGAGCGCCCGCACCGCGACCACCAGCAGCCCGGCCACCACCGCCGCCGCCATCACCGGGAACGCGCCGACCACCCAGCGCACCGCCGCCGAGGCGAGCGCGTTGCCCCGCAGGGTCTCGCGGTCGGCGAGGTAGGCGGTACCGGCCCGGGCGGCCAGGGCCACCGGCGGCGCGGCGATGACGACCCACCAGCGCCCGGCGCGGCCGCAGAGCGCCGCCGCGGCGCCGGTGCCGAGCACGGCGCCGGCCGCGAACAGCGGGCCGCCGCCGTGTCCGG
>NZ_JBEOWI010000080.1:0-31457 GCF_040296005.1 Kitasatospora sp. NPDC002551 | reverse complement strand
CTCGCCCTGCCGGTAGGCGGTGCCGACCGGCGGGGGGGGCGCGGGGGCGGCCCGCCGGGCGGCCCGGGTCCGCCGGGGCGCCGGCGGGGGGGGGGGCGCGGGGCGGCCGGCCGGGGGCGCGCCGCGGCCGGGGCCCACGGGCGCAGCAGCAGGGCGGGCGGCACCTGGTCGGGGAAGCCGAGGCGGAGCAGCCCGTGCCCGATCCCGGCCAGGCCGGTGAGCAGCCCGGGGTGGGGGACGTGGTCGGGGGTGCCCGAGCGCGGGCCGTCCTGGTCGACGGCGGCCAGCAGTGCCCCGGCCCGGCGGACCCACGGGGTACGGCCGGCGGCGGGTCCGTGCCGGCCGAGCAGTTCCAGCACGCCCGACTCGCCGTGACAGAGGCTGTGGTCGCCGAGCGGCGCGGCCCGCGCGGTGTTCCGTACGGCGCGCTGGGCCCAGTCGGCGAGCCGGCGGTCGGCGAGCGCGAGCGGGCTGTCCACCACGGCGAGCGCCACGCCGGGGCGCCCCCGGCACCAGGAGCCCTCGCGCGAGCGGACGGCGGTGGCGGCGTGCAGGGCGGCCAGCCCGGCCCGGTGGTGCGGGCCCTCGGCGGGCTCGCCGACGGCCTGGGCGTAGCGCAGCAGGGCCCAGCCGACGCCGGCCGAGCCGTGGGCGAAACCGGTGGCGGCCGGGGCGGGGCGGGCGGCGAGCCGCTCGGCGCAGCGCGCGGCGGCGGCCAGTGCGGCGCCGGCGCTCACCGCGGCCGCGCCGCCGCCACCGGCGCCCGCCGCGTGCACGGCGAGCAGCGCGGCGAGCCCCCCGGCGGTACCGCTGTGCACGCCGGGGTCGTCCTCGCGCTCGGCGGCGGCCGCGGTGAGCGCCACCGCCGGGCCGCTCCACGCCGCGACCGGCGGATCGTCGAGCAGGCGGGCGAGTTCGGTGAGCGCGTAGGCGATGCCGCCGAGGCCGGCGAAGGCGCCGGAGCCGACGGCGGCCGGGTGGTCGGGGTGGGCGGCGAGCGAGTCGAACAGCCCGGGGAGCGGCGCGAGGGCCCGGCGGGCGACCTCGGCGTAGCGCCCGGTCCCGGTGAGCGCGGCGAGCTGGGCGAGGAACAGCGCCGTGCCGGTGTAGCCGCCGGCCAGGTCCGCGCCGAGCGGCCGCACCCGCCAGTAGCGGTCGGCGAGCAGTTCGAGACCGAGCCAGTTGGTGCGGGAGCGGTCCTGGTAGGCGGCCGCGACCAGTTGGTCGCCGAGGCCCCGGGCGGCGGCCAGCAGCCGTTCGGGCTCGGGAGCGGTGGCCCAGACGTTCTCGGGCACCGGGCGCCCGGGCCGGTGGGCGGGGGTGCCGGCGGCGCCCGCCATGGCCGCCCGGACGATCCACTCCTGGTCCTTGCGGTCGACGGCGCCGAGCGCGGCGAGCTTGGCCTCGACCCGGGCCAGCCCCGCCTCGGCCAGTTCGCCGGCCAGCCGGCGGCCGTCGGAGGTCCACAGGTCGCGCGCGCCGGGCCGGGCGGTGAACAGCGGGACGTCGCCGCTCCACAGGTCGGCGATCTCGTGCTCGGCCAGCCCGGGGTGGCCCGGGTCGTCGACCGCGTCGGTGCGCAGCAGCTCCAGCACGGCCTGCCGGGCGCCCGCCTCGCGCAGCACGTCCGGGTGGGTCGACTCGTCGAGCAGCCGGGCGTAGACCCGGGTGGCCCGCGGCACCACCCGCACCTCGGCGTTCGCGAAGCAGCGCAGCAGGCCGCGCGGGCCGGTGAGTTCGTCCCGGCCCTCGACGAGCGCGGTGTACCCGGCGCGGAAGCCGGCCACCAGCGACTCGGTGTGCTCGGCCGGTTCGACGGGCGCGCCGTCCAGCCGGGGCCGGTTGTGCGCCTCGCCGAACGGGCGGGGGCGGCGCACCAGGCGCATCTCGTCGGTGCCGGCGGCCGTCCAGTCCACGCCGTCGACGGGGGACGGCCGCCGCCCGGTGGAGCCCCCGCCGATGCCGGAGACGTCCACGGCGCCGTCGTCGCCGATCAGCAGTTGCGGCAGCAGGCCGACCCGGTGCACGGACTCGGCGAGCGCGCGGGCCGCCGGGTCCCCGGCGCTAGCGGGCCGGGCGTCCGGGCCGCCCGCCGGCGGGTGGAACAGCGTCTCGACGTCCACCAGCACCGGCTGGTCCCCGCAGGCGACCAGGTTCTCGAAGTGCAGGTCGGTGCCGTCCAGGACGTGCAGCAGGGCGAGCAGCGCCCCCTGCCGCCGGTAGAAGCGCTCGACGTCGAAGTGGGTCAGGCAGGGGCGGGCCTCGGCGTACTCGGTCCAGCCGTGGGTGCCCCGGTCGAGCAGGCCCAGCGCGCGCAGCCGGGGCACCCCGGGCCGTCCGCCGTACCAGCCGAGCAGCGTGTTGAAGTGCCGGTGCGCGGCGGGCGGGCGGGGCCGGTGGACGACGGCGGTGCCGTTGGCGAAGTGCAGCACGGCGACCGCCCGGCCGCGCCGGTGGCGGTCGCCCGCGCCGGCGGTGACGGCGACCAGCGACCCCGGGTCGCGGCCGCGCAGCAGCCCGGCGACCAGCAGGGGCCGGTCGGCGGCGAACCGGTCGAGCAGCTCGGCGTGGGCGTCTGCGGCGTCCAGACAGGCCCGGGCCAGCAGCCGGGCCAGCACGGGGTAGTCGCGCAGCAGCGCCGCCAGGCCCTCGCGGCGGGCGGTGAGCGCGAGGAACGAGCGGAACCGCTCCTGCGGGGTGCCGCCGGCCAGCCGCCCGGTGGCGCGGGCCGTGTGCAGCTCCAGGACGAGGGTGCGCGCGGCGATCCGGGCCAGCCGCTCGGTCAGCCGTGCGGTGAACTCGGCGCGCAGCGCGGTCAGGTCGATCCGGCCCAGCTGGTCGGCGGCGCGCACGGCCGGGGTGAGCGCCGTCAGCAGCCGCACCTGCGCGCGGTCGGCGAAGGGCTGCAGCACGAGCGCGAAGCCGCTCAGGCCCGGGTAGGCGGCGCGCGGCACCATCGGGCGCACCGGCGCGGCCGCCACGGCGGCCTCGGTGAAGGCGGCCCAGTCCGGGCGGGCGGCCGGCAGCGGCCGGCCCGGCGTCAGGCCCCGCTCCCACCACGGGGGGCCGCCGGCACGGGGGGACCGGAGACGGCCGGGGTGGGAGCGGGGGGTCTGGGCGGGGGAGGGGAGGGGCCGGGGCGGCTCCGGCGGCCCGGACGGTCCGGGCCGCGCGGATCCCGTGGGCGGTGCGGGTGGTGCGGGTGGTGGTACCGGGAAGTCGCCGGGCATCGGAGTGTGCGGGAACGGTGTGGCCGGGGGGACCGCCGCTGCGACCGGGCCCTGATCCGGTCCGGCGCCCCCGTCGAGGCGCGTGCTGCGCACGGCGTCCACCTCAGCCACCACCGCACCTCCGATGCCGGGAGAGGGCCGCGCTGCCGTCGAAGGCGCTGCCCTCACCGCTGATCCTGTCGCCGCGGCGGCCGCCGGGGCATGGGGGACGGGCCCCCATCTTTGTGACGCCGGCCCGCACGATCCGCCGCGCCCCCGCCCTTCGGCGGGGGCGGTCTCCTCTGCGCGGACCACTTGTGCGGACCACCCGTGCCGACTACCGCCGGGCGAGGAGCAGTTGGGTGGCCACCGCGGGCCGGCCGTTCATGGTGGACACCGCGGGCTCGCGCTCGTCGAGCGGCTCGAACCCGGCGAACAGCTCCCGCAGCCGCTCCCGGGTGTGGTGGCGGCAGACCGCGCCGTCGCTCGTCGCGAAGACGCCGAAGGTGCCGAAGCGCTCCTCGGAGTGCCGATAGCGTTCCTGGTTGCGCGCGTCCGGCTGGAGCAGGTAGTCGCTGACCAGGAGCAGGCCGCCGGGGCGCAGCACCCGGTGCAGTTCGGTGACCAGGGCGTGCTGCGCCGCGTCGTCCGGCACGCAGGTGAGTACGGCGAACAGGAAGGCCGCGTCGAAGCCGCCGTCCGGGAACCCGGTGCGCGGCGGGTCGGTGAGGACCGTGAAGCGGGCGGCGGGCTGTTCGGCGCGGGCCCGGGCGACCGGCTCGGGCGCCACGTCCACGCCCGCGATGTCGGTGAAGCCGAGCGCGGCCAGCTCGCCGGCGAGCCGGCCGTAGCCGCACCCGTAGTCCAGCAGGGCGGCGTCCCGGGCGAGGCGCGCCGTCCAGGCGGGGTGCAGGGGATGGCCGAAGATCTTGGTGGTTCCTGTGGAGTTCCAGTACGCGGACTGGTCTTCAGGGGCCGTCATGGGCCGATGATGCCACGGCCCGACGGCCGCGCCGGGCCCGGGGTGCCGGGGTGCGACGGGTACGACCGGGCCGGTGGGCGCGGGCCGATGGGGCCGTTCGGCCCTTGTGGGCGGGGTGCCGGGGAGGGATCGTGATCGCCGCGCCGCAGTACGGGGCCGCCGGGAGCGGGTCGGCGCGGCAGGACCAGAGTGTGGCGGAACGGGAAGAGGCCTGAGGTGGGCGAGTTGGTCACGGTGCGGGTGTGCGAGGGGATTTCGCGGGGCTTCGCGGCCGACGCGAGAGCCCGGATCGCCGCCGTGGTGGGCGGGGCGGACGCCCTGGTGGAATCCCTGCGGGTGCGGGTCGCGACGCTCGGCGCGGCGGCCTCCCCGGGCGGCGCGGACCGGGCGGGTGTGCTGACCCAGGTCAACGCCGAGGTGGACGGCCGGCGGATCCGCGTCCAGGAGGCCGCCGCCGACCTCGGCGAGGCGCTGGACCGGCTCACCGAGGGCCTGCGCGTGCGGATGGCCGCCGTCACCTCGGGCTGGACGCCCCGGCCGTGGCCGCGCCGCATCCGCACCCGCGCGCTGCTGACCACCGTCGCGCCCGGGGCGCCGGACGGGCCGCCGGCCGCCGTCGCGCGCGCCGGACTCCCGGACCCCGCCGGGCCGCCGCGCATCGTCCGGCGCAAGCGGGCCCAGCTGGTGTGGTGCTCGCCGGACGCCGCCGCCCGGACCATGGACGCGATGGACTACGACATCCACCTGTTCACCGACCCGGCCACCGAGACCGACGCGGTGGTCTACCGGGTCGGCCCGACCGGCTACCGGCTGGCCCGCACGGTGGCCGCCGGACCGCCGACCCGCCCGGCCGTCCCGCTGACCCTCAGCCCCTGCGGGGCACCGGAGCTGACGGAGGACCAGGCCGCCGCGCGGCTGGCCGCCACCGAACTGCCCTACCTGTTCTTCGCCCAGCCCGGCTCCGGACGCGGCCGGGTGCTCTACCGGCGCTTCGACGGCGGCCTCGGACTGATCGCGGCCGCCTCGTGAGCGACGACTCCGTGCGCCGCCGGCTGCGCGAGCGGCGCCGCGCGGCCGGCCGGCAGCCGCAGAACCGCCGCACCGCGACGGTGGGACGCCCCCGCACGCCCCTGGAGGCGCCGCCGCGCGAACTGGTGCCGCTCGAACGGGCCGAGGCGCTGAGGCTGCTGGGCGGCGCGCCGTTCGGCCGGATCGTGTTCACGGTGCGGGCGCTGCCCGCGATCCGCCCGGTGAACCACCTCCTGGTCGACGACACCATCGTGATCCGCACGCACGACGGCGCCGCCCTGACCGCGGCCGCCCAGGGTCGCGAGGACACCGGCGTGGTGGTCGCCTACGAGGCGGACGCGATCGACCCGGTGACCCGGCTCGGCTGGAGCGTGGTGGTCACCGGCTTCGCCCGCCCGGTCACCGACCCCGCCCGACTGGCCCGCTACCGCGCCCTGTTGAGCCCCTGGGTGAACGCCTCGATGGACCACACGGTGGCCATCCAGCCCGACCTGGTGGCCGGCTACCGGCTCGTCGCCGGCACGGGCGCCGCCTCCTGACCCCGGGCCCGCGATCGATCCGCCCCCGACGCGGGCCCCGACCGGGGGTCCCGGGAACCGCGCGCGCCCCCTCCGGACGGGCGGCCGCGGCACACCGGGACCCCGGCGCGGAGGAACGGCTCCGCGCCCCGCCGGCGCGGCCTGGAGAACGACAACTCTCCAGGCCGCGCCGGTTTTTCGTGCTTCCCCCGGCCGTGGCCGGAGCCCGGCCGGCCGGTCCCGCGGGCGGGGCGGACAGTGGTCCCTCCCCGGGGCCCGGATCCGAGGCCCACCGGCCCCGGCCCGCTGGGTCCAACGGCCCTAGGGCGCACGGATGGTGCGTTCCGATCATGGATCGCCATCCATCCGCAGAAGTTTTCGAAGGAGTGCGTCCTTGAGCGCCATCGAGGCACAGGGCGACAGCGCGCTGCCGCCGTCCGCCGCCCGACCGGGAGCGGCACGGGTCAAACGACCCGGCTCCTCCCTGGTCCGGCTGCTGACGACCACAGACCACAAGACGATCGGCACCATGTACCTGGTGTCGTCGTTCGGGTTCTTCCTGATCGGCGGCATCCTCGCCCTGGTCATGCGCGCCGAACTCGCCCGGCCGGGGACGCAGATCCTCTCCAACGAGCAGTTCAACCAGGCGTTCACCATGCACGGCTCGGTGATGCTGCTGCTGTTCGCGATGCCGCTGTTCACCGGCTTCGCCAACTGGATCATGCCGCTGCAGATCGGCGCCCCCGACGTCGCCTTCCCCCGCCTGAACATGCTGGCCTACTGGCTGTTCATGTTCGGCTCGCTGATCGCGGCCGCCGGCTTCGCGACCCCGCAGGGCGCCGCCGACTTCGGCTGGTTCCTCTACGCGCCGCTGTCCGACGCGATCCACTCGCCCGGCGTCGGCGCCGACATGTGGATCATGGGCGTGACGCTGTCCGGCTTCGGCTCCATCCTGGGCGCGGTCAACTTCATCACCACGATCATCTGCATGCGCGCCCCGGGCCTGACCATGTTCCGGATGTCCATCTTCTGCTGGAACGTGCTGCTCACCTCGGTCCTGGTGCTGCTGGTCTTCCCGGTGCTGGCCGCCGCGCTGCTGGCCCTGGAGTGCGACCGCAAGTTCGGCTCGCACGTGTTCGACCCGTCCTCCGGCGGGGCCATGCTCTGGCAACACCTGTTCTGGTTCTTCGGCCATCCCGAGGTGTACATCCTGGCGCTGCCCTTCTTCGGCATCGTCTCGGAGGTCATCCCGGTCTTCAGCCGCAAGCCGATGTTCGGCTACTCCGGCCTGATCGCCGCGACCGTCGCCATCGCCGGCCTCTCGGTCACGGTGTGGGCGCACCACATGTACGTCACCGGACAAGTGCTGCTGCCGTTCTTCTCGTTCATGACCTTCCTGATCGCGGTGCCCACCGGCGTGAAGTTCTTCAACTGGGTCGGCACCATGTGGAAGGGCTCACTGAGCTTCGAGACACCGATGCTGTGGACGGTCGGCTTCCTGGTCACCTTCCTGTTCGGCGGCCTGACCGGCGTGCTGCTCGCGGCCCCGCCGATCGACTTCCACGTCTCCGACTCCTACTTCGTCGTCGCGCACTTCCACTACACGCTGTTCGGCACCGTGGTCTACGCGATGTTCGCCGGCTTCCACTTCTGGTGGCCCAAGATGACCGGCAAGATGCTCGACGAGCGGCTCGGCCGGATCTGCTTCTGGACGCTGACCATCGGCTTCCACACCACCTTCCTGGTCCAGCACTGGCTCGGCGCCGAGGGCATGCCCCGCCGCTACGCCGACTACCTGGCCGCCGACGGCTTCACCACGCTCAACACGGTGTCCACCATCGGCTCCTTCCTGCTGGGCCTGTCGCTCCTGCCGTTCCTCTACAACGTCTGGAAGACCGCCAAGTACGGCGAGCGGGTCACCAGCGACGACCCGTGGGGCTGGGGCCGCTCCCTGGAGTGGGCCACCTCCTGCCCGCCGCCGCGCCACAACTTCACCACCCTGCCGCGGATCCGCTCCGAATCCCCGGCCTTCGACCTGCACCACCCGGAGATCGCCGCCCGCGACCACCTGGACCACCACGGCGAGCGCGCCAAGCACCTGGTCGGGGTGATCCCCGCCGCGTACGACGAGCCCGCGCCGCGCCGCGCCCGGGCACTCGGCGCCGCCGCCTCCGACGGCCGGGCTCCCGGCCGCCCGGACGGCGACGGCTGACGGCCGACGGCCGCTGACGGCCCGACCCGCAGAACGCCGCTCCCGCCCGCGCGTCGCCCCCGGGCGGGCGGGAGCGGCTCCCCCTCCGAACCGCCCGAGGCTTGAGGAGAGCCGTCACCATGTCCCACATCGTCCTGGCCATCGGCACCGCCGCGATCACCGCGTCCGGCTGCGTCTGGTACCTGCCCGCCATCGCCGACCTCCAGGCCGGCGCGGACCGCCCCCGCTCGGCCCGCACCGCCGCGGCCGCCTGCGTGACCTGGTGGGCCTGTCTGGCCATGGCCGGCGGCCTGCTGCTGGCCGTCCCCGCCTGGCAGCCCGCCGCCGAGATCGCCCTCGCCGGCCTGGTCGCCGGCGTCCTGATGCGCGTCCGCGCCCACCTCCAGAGCCGCATCGAACAGCGCGAGGAGGCCGTGCGCTGGGCCCTGATCGACCCGAACCCGGCGCCCGCCCCGGTGCGCCCCTCGCCGCGCGCCCTGCTCGGCTGGCTGCTGGTCGGCCTGGCGATCGCCTCGCTCGGCGCCGTCTCCATCCTGCTCTCCGGCGGCGGCCCGCTCGCGCCCCGCCTGGCCGCCGCCGCGGGCAGCGCGGTCGCGGTCTCCACCGCCTTCCTGCTCATCGGACTCGGCAACGCCCGCCGGGCCCGCGCCTGACGAAACGTCACCGTTCTTCCGCCGAACCCTTGCTGAGCCGTGGCAGGTCCGGATATCAATCAGGCGACCGGGGCGAGGACCCGGCCCGTCGAGAGGAGCGTCCGATGACCGCCACCCCCGCGCCGAGCGAAGTGCTCCGGCAGTTCGTCGAACTCATGGGCAAGGGCCCCGACCCGGCGGTGGCCGACCTGGTCACCACCGACTCCGTCTTCGAACTGCCCTACCTGCTGCCCGGCGTCCCCCCGCAGCAGCCCGGCCGGGAGGCCTTCGTCGAGCACCTGCGGCGCGGCGCGGCCATGCAGCGCTTCGACGCCGTGGACCACGTCTCCGTGCACGGCACCACCGACCCCGAGCTGGCCGTCGCCGAGTACCGGCTGCACGGCGAGGTCCTGGCCACCGGCAAGCGCTTCACCCTCGACATGGTGGTGTTCGCCCGGGTGCGCGGCGGGCTGATCACCTGGTCGCGCACCTACTCCAACCCGCTCGACAGCGCCGTCGCCTTCGGTGCGGTGGAGCGGGTGCTCGGCGCGCTCAAGGACCGGTAGCGTCGAGGACCCGTAGCCCCGGGGACCGGCGGCGCCGGGGACCGCAATGGGGCCGTTGGACCCTGGGCGGGGCCCGGGTGGTACGGCATGATGCGATGGACCCGGCGTGTGGTGTGCCGGGCACGGAGAGGGTGGAGCCACGACATGGCGAGCGAGACGGCCGGGAACGGGACGCCGGCACCGGTGAGGGTGTTCCTGCTGGACGACCACGAGGTGGTGCGCCGCGGCGTGCACGACCTGCTGGACGGCGAGCCCGACCTGGAGGTGGTCGGCGAGGCCGGCACCGCCGAGCAGGCGCTGGTCCGCATCCCCGCGCTGCGCCCGGACGTCGCCGTCCTGGACGTGCGCCTCGGCGACGGCGACGGCGTGGCCGTCTGCCGCGAGCTGCGCTCCCGGATGCCCGACCTCGCCTGCCTGATGCTCACCTCCTTCGACGACGAGGAGGCGCTGCTCGACGCCGTGATGGCGGGCGCCGCGGGCTACGTGCTCAAGCAGATCAGCGGCACCGACCTGGTCGCCGCCGTGCGCACCGTCGCCTCCGGCCGCTCGATGCTCGACCCCGGCGCCGCGACCCGGCTGCTCAACCGGCTGCGCAGCGAGGCCGAGCCCGCGCAGCCGTCCGGCGGCGGCCCGGAGCTGACCGCGCGCGAGCAGGAGGTGCTCGCCCTGATCGGCGAGGGGCTGACCAACCGGCAGATCGGCGAGCGGCTCTTCCTCGCCGAGAAGACGGTCAAGAACCACGTCTCGCGGCTGCTCGCCAAGCTCGGCGTCGAGCGGCGGGTGCAGGCGGCGCTGATCGCCACCGAGCTGCGCCAGTCGGCCGCCGCCGACCGGTCGGCCCACCACCCGCGCGTCCTCGGTCACGGCCCGCGCGGCTGACGCCGTCGCCCCCGACCCGGCCCCGGTCGCCCGCCCGCCTGAGGTGACCGGGGCCGCTCGCTGCCCGGGGGCGCCCGCTGCCCGGGGGCGGGCGGGCCCGAGGGGTTCGCGGGCCCCGGGTACGCGCACCGGCCCCGCGTGGGTGTGCCGGCCCCAGGGCCTTTCGCCGTAGGCCGGGTGGGACCCTCGGCGGGACCATCGGCCCTCGCCCCGTCCGGGCGCCGCGGGCGACGATCGCTGGTATGAACGCCGATCCTGAAGCCGCGTCCGTGCAGGTCGAGCCCCGGGTCCGGCCGCAGCCCCGCCAGGCGCGCGAACTCGACGAGACCCGGGCGCTGGAGCTGCTGGCCCGCACCGGGGTGGGCCGCGTGGTCTACACCGTCGGCGCGCTGCCCGCCGTCCTCCCGGTCCGCTTCCGGCTGGACGCGCTCGGCGGCGTGCTGCTCTCCACCACGGCCGGTTCCGAACTGGCGCGCGCCGTGGAGGGCGCGGTGATCGCCTTCGAGGCCGACGAGGTGGACGGCACGGACGGTACCGGCTGGTGCGTCACCGTCCTCGGCCGCGCCGAGGTCCGCCCGCCGTCCCCGGACGCCGGCGCCCGCGCGGAGATCCGCATCGCCCCGGAACTGGTCGTCGGCCGGCACCTGACGCCCGACGCGGCCTGAGGCCCGTCCCGGCCTGAGACCTATTCTGGCCCGGGGCCTGTCCTGGCCTGAGGCCCGTCCCGGCCCGGGGCCCGTTCTGGCCGGGCCCGGCGCCCCGAGGGGGCCCGAGGCCCGGTCCGCGCCGCTGTCAGACGCCCAGCGGGGCCTGCCAGACCAGCCGGGTGCCGCCGCCGTCGGCCGGGAGCAGCTCGAAGGTGCCGCCCGCCCGGTCGGCGCGCTCGGCGAGGTTGCGCAGCCCGCTGCGGCGCCCGCCGGCCGGGACGCCCACGCCGTCGTCGGTCACCGTGAGCGTCACCGTCCCGCCGGCCGCGCGCAGCGCCACCTCGACGCGGCTCGCCCGGGCGTGCCGGGCGGCGTTGCTGAGCGCCTCGCCGAGCACGGCCATCAGGTGCTCGGCCAGCTCCTGCGGCACGTCGGTGTCCAGCAGGCCCTCCATGCTGAGCCGCGGCGCGAACCCGAGGGTGGCCTGCGCCTCGCCGACGGCGCGGGTGGCGCGGGCGCGCAGCCCCCGGTCCGGCTCGTTGTGGGCGCGCAGGCCGAAGATCGTCGAGCGGATGATCTTGATGGTCTCGTCCAGGTCCGCGACCGCCCGGCTCACCCGGTCGGCCGCGCTCTGGCTCTCGATCAGCCGGCCCGCGCTCTGCAGCGTCATACCGGTCGCGAAGAGCCGCTGGATCGCCAGGTCGTGCAGGTCCCGGGCGATCCGGTCGCGGTCCTCCAGGAGGGTCAGCTGCTCGGCGTCCCGACGCCGTTCGGCCAGCTCCAGGGCGAGCGCGGCCTGGTCGGCGAAGCCCAGCAGCGGGCCCGTCTCCTCGGCCGTGAACGGCGGGTGCCCGCTCTCGCGGGCCAGCAGCAGCACACCGCGCCCGAAGCCCTCGCCGGTGCCCAGCGGCACCGCCACGGCCGGCCCCAGCCCGGTGAACCGCCCGGGCGGCCCGGCCGGGAAGCGCCCGTCGTGCTCCAGCTCGTCGCTGGTGGCCGGCGAGCCCGAGGCGTACGCGGCGCCGGACAGCGTGCCGTCCACCGGCACCGTCACCCCGAGCCGGGCCTCCGCCCGGCCGCCCAGGGCCACCTCCACGGTCAGCTCGGCGGCCCGCTCGCCCGGCTCGGCCAGCGCCACCGAGACGTCGGCCAGCTCGGCGCCCGCGATCTCCCGGGCCCGGCGCGCGATCAGCTCCACGACCTCCAGCCGGGGCGCGCCCGACAGCAGGCTGCGGGTGATCTCCGCGCTCGCCCGCAGCCAGCGCTGCTGGCGCTGCGCCTCCTCGTACAGCCGGGCGTTGTCGATCGCGACCCCGGCGGCCACCGCCAGCGTCGAGATCACCGCCTCGTCGTCCGCGTCGAAGTCCAGGCCGCCGCGCTTGTCGGTCAGGTAGAGGTTGCCGAACACCTCGCCGCGCACCCGCACCGGCACCCCGAGGAAGGTGTGCATCGGCGGGTGGTTCGACGGGAAGCCCACCGAGGCCGGGTGCTCGGAGAGCACCGGGCAGCGCAGCGGCTGCGGGTCGCGGATCAGCTCGCCGAGGATGCCGCGGCCGGTCGGCGGCGGGCCGATCGCGTCGATCTCCTCCTGGGTGAGCCCGACCGTCAGGAACTGCGACAGCGAGTAGCCGTCCGCGCCGATCACGCCGAGCGCCGCGTAGCGGGCGTCGACCAGGTCGGCGGCGGCCTCGACGATGCGGTGCAGCGCCTGGGAGAGGTCCAGCTCGCGGCCGACCGCGAGCACCGCCTCCAGCAGGCTGTGCACCCGGTCACGGGTGCCGCGCGCCGCGTCGATCCGCCACTGGAGCTCCTCCAGCAGCTCGTCCAGGCGCAGCTGCGGGATCCGCGGGCCGGCGGCGGGCGTCGTCGCGGTCCGCGCCGGTACCGCCTGCGCCGCGGCGGCCTGTGCCGTGACCGCCTGTGCCGCGACGGCGGGGGCCGTACCGGGGGTGGCCGGTCCGACGTGGGCGGGGCAGTCGGGCGGCGGGGCGCCGTCCGCCCGTCCGCGCTGGTCTCCGCCGGTGCCCGTCCGCGTGTCCTCCGCGCCGCCCACCGGCGTCCTCCTCGTGGTTCCGTGCTGCTGGTCCGGGTCCGTATCCGGTCGGCCGACCGGTCGGATTGTCGGATTCACGTTAGTGCCGCAGGCATGTGCGCGGAACGCCGGGGTCGGTCATGCACGCGCCGGACCGGTGCGGACGGCGGCCCGCGCGCCGCGCGCGCCCGCCCGCACGCCGGGCGCGCGGCGCGCCCGGGGCGCCCGACGGGCCTTTGGACCCTGGCCCAAGGGCCCTGCGGCCTCTGGCCGCCCGCCCCGCGCGGGACCAGGGTGGTCACAGGGGACGGACGGTGCGTCAGCGCACCCGGCCGGCCCCGACCGGCAGCCACCCCGAGGTCCGCCCACCCGGCGGGTCCGCAGCGGAAGGAACCTCCCATGACGCCCGCAGTCCTGGCCGGAGTCGACGGATCGCCCGAGAGCACCGCCGCCGCCCACTGGGCCGCCGAGGAGGCCCTGCGACGCGGCGCCCCGCTGCGGCTGCTGCACGCCTGGCCGTGGCTCACCGACGGCCGCGCCGCCTTCGCCGACCCCGAGGAGCTGCCGGTGGCCGCCCAGCGGATGCTGGCCACGGCGGCCGAGGACGTCCAGGCCCGCTACCCCGCGCTGAGCGTCGGGACCGACGTGGTGCTGGACGCCGCCGTGGACGGCCTGGTGGCCGCCGCCGAGGACGCCCAGTTGCTGGTCCTCGGTTCGCGCGGGCTGGGCGGCTTCAAGGGGCTGCTGGTCGGCTCGGTGAGCATCGCGGTGGCCGGGCGCGCCTCCGTGCCCGTGGTGGTCGTCCGGCCGACGGAGCCCGAGGCGGCGACCGCCGCCGAGCCGGCCGGGGAGCCCGGGGCCGCCGAGGTGGTGGTCGGTGTGGAGGCCACCGCGCCCGACGACGCGGTGCTCGACTTCGCCTTCCGCGAGGCCGCGCTGCGCGGCGCCCGGATCCGCGCCGTGCACGGCTGGGACCTGCCGCCCGCCTTCGCGGTGGTCGGCTTCCTGCCGAACGGCACCGAGATGGCCCAGCTCCAGGCGGCGGAGGAGAAGTCCCTGGCCGCCGCGCTCGCCGCGCACCGCGAGCGCCACCCCGACATCGAGGTCGTCGAGCAGGCACGCCTCGGCGCCGCCCGCACCCTCGTCGAGGACTCCGTCGGCGCCGCCCTGGTCGTGGTCGGCCGCCGGCGCCGCCCCCACGACCTCGGTCCCCGGCTGGGCCGCGTCGCGCACGCCGTGCTGCACCACGCCCAGGCACCGGTGGCGGTCGTTCCGCACGACTGAGCCGCCCGCCGTACCGTCGGCCGTCGCCCGGGGGGGACACGCCCCCGCATCCGGGCCGTTGGACCCTGTCGCCGGTGCCCGGCCCGGCGCACGCTCGGGAGTACCGGGACCCGTGGCCGCACCGGGAGGTCCGTCCGCCGCTCCCCGCCGGGCCGGCCGTCCGCCCGCCGTGTCGGGGCGGCCGGCGCCGGGGCGTCGAGGCAAGGAGAGGAACATCATGACCCAGTCAGCCCTCACTCCGGCCGACCTGCGGCTGCTCGCCGCCGCCGGCGGCGCGGCCCCCTCGCTCCACAACAGCCAGCCGTGGCGGTTCCGCCCCACCCCGGACGGGGGCGGGGTCGAGGTGCTCGCCGATCCGGACCGCTCCGTCCCGCTCGCCGACGCCAACGGCGCCGCGCTGCACATCGCGGCGGGCGCCGCCCTGTTCAACCTCCGGGTCGCCGCCGCCCGGCTGGGCCGCTCCGGCCCGGTGCGGCTGCTCCCCGATCCGGCCGACCCGCGGCTGCTGGCCGTGCTCGACCTCTCCGCCCCTGCCGGGACCCCCGGCCGTGAGGGTGCCGGGGCGGGCGCCGCCCCGGCGGCCGGGCCGTTCGGCCGCGACCTCTACCCGGCGATCGCCGAGCGCCACTCCAGCCGCCGGCCGTTCACCAACCGGGACGTCCCCGAGGCGGTCGTCGCCGAGCTGATCGCCGCCGCGCAGGACGAGGGCGTGGTGCTCGCGGTGCTGGAGGAGGCCGGCGTGCGCCGGGTGCTGGAGGTCACCGCGGAGGCCGAGGACCGGATCGCCCACGACCCGGAGCGGCAGGCCGAGACCCGCACGTGGCTGCGCCCGGACGCGGGCGGAGCCGCCGCGTCCGACGGACTGCCGTACGCCGTGCTCGGCCCGCAGGACCACGACGCCCGGGTGCCGATGCGCGAGTTCGCCGGCCGCCCGCCCCACCACGAGGGGCCGGTGCAGCCGTCCGAGCGGTTCGAGGCCCTGCCCCAGCTCTGCACGCTCTCGACGGCCGGCGACGGCCCGGCGGACTGGCTGCGCACCGGGCAGGCCCTGGAGCGGATCTGGCTGCTGCTGACCGTGCACGGGCTGCGGCTGACGGTGTGGCACCAGGCGGTCGAGTGGCCCGATCTGCGCTGGCGCCTGCGCGACCCCGCCGAAGGGCCCGGCCACGTCCAGCTGGTGCTGCGGGTTGGTTACGGCCCGCCCGGCGCCGCCACCCCGCGCCGGCCGCTGGAGGACGTCCTCGACCTGCCGACGGCGTAGCGGGGGCGTTCCGACCCGGACCGCCGGGCGGCCGAGGGGTCTCCCCCGGGCCGCCCGGCGGACGTGTGCGTCAGGAGATCCGGGCCCAGGCGGTCCAGCTGCCGTTCTCGGCGTGGCGCCGCGCCCACAGGTTGCCGTCCGTGCCCCTGGCGGCGATCTCGAACCGGCCGTTGCCCATGTCGGAGGCGGTGATGCCGACCCCGCCGATCAGGTAGCCGCCCAGCGACGTCCAGGAACCCTTCTTGCCGGACGTGCTGCTCGACCGCGTCCACACGGCGTGGTCGGTGCCGATGACGAACGCCTGGCGGCGCCCGTCCCGGTAGGCGTACTCCGTGATGCCGGGCTGGCCGTACTCGCCGCCGCAGAGGTACTCCCCGCCCCAGGTCGGGCTGACGCAGTGCATCGGCTCCGCGGAGGCGACGGCGGGCGTCGCCGTCACCGCGACCCCGGCCAGCACGGCGGCGGCCACCGCGGTCTTGATCTTCTTCACGGACACTCCTCGGTCGGTACGGGCCGAGGCCGCCCGCCGACCGGGCAGCCCCCTCAGTGGAGGAGACGGGCGCCCGGCGGCGGCGGGTTCACGGGTCAGGAACCGAGGGCGGCGAGGTCCTTGATGTCCTGGTAGCTCATGCCCAGCTTGTTGTAGAGCCGCACCTGCTCCTCGTTCATGGCGCCGCCGGCGGTCAGCTCCTTCACCTGGGCGTCGGTGAGCGGCTCGGCCGGGTCGCCGGGGCCGTCCCAGGGGGCGGTGGAGTCCGCGCCGTCGGAGCCGTCCGCGGCGTCCGCGGCGAGCCCGGCGGTGAAGTCGCCGATCAGGCCGGCGATCTCCTCCGAGCTGATCGTGGCGGCGTCGGCGGGTGCCTGGACCGCCGGGGCGTCCTTGCCGAACGCGATCCGCAGCGGAAGGGTGCTGCCCGGGGCGGGCTTCTCCTCCAGCTGGGCGAGGTCGAAGGTCATCGCGGACAGCGCGCCGCCGTCGAGGTAGAGGTCCAGGGCCAGGTTGCGGTCCGGCACGTCCTTCGGCGCGGTCGTCGGCAGCTTGCCGAGGTTCGGGACGTCCTTGGCGAGCGGCGCGAAGGCCTTCAGCAGGTCGTCCGTCAGCTTGCGGGCCGGGGCGGTGACGGTGATCCGCTCCTTGCCGTCCTGCTTCCCCTTGTCCTCGAAGGACAGGTCGTGGTCGAGGATGTCCTTCAGCGACGCGGTCAGGCCCTCCTCGGCCTTCGGGTCCAGCGTCGGGGCGGGGGAGGCCCCGGTGCCGCCCGCGCCGCCGGGCTCCTGGAGCTGCTTCGCGTCGAAGGAGACCCACGAGCCCTTCAGCGCGCCCTGCAGCGCCGCGGGCAGGTTCTTGGTCAGCTGGTCGATCTCGGAGGCGTCCTCGCCGACGAGCCGGGCGAAGCCGGCGAGGTCCGCCCGCGCGTAGGCCCGGTCGCCGACCTGGCGCAGCTCGAAGAGCGACGCCCCGCCCTTGCCGGTGAGCGCGACCGAGGAGGAGAGCGACGGGTCGGCCTTCGCGGCCTCGCCGTTGGCGCCCTTGGACGGCTGGACGTCCTTCAGCGGCTTGTCCGCGCTGAAGGCGACGGACAGGTTCACGGCGGTGAGAGCGGCCGCCGTCTCCTTGTCGATCTTCTCGCCGGTGGCCGCCCCGAAGGCCTCGATCTGCTCGGCGGTGGCGTCGACCGACAGCTTGGCGCTGAAGGACTTGCTCCGGCCGAGCTTGTCGAAGGCGGTGGAGACCTTGTCGGCGGCGCTGAGCTGCTGCACGGTGCCGCACGCGGCGAGCCCGGTGGCGAGGACGGCGCCGCAGGCGGCGGTGACCAGGGTGGTGCGGGCGGACCGGCGTATCACGGTGTTGATGGGAGCGCTCCTGGAAGTGATGGCGCGAGGGCGCGACGGCAGAACGGCGGAGCCGAATGACGGCTCAACCGCAGGACGGCAGGACTGCATGACGGCAGGACGGCAGGACAAAGACAAGCACAGCACCCTTGGTTCGGGCGCCACCTTTTCCCGGCGCCCTCCTCAGGATGGGCACAAACTACCGGAACCCACCGACAATCCCCTACGGAGCCCTGCCGGCCCGGTTCAGCCGCTGCCGCGCCGCCCGCCGGGCGGCAGGACCTCCGCCTTGACCCGCAGCTGCGGGCTGTTGCGGAAGCTGAGGGTGAACTCCACCCACTGCCCGACCTTCAGCGGCGGCGGATTGGTGATCATCAGATCGGCGTCCTCCGGGGACATCACCAGCTCCCCGCGCTCCGGCACCGGCAGCGCCGCGGCCGGTTCCCACCGGCCCGAGGCGCCCTGGTGCAGATGCCGCTTCAGCGTCACCTTTCCGCCGAACTCCCAGTCGGCGGCGGTGAGCTCGTCGGGTATGTCGCCGGGGTTGCGGATCGTGAAGAAGGCGGCGGTGGCCGGTGCGCCGCCCGCCGTGGGCAGCAGCAGCCAGCCCGGTCGCACCTCGACCGGGCGCGCCGTCCCGGCCCCGCCGACCGCCGTCCAGCCCGAGAGCAGCGCGAGCGCCACCGCGGCCGCCGCCACCGGTGGCCCGACCACCTTCAGCCGCTCGACCGTCCCCGGCCGCCCGGCCGCCCCGACCCGCCTCGCCATCCCCGGCCCGCCTTCCGTCCCGCCGCTCACCACGCCGCACCCGCCGAACGCCGCGCCCGGGCCGCCCGCCGCGGCGCGCCCGATGGCCCGCCGTCACCCGGCCCGCCGCCCGCGCGTCCCTCCGCCGCGCCCCGTCCGGGCCGCCAGGTCCGCAGCCGCAGGCTGTTGCCCACCACCAGCAGAGAACTCAGCGACATCGCCACCGCCGCCAGCATCGGGTTCAGCAGCCCCACCGCCGCCAGCGGGATCAGCACCACGTTGTACCCGAACGCCCAGAGCAGGTTGACCCGGATCGTGGCCAGCGTGCGCCGGGCCAGCCGGACGGCGTCCACCACCGCCTCGATGTCCCCGCGCACCAGGGTCAGCCCGGCCGCGCCGATCGCCGCGTCACTGCCCGAGGCGAGTGCCACCCCGAGGTCCGCCGAGGCCAGCGCCACGGCGTCGTTGACCCCGTCGCCGACCACCGCCGTGGTCCGCCCGGCGGCCTTCAGCTCCGCGACCACCTCCGCCTTGCGCTGCGGCGAGGCCGAGGCGTGCACCCGCTCGATGCCCAGCTCCGCCGCGACCGCCCCGGCCGCGCCCGGCCCGTCCCCGGTCAGCAGCACCGGCTCCAGGCCCATGCCGCGCAGCCGGTGCAGCGCGCGCCAACTGCCCGAGCGCAGGGTGTCGCCGACCGCCAGCACGGCCGACGGCCGCCCGTCCAGCTCCACCACCACCGGTGTGCGGCCCGCCGCGGAGGCGTCCGCCAGCGCCCGCGTCAGCTCCTCCGGCAGCGGCCCGCCGGCGTCGTCCGGGCGGACCACCCGGACCCGCCGGCCCTCGACCTCGCCGGACACCCCGACCCCGGCGGTGGCCGCGAAGGCGGCCACCGCCGGCAGGGGCTCGGAGCCGCAGCGGGCCCGGGCCGCCCCCACGACGGCCCGCCCGATCGGGTGCTCCGAACGGTGCTCGACGGCTCCCGCGAGCCGCAGCACCCGGTCCTCGTCGACCCCCGCGCCGACGGCCACGGCCACCGCCGCCAGCTCCATCCGGCCGGTGGTCAGCGTGCCCGTCTTGTCCAGCACCACGGTGTCGACCCGGCGCAGGCTCTCCAGCACCTCCGGCCCGCGCACCAGCACGCCCAGCTCGGCGCCGCGCCCGGTCGCCGCCAGCAGCGCGGTCGGCGTGGCCAGGCCCAGCGCGCACGGGCAGGCCACGACCAGTACGGCGACCGCCGCCGTCACCGCCGCCTGCGGGTCGGCGCCCGCGCCCAGCCAGAAGCCCAGCACGCAGACCGCGACCGTCAGCACGCAGGGCACGAACACCCCGGCGACCGTGTCCGCCAGCCGCTGCGCCCGCGCCTTGCCGGCCTGGGCCTCCGCCACCAGCGCGGTGATCCGGGCCAGTTGGGTGTCCGCGCCGACCGCCGTCGCCCGCACCACCAGCGCTCCGCCGACGTTCACCGTGGCGCCCGCGACCTGGTCGCCCGGGCCGACCTCCACCGGCACCGACTCGCCGGTCAGCAGGCTCAGGTCCAGCGCCGAGCCGCCCTCCACCACCACGCCGTCGGTGGCCACCCGCTCGCCGGGCCGGACCACGAACTCCTGCCCCGGCAACAGCTGATCGATCGGCAGCAGCCGCTCCTCGCCGCCGCGCGGATCGCGGACGCAGACCTCCTTGGCGCCCAGCTCGGCCAGCGCCCGCAGCGCCGAACCGCTGCGCCGGCGCACCCGCCCCTCCAGCAGCCGCCCGGCCAGCACGAACAGCGGCACCCCGACGGCCGCCTCCAGGTAGACGTGCGCGGTGCCGCCGCCGTCCGCGGTCAGCGAGAACGGCATCCGCATGCCGATCGCGCCCGCCCCGCCGAACAGCAGCGCGTACGCGGACCAGCCGAAGGACGCGACCACGCCGAGGCTCACCAGGGTGTCCATGGTGGCCGCGGCGTGCCGCAGGCCCTGCCAGGCCCGGCGGTGGAACCCGGCCGATCCCCAGCTCACCACCGGCAGCGCGAGCCCGAAGCAGACCCACTGCCAGGCCGGGAACTGCAGCGAGGGCACCATCGACAGCACCACCACGGGCACCGCCAGCAGCGCCGTCACCAGCAGCCGCCACCGGTCCCCGGCCTCCTCCGCCCCGGGACCGGCCGCCGGTACCCCGTCGGGCGCCACCTCGGCGGTGTACCCCGCCCGTTCGACCGCCGCGACCAGCTCCCCGACGCCCACCTCGGCCGGGTGCAGGACCCGCGCCCGTCCGGTGGCCAGGTTCACCCCGGCGCTCACGCCCTCGATCCGGGCCAGCCGTTTCTCCACCCGGCTCACACAGGCCGCGCAGGTCATCCCGCCGACCGCGAGATCGGTGCTCACCAGCGCGCCGGTGTCCCCGGCTCCCGGGCTCCCCGGGCTCCCCGCGCTCTCGGTCACGGACGTCACCGGCCCGCCCCCATGTCGTGCCCCATGCCGGGCCTGGCGCCGCCGCCTCCGCCGCCGGGCGTCAGCCCGGGCGTCACCGGCCCGGCCCCGCGCCCCACCGCGAAGGCCACGACGAACACCACCACCAGCAGCAGGGCGAACCCTGCCAATACGCTCAACGGCCGGCCACCCGGCGACATCCCACTCACCCTCCACCAGTCGTTCGCCTACCCCGGGGAGTTCCCGAACACCCCGAATGACCCGAATCACATACCCCCGCCCGGTGCCCGGTTCCGCCCCGGGGGGCGGGCGCGGGCGCGGCGGTGCCATGACGGCGCCTCGGTCGAACGGCGTTGAGGGGCGGCGGACATGGGGGAGCCGAGGCCACGGCTGATGGTGAAGGGTCAGCTGAGCCGGAGGTCGGACACGGCCGGGGCGTGGGTGTTCGCCGGGATGACGGCGGCGCTCGACCGCTACCAGCTGTCGGTCATCCGGCGGCCGCACGGGTACGACGCGGCGGGGCTGCGCCCGGGGCGACGCCAAGTGGACGTTCGCCCTGTCCGCCCTGTCCGCCCTGCTCGTCGTCGGCCGGGTGATGGCGACGGTGACGGTGAGGGTGACGGTGGCGTGCCGGAACCGGTGACGGCGCCGGCCCTCGGGGGAGGGACCGGCGCCGTCACCGGCGGGGTGGTGGGCCGTTGGGCCGGCGGGGTCCGGCTAGGGCAGCGGGATGCGGACGACCTGGGGGTCGTGGTCGCTGAGCTGGGTGGCGAACTCGCTGTTGAGGTGGACGATGTCGTAGCTGTACGCCTTGGCCGCGAGGGCGGGGGAGATGAGGATGTGGTCCAGTACCTGGGAGTTGCCCTCGTAGACGTAGGTGTAGCGCTCGGCGAGGGGGAGGGTACGGGGGAGGTCGACCAGGGAACCGCCGGCGGTCAGCAGGTCGGTGGTCCGGGAGAACTCGAAGTCGTTGAGGTCGCCGAGGACGACGACCGACGCGTTCGGGTCGACGGCGAGGATCTGGTCGGTGAAGGTCTTCACCACCGTGGCCTGCGCGTGCCGCTGGGTCTCGGAGGGGCGGGACGGCTGCTGGTAGCGGCCGAAGAGGGGCTGGTCGCCGCCCTTGGAGTTGAAGTGGTTGGCGATCACGAAGACCGGGCGGCCGTTCCAGCGGAACTCGCCGGCGAGCGGCTTGCGGCTGGCGTTGAAGGCCGGGTTGGCCGGGTCGATCCGGCCGGGGGAGTAGGCGAGGGCGGGCGTGCCGGCGTTGTTGACGACCGAGTTGGCGGTCGTGGGGCCCGCGCCCGGGCGGTCGGTGAAGCTCAGGCCCCGGTCGGTGCGGTAGAGGAACACCTGGCGGATGTTGCCGCCGGGCTGGCCGCCGTCCTGGTCGTTCACCGGGTTGATCTGGCGGGAGGAGTAGGCCGGGCCGCCCGCCGCGGTGATCGCGGCGACCAGCTTGGCCACCGTCTGGTCGGCGGCGACGACGCCGTTGTCGGTCGCGCCGGAGTTGTCCTGGATCTCCTCCAGGGCGATCAGGTCGGGCGAGCGGAGGTTGGCGACCACGGCCGCGGCGAGGCCGTCGAACTTGCTCTGCGGGTCGCTCGGGGCGAGGTTCTCGACGTTGAAGGTCGCCGCGGCGAGCTCGCCGGCGGCCGCGGCGGCGGTGCTCTCGGCGGCGAGACCGCCGGGGGTGACGGTCGGGGTCGCGGTGACCAGCAGCTTGAAGTTGCCGAAGGAGTAGTCGAGCACGCCGACGGTGGCGCCGGCGAGGGTGTCGCCCACGGTGGCGCTCGGCGTCGGGGCGAGCACGTCGTCCAGCAGGACCCGCTCGGGGTTGCCGTCGGCCGCCTGCAGCAGGATGCCGCCGCGGGGGGTGCGGGTGGTGGAGCCCTGCGGGACGACCGGGATCTCGCCGAAGGAACTGCTCGGGCCGACCACGGCGGCGCTGTTCAGCTGGACCCGCATGCCCTCCAGCGACTCCCAGAAGTCCAGGCCGTCGGTGGCCGGCTGGAAGCCGCCGGCCGTCTCGACGTCGCCCGTGGTGACGCTGGAGATCACCGCGGCCGGCGGGACCCGGCCGCCCGCACCGACCACGGTGGCGGCCGGCAGCGCGGCGTTGTGGGCGAGGACCGCGGTGGTGGGCGCGGTCAGCTCGGTGATGGTGAGGTTGGTGGCGCCGCCGGTGCCGCCCGGCCGGAACTCGCTGACCGTGCCACCGACCTTGACCGAGTCGCCGACGGCCACGCCCGGCGCGCCCGCGGTGTAGACGTAGACCGCCTCGCTGGTGGCCGGGTTGGCGTCGGGCTGCGGGTCCTGGACCCAGTAGCCGCTCGGGCCGACCGCCGTGACGACACCGGGGACGGCGCTGACCGCCTGGCCGGCCAGCGGGGAGGTGCGGGCCGCGCTCTGGATGTCGCGGATGCGGGTGCCGGTCCCGCCGCCGCTGGAGGAGGAGTTGCGCGGGGTGGGCGCGGTGACGGCGAAGTCGGCCGCGTTGTTGTCGGTGTCGGTGGCGCCGCCGCCCACCCGGACCGCGGCGGTGGTGTTGGCGAGGTTGCCGGTCGGTGAGCCCTCGGAGGAACCGGCGGTCGTGCCGTAGCCGACGAAGTCCTTCACCCCGGGCTGGGCGGCGCAGCCGGTGGAGCAGGTCAGCGCGGTGGAGTTGGTGACCAGCGCGACCTTGCCGGCGTTGGCGCCCAGGGCGATCGTACCGGTGGCGTCGGGCGTCGGCAGGACGGAGCCGCTGCCGGCACCGGCCGCCTCCTGCACCAGGTAGTACGTGCCGGGGGCGATGGTGCCCGACAGCGTGGTCTTCGACCACGACGAGCCGGCCGCCGAGGCGTACTGGACGGTCCAGCCGGTGACCGTGACCGGCGCGGTGCTGCGGTTGTACAGCTCGATGTAGTCGTTGGCGTACGGGGCACCGGAGTTGCCGCCGCCGCCGTACACCTGGCTGATCACGATGTCCGGCGACACCGCGTGCGCGGTGCCGGCCGGCAGGGCTATGAGTGCTCCCACGACGGCGGCGGCCGATGCCACCGCCAGCGCACGGAGCCGGACTCGATCGGTTCGCCGCATGAGGCGTCCTCCTGACGCGCGAGCAGTTGATGGTGGGGCGCTGTGTGTTGTAGCAGCGCCACCGTTGCCATACCGCGCGCTCTGGCGGACGGCCAGACGTACAACGGAAGAACGTTTCGGCTGTCATGAACCGGACGGGTCGGGTGGGGTGGAGGGGGTTGATGCGGCCGGTGCTGGGGGCAGTCGTTGTCGGGTGCGGCCGGTGTCGGGTGCGGCCGGTGACGGGGTGTGAGCCGGTCGGTGGGCGGGGGCCGGTCAGCCGTCGGTGAGGGTGAGCCGGATGCCGACGGTGCCGCGATCGCCGCGCCGCAGCCTGCTGCCGAGCAGGGTGACGACGCCGACCAGGCCGTACTTCTGGCGCAGCAGCGTGCGGTAGGCGGCGGTGCGCTCGGGGCCGAGGATCTCGGCGGTGGCCGGGTGGGACTCGCCGGTCGGCTTGCCGCGCACGTCGCAGGGGCCGACCAGGACGTCGGGGCGGTTGCGGATCCGCTTGACCTTCCAGGAGTCGGCGACGGTCCAGATGCCGAGGGCCTCGCCGTCGCGCACCACCCAGACCGGGGTCGGCACGGCGGTGCCGTCCTTCTTGAACGTGGTGACCAGCAGGTAGCTTCCGGAGGAGAGGCTGACGAGGCGTTCGAGCCGCTTCTGCCGGCGCGGGTCGGGGTGGGGGGTGGCGGCGCTCATGCCGGGCATTCTAGGACGCCCGCGCAGGTCGGCCCGCCTTCCCGCCGTGGTCCCTCCGTGCGGGCGTCAGCGCGCGCACCCCACGCTGCCGGGGTGCCGGAAGTGGGCCAGCACCCGGTGCAGCGCAGCCCGCCCGGCCGGCCCCCAGGTCGGCTTGCCGCCCGGCAGCCCGTGCAGTCCCGCCCGCCCGATGCCGAGCAGAACCAGGCTGCGCAGCACGGCCCAGCCCCGCGCGCGGCGGATGGTCGCCTCGGCCGCGTCCCGTTCCTCGGCCGGCTGGGCGGCGAGCCAGCGTTCGAGGCAGGGCCGGTCGGCGCCGGTCGGCAGCAGCAGCCAGACCGCCGCGAGGTCGCCCGCAGGATCGCCGGCGCCGAGGGCGTCGAAGTCGACGATCCCACCGAGTGCCCCGTCGACCACCACGGCGTTCGCCGGGTGCAGATCGGCGTGCAGCCAGACCGGCGGCCCGGCCCAGACCGGAGCGGCCACCGCGTCCTGCCAGACCGCGCGCAGCTCGTCGGCACGGATGCCCGGCGCCAGTTCGTACAGCCGCTCCTCGAACTCGGTCACCCGCCGCTCGAAGTCGGGGGTGATCGGGGCGAGCGGGCCGCCGCGCGGATCGGCCTGCGGCGCACCGGCCGGGGCCGGCCGGTGCAGCGCGAGCAGGAAATTGGCGAGCAGCTCGGCCGAGCGCGGCCCGTGCCCGACGGCGATCGGCGCGTGGTCCGCCGGCTCACCGGGGACCCAGGAGAGCACCGCCCACCGGTACGGGTAACCGGCCCCCGGCACGCCGCCCCGCCACGGGACCGGCACGGGCAGCGGCAGCCGCGGCGCCAACTCCGGCAGCCACCGAAGCTCCTTCAGCAAGCTCACGGGCGCGTACCGGTCCCGCGGCATCCGGATCACGTGCTCCTCGCCGAGCCGCCACATCCGATGTCCCCAGCCGCCCTCCACCGGACGCAGCGCCAGCTCCGCGAGATCCGGGTGCTGCTCCCGCAGCAGGGCGCGCACGGTGTCGGCGTCGACGTCGATCCGGCCGTCGGTACCGGGCGTCGTGCCGGAGGATCCGGCTGCTGTCGTGTGCGCTTGCGTATCCATCGGGCACGATCCTACTGGTGCCCGGCCTCCGCCGAACCGTCGCAGCCGACACGCCCGGGACGGCGCCGTCCGGTTGACCTGCGGGCGACCCGTTCGGGGCCCGGGGAGCGGCGGCTCTCTGAGGTCCCGCTCGGCATCGGGGCCGGCTCGTGACGACGCACCACCGCACCGTGATCCACCGTCCGGGGCCCACTTCGACGACGCTGCCTGAAGCTCGACCGGATCCGGCTGTTGGCCGTCTACTACCGGACCGACCTCACGACCTCACGACGCGGCAGCTCGCCCCGCTGCTCGGCGTCCCGGCGGCGACGGTGTGCCGCATCGTCCAGCGCCTCGGCCCGTTCCTGGCCCTCGAAGCCGCTCGATGCCCGGTGCCGGGCATCGCGCGGCTGTGGATCGTGGACGGCACCCCGGTCCCGGTCCGCGACCGCACCGTCGCGGCGTCCAGCCGCACCTACCGGTTCTCCGCGAACGTGCAGGTCGCCATCGACGCCGGCACCCGCCTCGTGGCCGCCACCGCCCGCCCCGTGCCGGGAAACAAGGTCGACGCCCACGCCTGGTGGGCCTCCGGCCTGCCCGCCACCCGCGCGGGCACCATCGCACTCGCGGACGGCGCCTACCCGAACACCGGCCTGGTCGTCCCCCACCGCGGACGCGCCGGCCGCCCCTGCCGCGGGCCCAGGAGGAGGACATCGCCGAACACCGCCGCGTACGCGCCCGCGTCGGCCACACCTTCGCCCGCACCGCATGAAACCAGCAGGCCCGACCACACGCCGACCTGCCCGCACCCAGACTTCTGCAACGGGCTTCAGCGCGGTCGGCGCGGGCCGGGGGAGGTGAGCCGGGTGCGGGCGGTGCGGGCGAGGCCCCGGGCCCGGCGGGCGAGCCGGCGGCGGCTGCCGCCGCCCACCGCCGTGGACCCGCCCACCGCCGTGGCACCGCGCGGCGCGGTGGCGGTGGCGGTGGAGGGCGAGGCCGTGGCGGTGGGCGGGTGCGGGGTGGTGGCTGCGTACTGGGCGGTGTGCGACGTGGTGTACGGGGTGGTGTAGGGGGCGTAGTTCGGGCGTGGCGGGACGGCCGGGGTGGCGGGCAGTGCCGTGGGAGGGGCGGCTGCGGCGGTGCGGGCGAGCAGGCGCCGGCGGACGCGGAGCCGGGCCGCCGCCCACAGCGCGAGCGCCGCGCAGAGGGCGGTCGCCGTCCAGCCGGCCGGGCCCAGGGTGTGGTCGGCCTGCCGGATGGCGTCGGGCAGTACCTCGGAGGCCGGCACGTCCGAGGGCGGCACCTCGGAGGCCGGTGCCCCGGTCGCGGTGGCCGGAGCGGACGCGCCGGCCTCCTCCACCAGGGTGCCGACCGGTTCGACCTTGCCGAGTGCCGCGAAGCCCCAGTCCAGCAGTGCCGCCGCCTCGTCGTAGACCTTGGACTGCTGCTCCGGGTGCATCACCGTCACCAGCAGGGTGCGCCCGCCGCGCTCCGCCGCTCCGGTGAAGGTGGCACCTGCGTTGGTGGTGTATCCGTTCTTCACCCCGATGAGGCCCGGGTACTTGCCCAGCAGACGGTCCGTGTTGGCGATGTCGAAGGCGGTCCGCTGCCCGGTCGTCAGGTCGAGCCCGCCGGGGAAGCGCGCGGTGCGGGTCGCGCAGTAGCTGCGGAAGTCCGGGTTGCGCAGGCCGGCCCGGGCGAACAGCGTGAGGTCGTAGGCCGAGGAGACCTGGCCGGGCTGGTCGTAGCCGTCCGGGGAGACCACCCGGGTATCCCGGGCCTGGAGGGCGAGGGCCCGCTCCTGCATCTGCGCGACCGTGTGCGCCAGCCCGCCGTTCATGTGGGAGAGGACGTGCACGGCATCGTTGCCGGAGGCGAGGAAGACCCCGCGCCAGAGGTCCTCGACCCGGTACGGAAGGTTCTCCTTGATTCCGACCAGGCTGCTGCCCGCGCCGACCCCGGCCAGCTCGGCCGGAGTCACCCGGTGCTCCAGGGAACGGTCGAACTTGGGCAGTACGGTGTCGGCGAACAGCATCTTGAGCGTGCTGGCGGGCGGCAGCGGGAGGTGCGCGTCGCGGGCCGCCAGCACCGCGCCGGTCGCGGCGTCGGCGACCAGCCAGGAGCGTCCCGTCAGCCCGGCGGGCAGCTCGGGAGCCCCGGCGCGGGGCGCCACCTGGACGGTCGGCCGGCCCAGCCGCTCGCCGCCGACCACGGCGGTCGCGTCCTGCGCCGAGCCGGGGGCGAGCGCCGCAGGGGCGCCGGTCGCGGCGGGAGCCGCCGAGACGGGGACGGCGGGCGGGGACGCGGGGGAGGTGGGGGATGCGGGGGGCGTGGGGGACGCGGGGGCGACAGTCGGGGCGGGCGAGGCGGGCGGGGCCGCCGTGGTGGCGCTCGGCGGAGTGGTGGGCCGGGCGGTGGGCGGTGTGGCGGGAAGCGGGGCCGACAGCGCGGCGGGCGAACCGGCCGCGAGGACCAGCGCGGCGACGGCGCCGGCCGCCGCAGGCCTTCCGGCCCGGGCGCGCGTGCTGACGTGGGGTGACCTCTGCTGCACACGGCGAACGTACCCGGGCGACCGCCGCCCCGCCCTGCCCGCTGCTCCGTCCGGGCCCGCGCTGGTACGGTACGGAACCATGTTCGTCCCTCGTGCGTAGCCGACCCGCCGCGACCGCGTCCCGACGCCTGCCGTCGGCGCGGCGCTCCGGTGTCCCCGCACGCCTGCGGTTCCTCCGGGTGTTCGCACCCACGGCCCGCCTCCACCGAGGAACGTTCCCTCATGCCCTCCTCCGACTCCGTGTCCGCGCACGCCTCCTCCGGGCGCCCCGGCTACCGCGCCGTGCTCGCCGCCCCGTACGCCGCCCGTACCTTCGCCGCGGCGCTGCTCGGCCGCCTCTCCTTCGGCGTGGCCCCGCTCGCCCTGCTGCTCGCCGTCCGTGACTCCACCGGCTCCTACTCCGCCGCGGGCATGGCGATGGCCCTGTTCGGTCTCTCCAACGTGCTCCTCTCCCCGGTCAGGGCCGGTCTGGTCGACCGCTACGGCCCCCGGCGCGCGCTGCCGCCGATGGCCGTGCTGCACACTGTGCTGGTGCTCGCGGCGGCCGCCGCCACCGCGCGACCCGGTACCGCACCGGTGGCCCTCGCCGCCCTGCTCGCCGCGGCGGGCGCCTGCATCCCGCCGCTCGGCCCGGTGATGCGGACGCTCTGGCGCCGGCTGCTCCCCGACCCGGCGCTGCTCCGCCGCGCCTACAGCCTCGACGGGGTCGCCGAGGAACTGCTCTTCGTCAGCGGACCGGTGCTGGTCGGCGTCCTGCTGCCGCTCACCGGTCCCGCCGGCGCCGTCGTCGCGGGCGCAGGCCTGTTGCTCACCGGCGCGCTGCTGCTGGTCGCCTCGCCGCTCGCGGCGACGGGCGACCCGGCCGGCGGCTGGGATGGCGACCGGGCCGGCGATCAGGGTGAACCGGGGGACGACGCGGTCGGCGCGGACGGCGCGGACGGCGCGGACGGCGCGGACGGGGGGAGCGGGGCGAGCGGGGGGAGCGGGGGGAGCGGGGCGAGCGGGGGGAGCGGGGCGAGCGGGACCGGTGATCGCCGGGGGCAGCGGGCCGGTCGGCTCGGTGGTGGACGGGCGCTGCGGAGCGCGGTGCTCGCGGCAGCCGTGACCGGGCTGGCGCTGGGCGCGCTCGACCTCATGGTGGTCGCCTTCGCCGATGGGCAGGGCCGGCCGGAGGCGGTCGGCTGGATCCTGGCCGCGCTCTCGGTCGGCAGCGCGGTCGGCGGCCTCGGGCTGGGCGCGCTGGACGGTCCGGTGCCGAACGCCGTCCGGCTGCCGCTGTTCACGGCCGGCCTCGGCCTCACGCTGGCCGCCGCGGGCCTCGCGCCGAACCTCCTGGTGCTCGCCGCGGCCGTCGCGCTCGCCGGCCTCTTCGTCTCACCCGCCATCACCACCGCCTACCTGGTGGCGGACGAGGCGGTAGCCGCCGGGACCCGCACGTGCGCCGGTGCCTGGGTGAACACCGCCCTCAACGCCGGGTCGGTCGCGGGCGGAGCGACCGTGGGCCTGCTCGTCGGTCACCTGCCACTGGCGCTCTGCTTCGTTCTCGTCGCGGCCCCGGCCGTCGCCGCCGTGCCCGTGCTGCGCACGCGCGACTTTGGTGACGCCCGGTCGCGCCGAAAGTCGGATCCCGCCCCGGACCGGGCTGCCTAACGTCGTGGCCATGAAGTACCTCCTCGGTTACGTGAGCTTCGTCCTGATCGTCGGCGGGGTCAGCGGCCTGCTCGCCGACCACCTGTGGGGCCTGCACGTGTTCGGCTTCGTCCGCTATCTCGTCCCCGCCGGCCACCGGACGGCGGGCTACTTCACGATGGTCGGACTGGGCATCCTGCTCGCCCTCGGCACCGCCTTCCTGGACCGTCTGGGCGACGGGGGCGATGGGGGCGCCGGGGACTGAGACGCGGGACGGTGTCAGGCCTCACCTCCGGCACCGGATCCGGCTTCGCCGCCGGATGGTTCGGCCGGCCGGCTCCGGGCGGCCGCCGCGGCGATGCCGTCCAGGAGGACGGTCAGCCCGGCGTGGAAGGCCTCCCGGGTGCGGTCCGGTGCGGAGCTCCCGGTGCCGGCCTCGGCGGCGCCGGACCGTTCGAGGCCGGTGAGCAGCGGGAAGCGCTCGGCGAAGTCAGGGGCGAGGTCGGCGAGCTGGGCGGCCCGGGCGTGCCACCACTCCTCGTCCGGCACGCCGGTGGCGGCCGCGGCGGCCCGGGCCTCCGCCGCGGTCTGCGCGGATCCCCGGACGAACTGCCACAGGGCCGCGACCGTGCCCCGCAGCTGCCGGTGATCGAGGCGGGCCCCCTGGAGGATCCGCAGCAGGGTCTCCATCGCACCCAGCTCCGCGGGCCCGAGGACGGGGCGGGCCTGGGAGATCTGCAGGACCCAGGGGTGGCGGAGGTAGCAGGCGAGGGCCTCGTCGGCCCAGGCGGTGACGGCAGGCCGCCAGCCCCGGGCCGGGTCGTCGGAGGCGGGCAACTCGGCGAGCACCCGGTCGTGCATGAGATCGAGCAGTTCCGCCTTGCCCGGCACGTAGGTGTAGAGCGCCATGGCGGTGCGGCCGAGGCGTTCGCCGACCGCGCGCATGGAGAGCGCGGCCATCCCGTCGGCGTCGGCCACGGCGATCCCCGCGAGGACGATCGCGTCCACACTCAGTCCGGGCTTGGGACCGCTGCGTCCGGGTCGCGGGTCCTCGGGGGCGCGCCACAGCAGCGCCATGGAGCGGCGCGGGTCGCCCTGTCCGGCGAAGACGGTCACGACAGAACTCCTTATCGCATAAGGTAACCTCGTTCCGAGGAACTCTTTACGGCATAAGGTATCAACGGGGGATCGAAACCGGAGGTTGAGCCATGAGCCTTCCCGTCACCTGCGTCCAGGTCATCGAGGTCGCGCGGGTCACACCTCGAACGGCCAGAATCACCTTCCAGTCCGATGAACTGGACGCGAGCGTCGGTACCTCGCCCGACCAGCAGGTCAAACTCTGCTTTCCCCGTCCCGGTCAGGAGGCCCCCGTCCTGCCTGGGCGGACCGACGACGCCATGGGCTGGTACCAGGCGTACCTGGCCATCCCGGAGGCGGAGCGGCCGTGGATGCGCAGTTTCACCCTCCGCCGGCGCCGGCCCGATACCAGGCAGTTCGAGATCGACTTCGTGCTGCACGGTGACACCGGTCCGGCGAGCGCCTGGGCCGAACAGGCCAGGCCCGGGGACCGCCTGGGCATGGTGGGGCCGTCCGCGCTGTACGCCTCCCCGGTGTCGATCGGGTCCGCCGCCGCAGCGGCGGACTGGGTTCTGATGGTGGGTGACGAGTCGGCCCTGCCCGCGATCGGCACCCTGCTGGAGGCCCTGCCCGACGGCACCGCGACGATGGTGTTCGCCGAGGTGGCGGACCGCGCCGAGGAGCAGCCGCTGCCCGGCCCGGCCGGAACGACCGTGCGGTGGCTGCACCGTGACGGTGCCGCGCCCGGCCGGCGGCTGGTCGAGGCCGTGGCCACCGCCGACCTGCCGGCCGGTACGCCGTTCGCCTGGCTGGCGGGTGAGGCGTCAGCGGTCCGCAGGCTCCGCCGTCACCTGGTTGAGGAACGCGGCGTGCCGAAGGCGTCGATCGAGTTCAGCGGCTACTGGCGGCACCGCCTCACCCAGGACGACGCGCCCACGGCGGAGGACCTGGCGGACGCCCGGGAGCTGCTGGCCCGGGCGACGGCGGACTGAAGCGGGCGGACCGAGCCGGGGCCGGGGGGGGGGGGGGGGGGGGGCGCCCCCGCCCCCCCCCCCCGCCCCCCCGCCCCGCCGCCCCCGCGGCGCCCCGCCCCCCGCCGGGGGGGGGGGGCGGGGGGCACCC
>NZ_JBEOWI010000079.1:0-32413 GCF_040296005.1 Kitasatospora sp. NPDC002551 | reverse complement strand
ACCGTCGTCATGGTCACCCACGACCCGGTCGCCGCCGCCTACGCCGACCGCGTCGTCTTCCTCGCCGACGGCCGCATCGTCGACGAGCTGGTCCAGCCGACCGCCGACGCCGTCCTGGACCGCATGCGCCGCTTCGACGCCAAGGGCCGCACCAGCTGACGCCCCGCGTCCGCCGCCCGACCCTTCGTTGACCACAGGACCCCAGGACACCCCATGTATCGCACCGCACTGCGCAATGTGCTGGCCCACAAGGGCCGACTGCTGATGACGGCGCTCGCCGTCATGCTGGGCACCGCCTTCGTGGCCGGCACCATGGTCTTCTCCGACACCTTCGGCAAGGCCATGCGGGAGAACAACTCCAAGAGCTACTCGGACGTGTCGGTCCAGGTCATCGACACCGCCGCCGGCGCCACCGCGACCGCCCGGGACAAGAGCGACAAGAGCCCGGTCACCCTGACGGACGCCACCGTCCAGCAGCTCGCCGCGCTGCCCGGCTCGGCGAGCGCCCGCGGCGTGGTCAGCGGCTTCACCGGCGTCGCCGACAAGAAGGGCACCCTGATCGGCCAGCCCTGGACGGCCAGGGGCGCCAACTTCGCGCCCGGTCCGGACGGCAAGGACGCCCGCTACCCGATGGCCGAGGGCCAGGGCCCGAAGAACGGCAAGGAGATCGCCCTCGACCGGAAGACCGCCGACAAGGGCGGCTACAAGGTCGGCGACACCGTCCGGGTCGGCTCCAACGGCCCGGTCCTGGAGGCGAAGCTCACCGGCATCTTCACCACCGACGACCCGGTGGCCAACAGCGGCGGCACCCTCACCCTGTTCGACCGCGCCACCGCCCAGCAGCTGCTGCTGGAGCCCGGCCGCTACAGCAGCGTCGTGCTCGCCGCCAAGCCCGGCACCAGCCAGGACGCCCTGCTCTCCGAGGTGAACCAGAAGCTCAAGCCGGAGCAGCAGATCGAGGTCCGCACCGGTGCCGAGCTGAAGGCGGAGGACGAGCGGCTGATCGAGAGGAGCAGCGAGAGCATCCGCACCATGCTGCTCGCGTTCGCCGCGATCTCGCTCTTCGTCGGCATCTTCATCATCGCCAACACCTTCACCATGCTGGTCGCCCAGCGCACCAAGGAGCTGGCCCTGCTCCGCGCGATCGGCGCCAGCCGCAAGCAGGTCACCCGCTCGGTGCTGGTCGAGGCGCTCGCCATCGGGACCCTCTCGGCCGCGGCGGGTCTGGTCGCCGGCCTCGGCGTCGGCGCCGGGATGCAGTCCCTGATCGCCACGATGGACGACGGCATGCCGACCGCCTCGCTGGTGGTCAAGCCGATGACCGTGGCGGTCACCCTGATCGTCGGCATCCTGGTCACGGTGCTCTCCGCACTGCTGCCGGCCGTCCGCGCCGCGCGGATCGCCCCGGTCGCCGCGATGAGCAGCGGAGACCAGCCCACCACCCAGAAGTCCCTGGTGGTCCGCAACGCCATCGGCTCGCTGCTGGCCGCCGCCGGCATCGCCCTGGTCGCCTTCGGAGCCTCGAAGGGCAACTCCGACGGCCGGATGCCGATCGCGGTCGGCGCGCTGCTCGCCGTCCTGGGCGTCTTCGTCCTGCTGCCGCTGCTCTCCCGCCCGGTGATCGCCCTGGTCGGCCCGGTCCTCGGCCGGCTGTTCGGCACCCCCGGCAAGCTGGCCCGGCAGAACGCGGTGCGCAACCCGCGCCGCACCGCCGCCACCGCCGCCGCGCTCACCATCGGCCTGACGCTGGTCAGCGGTCTGACCGTGATCGGCGCCTCGGTCGCCGACACCCTCGACCGGACGGTCACCAGCTCCATGAAGGCCGACTACCTGGTCTCCGCGGCCAACGGGATGAGCCTGTCCGACAAGGTCCCGGCCGAGGTCGCCAAGGCCCCCGGGGTGGCCGCCTCCTCGCCGCTGACCACCGTCTACTGGGAGCTCAACGGCTCCGGCCGGCAGATCACCGGCCTGAACGGGGAAAGCCTCGACAAGCTGGTCTCGGTGACGATGAAGAGCGGCTCGATGGCCGCCGCCGCCCAGGGGAAGCTGCTGGTCGACGAGGACGTCGCGAAGAAGCTGGGCATCGGGACCGGGTCCACCGTCGACGTCACCTTCGGCAACGACACCAAGGGCTCCCTGACCGTCGGCGGTGTCTACGAGAAGGGCGGCCTGCTCGGCGGGGCCCTGCTGGCCAACAGCGAGATCGTCAAGCACGAGCCGCAGCCCTACCTGAACAACGTCCTGGTCAAGGGCACCGACGGGGAGAGCGACGCGCTGAAGAAGGCGCTCAAGGACGCCACCGGCGCCAACCCGGTGATCGAGGTCAAGTCGCGCCAGGACGTCCGGGACGACTTCAGCCAGACCATCACCTTCGCGCTGAACCTCATGTACGGCCTGCTGGCGATGTCGGTGATCGTCGCGATCCTCGGTGTGATCAACACCCTGGCGATGTCGGTCTTCGAGCGCAAGCGCGAGATCGGCATGCTGCGGGCGATCGGCCTGGACCGCTCCGGCATCAAGCGGATGGTCCGTCTGGAGTCCGTGGTGATCTCGGTGTTCGGCGCCGGCATCGGCATCCTGCTCGGCTGCTTCATGGCCTGGGCGATCAACGGCACCCTGAAGTCCAGCCTGCAGGGCATGGCCACCGTGGTCCCCTTCGGCCAGCTGCTGCTCTTCCTGGCCCTGGCCGGCCTGGTCGGCCTGGTGGCCGCCTTCTGGCCCGCCCGCCGGGCCTCCAAGCTGGACATCCTGGCCAGCATCAAGACCGACTGACCGTCGGGAGTGACGAGAAGGCCCCCGCCGGAGGGTTCGGCGGGGGCCTTCTCGTTCACTTCTGTACTCCGCCCGACTCGCACAGCCGGCTGAGCACCACGGAGGTCGTGGTCCGGCAACGCTGCCGGGCGGAGGGCCTCCGACTCATGCCCCGGTGCTCCCACACCGGGGTCCGCAGTCGTTACTTGCTGGCGAGCTCCTTGTCGGCGGCCGGCTTGGCGGCCTCGACGGCGGGCTTGGTGGGGGCCGTGACCTCCTGGATCGGCTGGTACGGGTTCTCCATCTGCGACAGGCCGACCATCTCGCGCTTCAGGAAGACGGCGAGGGTCCAGTCGGTGAAGACGCGGACCTTCCGGTTGAAGGTGGGGACCATGGCGCCGTGGTACAGGCGGTGGAACCACCAGGCCGGACGGCCCTTCAGCTTGTACTTGCCGAAGAGGATCGCGACACCCTTGTGCAGGCCGAGACCGGCGACCGCACCGAGGTTCTTGTGCTTGTACTCCTGCTGCGGGAAGCCGCGCATGCCGGAGATCACGTTGTCGCCGAGGACGGCGGCCTGGCGCACGGCGTGCTGCGCGTTCGGCGGGCACCAGGCGCCCTCACCGGCGGCGAGGTCCGGCACCTGGGCGTTGTCGCCGGCGGCCCAGACGTAGTCGAAGCCCTGGACCTGCAGGGTCGGCGCGGTGTCGACGTGGCCGCGCGGGCCCAGCGGCAGGCCGAACCGGGTCAGCACCGGGTTCGGCTTCACGCCGGCCGTCCACACGATGGTGGAGGCGTCCATCTCCATGCCGTTCTTCAGCACGACGTGGCCGTCGACGCAGGAGTCCATCGAGGTCTCGATGTAGACCTCGATGTTGCGCTCCTCGAGCTTCTCCTTGGTCCACAGACCGAGGTCCGGGCCCATCTCGGGGAGGATGCGGTTGGCGGCCTCGACCACGACGAAGCGCATGTCGTCACGGCTGACGGTCTTGTAGATCTTGGAGGCGTCGCGCGCCATGTCCTCGATCTCGGCGATCGTCTCGACGCCGGCGAAGCCGCCGCCGATGATGACGAAGGTCAGCGCCTTGCGGCGGACCGCCTCGTCCGTGGTGGACTCGGCCTTGTCCAGCTGCGCCATGACGTGGTTGCGGAGGGCGATGGCCTCCTCCACGGTCTTCATGCCGATGCCGTTCTCGGCCAGACCCGGGATCGGGAAGGTGCGGGAGACCGAGCCGGTCGCGACGACCAGGTAGTCGAAGGGCAGCTCGTACGAGTCGCCGGCCGCGGGCTGGATCGTGGCGATCTTGCGCTCGTGGTCCACACCGGTGACCGCACCGGTGAGCACCTCCGCGTTCTTCAGCGCGGTGCGCAGGGGCGCGACGAGGTTGCGGGGCGCGACGTTGCCGCCGGCCGCCTCGGGGAGGAAGGGCAGGTACGTCATGTACGACCGCGGGTCGACGACCGTGACGGTCGCTTCGCCGTAACGCATCTTCTTGAGGATGCGCATCGCGGCATACAGGCCGACGTAACCACCGCCGACAATGAGGATGCGAGGACGCTCCGTGGTGCTCATATCCGAAAGTATCCAGCACCGCTCGGAGCAGCCTTCGTGAGCCCGCTCACAAGCTTCTGGACCCCCTCTGCTACACTACGCGCCCCCGTTTCGACCCCCCGCCGGGCCCCTCGCGGCCCCTGCGGCCACCCGGTGGGCACGCCCGTTCGGACGGCCCCGCTGAGCAGCAACGATCCATGACCCGGGCGGGTTCCCCTACAGGATTTCGATTTTCAAACCTCTGGCGGGCCGAAACCTGCGATCCAGGGGTCGTCACGCCGAGCGAGCCTTCGGTCCCACATATCGGACGGACCGGACCGCCCGGTGCGGCGAAAGGCTGGATCGCCATGTGAAGAAATTCACGAACATTCCCGCAGCGCCCCCGGCGCGCCCCGGCCCCGGAGCCCCAGGGGGGGCGTCCGGGGCCGGACGGTAAGTCCCGCACCTGTTCAGCGGGCGATGCTCCAGGCGATTCCGTCCAGGATGTCGTGCTCGCTGACGACCACCTCGGCGGCGCCCGTCCGCTCCATGATCTCCAGCAGTTCCAGCGCGCCGGCCGCGATCACGTCCACCCGGCCCGGGTGCATCGACGGGATCGCCGCCCGCTCGGCGTGGGTGGAGTGCAGCAGCCGGTCGGCGATCTCGGCGACCCGCTCGCGGGGGATCCGCGAGTGGTGGATCGCCTCCGAGTCGTACCGGGGCAGGTCCTGGGCGATCGCCGAGATGGTGGTGACCGTGCCGGCCAGGCCGACCAGGGTGGCCGCGCCGGTCAGCGGGACGGCCTCCTCGGCCCGGTCCAGCTCGGCGCGCACGTGCGCCCGCGCCTCGGCGATCCGCTCGTCCGACGGCAGCTCGGCGCCGCCGAAGTGCCGCTCGGTCAGCCGCACGCAGCCGATGTCCACCGAGCGCGCCGCCCGGACGTCCTCGGCCCCGAGCACGAACTCGGTCGAGCCGCCGCCCAGGTCGAAGACCAGGTAGGGGGCCGGGAACTGACCACCGGTGAGCTCCTTGGTGGCGCCGACGAAGGACAGGTGCGCCTCCTCCTCGCCGCTGACCACCTCGGGCTCGACGCCCAGGGCCGCCCGCACGCCGTCGACGTACTCGGCGCTGTTCTCGGCGTCCCGGGAGGCGCTGGTGGCGACGAAGCGGATCCGCTCCGGGCCCACCCCGAAACCGGAGATCACCTCGGCGTACTCGCGGCAGGCGGCGAAGGTGCGCTCCAGCGCGTCCGGGTGCAGCCGGCCGGTGCGGTCCACGCCCTGGCCCAGCCGGTTGATGATCATCCGCCGGTCGAGGTCGGTGATCGCCCCGGTCTCCGGGTCGAGGTCGGCGACCAGCAGCCGGATCGAATTGGTGCCGCAGTCGATCGCGGCCACCCGGGTCGTGCTCACGCCCCGTCCTCCCCCGCCTCGTCCGACTCCTGCGCGGCCCGCTTGGCGGCGCGCTCGGCGGTCTTCTGCTCCTTGGCCGCGATCACGGCCGCGTGGTCCTGCTCCTTGGCCCGGTTGCGGGCCACCCGCTCGCCGGCGGCCGTGACCTCGGCGGCGGAGACGCACGGGCCCTTGGCCCACCAGTCCTCCAGCATGCCGATCGCCTCGTCGCCGAGCGGGTTGACGCCCTCGCCGGCCGCCAGCGAGTGGCCGACCAGGACGTGCAGGCACTTGACCCGGTCCGGCATGCCGCCGGCGCTCGGGAAGCCCTCCAGTACCTCGATGGCGTCCCGGCGGGCGATGTAGTCCTCGTGCGCCTTCTGGTACGCCGCGGCCAGCTCCGGGTCCTCGGCGAGCCGGGCGGTCTGCTCCTTCATCACGCCGTCCGCCTCCAGGGTGCCGATCAGCGAGGCGGCCTTGGGGCAGGTCAGGTAGTACAGCGTCGGGAACGGCGTGCCGTCCGGCAGCCGGGGGGCCGTCTCCACGACGTCCGGGTTGCCGCACGGGCAGCGGTGGGCCACGCCGCGCAGGCCGCGCGGGACCCGGCCGAGCTGCGCGGCGATCGCCGCGACGTCCTCGTCGGAGACGGTGGGGTGGTTCTCAGTGGTCATGGGAGGAGCTGTCTCCAGCGGGGGCGGGGGCGGGTGGTGAGGGAGGGGCGGACTGCCCCGGGGCGGCGGGGGCCACCGGTGCGGCGGCGGCAGCGGCGTCCACGGAGTCCCAGACGCTGGCGTACCAGGGCCGGGCCGCCTTCGCCGGACCGGCCGCCGGGCCCTGCGCGGGCGGCGGCGCGCCCAGCGCGGACTTCGCCGCGTCCTGGGCCGCCGGGTCGACCGCGATGTACGGGGTCTCCCCCGGCATCGCGTAGTGCAGCCGGGTGCGGGCCTGCGCCTTGACGTACTCCGGGTCCTGCCAGCGGGCCTTCTCCCGGCGCAGCTGCTCGACCTCCTGCCGGGCGTGCTCGGCCCGGGCGCGCTGCGCCGAGATCTCCGAGCGCTGCGAGACGAACTGCCGCGTCGGGTAGGCCAGGATCGCCACCAGTGAGCAGAGCACCAGCACGAGGACGGTCGCCCGGCTCGTGAACCGAGGCCGGGCGGCCAAGCCCGGGATCCTCCAGCCTGCCATCTGCGGTGTCCCCTCCTGGTCGCGACGGTGCCCCGCCGTCCACCCTACGGGGTGAACGGCGGGGCACCGGTCAGGCGTGCGCTACCGGGCGTCCGGCGATACCGGCCGGGCGCCGCCGGGCGGGCTCAGCCCTCGTGCTTGAACCGCGGGAAGGCGCCGCGGCCGGCGTACTCGGCGGCGTCGTCGAGGATCTCCTCGATGCGCAGCAGCTGGTTGTACTTGGCGACGCGCTCGGAGCGGGCCGGGGCGCCGGTCTTGATCTGGCCGCAGTTGGTGGCGACGGCCAGGTCGGCGATGGTGACGTCCTCGGTCTCGCCGGAGCGGTGCGACATCATGCAGCGGTAGCCGTTGCGCTGGGCCAGCTCGACGGCGTCCAGGGTCTCGGTCAGCGAGCCGATCTGGTTGACCTTCACCAGCAGCGCGTTGGCGGTGCCGGTCTCGATGCCGCGGGCCAGGCGGGCCGGGTTGGTGACGAACAGGTCGTCGCCGACCAGCTGGACCTTGTCGCCCAGCTTCTCGGTCATGGCCTTCCAGCCGTCCCAGTCCGACTCGTCCAGCGGGTCCTCGATGGAGACCAGCGGGTAGGCGGCGACCAGGCCGGCGTAGTACTCGATGAGCTCGGCGGAGGTGAGCGCCTTGCCCTCGAACTGGTAGGCGCCGTCCTCGTAGAACTCGGAGGAGGCGACGTCCAGGGCGAGCGCGACGTCCTTGCCCGGCACGTAGCCGGCCTTCTGGATGGCCTCGACGATGAGGTCCAGGGCCTCGCGGTTGGAGTCCAGGTTCGGGGCGAAGCCGCCCTCGTCGCCCAGGCCGGTCGACAGACCGCGCTCCTTCAGCACGCCCTTGAGGGTGTGGTAGACCTCGACGCCCCAGCGGACGGCCTCGGAGAAGGACTCCGCGCCGATCGGGGCGATCATGAACTCCTGGATGTCGACGTTGGAGTCCGCGTGCGAGCCGCCGTTGAGGATGTTCATCATCGGGACCGGCAGGACGTGCGCGTTCGGGCCGCCCAGGTAGCGGAACAGCGGCAGGTCGCTGGCCTCGGAGGCGGCGTGCGCGACGGCCAGCGAGACGCCCAGGATGGCGTTGGCGCCGAGCGAGGACTTGTCCGGGGTGGCGTCCAGGTCGAGCATGGCCTGGTCGATCAGGCGCTGCTCGGTGGCGTCGTAGCCGACCAGCTCCGGGCCGATCTGCTCGATGACGGCCAGGACGGCCTTCTCCACGCCCTTGCCGAAGTAGCGGTTCTTGTCGCCGTCGCGGAGCTCCAGCGCCTCGAAGGCACCGGTGGAGGCACCCGACGGGACGGCGGCACGGCCGGTGCTGCCGTCGTCGAGGCCGACCTCGACCTCGACCGTGGGGTTGCCGCGCGAGTCGAGAATCTCACGGGCTACGACGACATCGATGGACGGCACGAGGCATCTCCTAGCGGAAGCAGGTTCGGCTGACGGTGGGTGCAGTCGGCCGGACGATTGCGGAGTCGTTACGACCAGAGCCTAACCGCACGGGCTGTCCGGGCCACGTCGACCTCGGCTCCGTCTCAGCGTGTGGCCCGGCTACCCACCGGTAGTTCACCTGGTTGCCCGGCCGGAGAGGTCCGGATGCGGACGAAGGGGGCCCAATCGGCCCCCTCCGTCCGCTCGGCCGGACCTCGCCGGTCGAACGGGTGTCAGCCGAGGGTCAGGACCTGGCCGGGGACGATCAGGTTCGGGTCGGCGCCGATGGTGCCGCGGTTGCCGTCGTACAGGGCGTGCCAGCCGCCGGAGACGCCCTGGCCGGCGGCGATCCCGGCGAGGGTGTCGCCGGAGCGGACGGTGTAGCCCTGGCCGGCCGACTGCTGCGGGGCGGCGGGGGCGCTCTGGGCGGCCTGGCCGGCGTACTGCTGGTAGACGCTCTGGTGGCTGGTCCAGTACCAGGCGCCGTTGCTCTGGTACCAGTACACCTTGGCGTCGGCGTCCCAGCCGGCCTTGCCGGAGAAGGCCGGGGACTGCGGAGCCTGCTGCTGGACCTGCGGGGCCTGCTGCTTGGGCTGCGGCGTCTGCTGCTTGGGCTGCTGCTGGGCGCTCTGCGGCGCGTACTGCCGGGCCTGCGGCTTGGCGGCCTGCTGCTGCGGCTGGGCCTGCGGAGCGGCGGCCGGCTTCGGGGCGGCGGCCTTCGGGGTCTGCTGCTGCGGCTGGGCCTGCGGCTTCGGGGCGGCCGGCTTGGCGTCCGTCGAGGTGTCGACCGCCGCCGGGGCGCCGCCCTTGCTCAGGCCGGCCTTCTTGGAGCAGACCGGCCAGGCGCCCGGGCCCTGCGAGGCGAGGACCTTCTCGGCGACCGCTATCTGCTGCGCCTTCGAGGCCTGGTTGGCCTGCGGCGCGTAGGCGGCGCCGCCGTACGCCTTCCAGGTGCTGGGGGTGAACTGGAGGCCGCCGTAGAAGCCGTTGCCGGTGTTGATGCTCCAGTTGCCGCCGCTCTCGCACTGGGCGACCGCGTCCCAGGTGGAGACCGGGGCGGCGGAGGCGCCGGTGGCGCTCAGGATGGGCATGGCCAGCCCGACGCCGGCGACACCGGCGACGGCGATGGCCTTCTCGGCCTGGGTACGGCGACGGTGACGACCGGTTCCAACGAACAGCATGACGAGGTCCCTCTCCGCACGCCTGCGAGGTGAGCTGTCGGGTTCGGACCGGGAGGTGGCCCGGCCGCGCGGAGGCGGCTTCACCCCTAGCCGTGGGAGACGGCACGAAACCTGGTTCCCCCGCCCCTGCCCAGGGTTCTGGTCGGTTTCCCGTGACGCGGCGGGCAGGACTCGGCGTTCCGCGGACGGGGCCCGCAGCGGCGGGCTCCACGGAGAGTAGACAGATCTTCAGAGCAATCACAAGCTCATATCGTCGATATCACACGAACATCACGTCACGTGATGGATTGCCTACCAACCGAAGCGGTATGTCCGGATTGATGCGGGTTCAGACCCCTGTGAAACACGGTTCGGAGAGCATCCGTCAGCGTGTCGTGGGTGTCCGTCAGGCCTCGCAGGCGCCGCCGGGAACGGCCAGGTCAGGCCTTTTCTCCGGCGTGAATTCCACCGGAAGTTCACGAAGTCCACGCATGATCAGACCACCGCGCCAGCGCAGGTCCCCGGGGTCGGCGGCGAGCCGAAGGTCCGGCAGCCGGGTCAGCAGGGTGGCCAGCGCGGCCCGCCCCTCCAGCCGCGCCAGCGGCGCGCCGATGCAGTAGTGGATGCCGTGCCCGAACCCCAGGTGCGGGTTGTCCGTCCGGGCCAGGTCCAGGGTGTTCTCGTCGGCGAACCGCGCCGGGTCCCGGTCCGCCGCCGCGAGCACCACCAGCACCGGGTCGCCGACCGGGATCTCCACCCCGCCGATGGTCAGCGGACTGGCCGCGAACCGCCAGGTGGCCAGCTCCACCGGCCCGTCGTAGCGCAGCAGTTCCTCGATCCCGGTCTCCAGCAGCGCGCTCTCGCCGCGGCCGACCGACTCCTGGAGCAGGGCGCGCTGCCCCGGGTTGCGCAGCAGCGCGTACACGCCGTTGCCGATCAGGTTGACCGTCGTCTCGAAGCCGGCGAACAGCAGGATGAAGGCCATCGCCGCGGCCTCGTTCTCGGTCAGGTGCTCGCCGTGGTCGCTGGCCCGGATCAGCCCCGAGATCAGGTCGTCGCCGAGGTCCGCCCGCTTGCGGTGGATCAGCTCCGCCAGGTAGGCCCGCATCCGCTTCACCGCGCGCCCCACGCCGCCGCGCTGACCGCTGCCGTGGCCCGGTTTGGTGTGTCGCAGCATCATCCCGGCCCAGTCCCGGAAGTCGTCCTGGTCCTCAGCGGGCACCCCGAGCAGGTCGCAGATCGCGTAGATGGGGAGCGGGAACGCGAACTCGTGGATGAGGTCGGCGGACCCGCGGGCCGCGAAGCCGTCGATCAGCCGGTCGGTCAGCTGCTGCACCCGCGGCTCGAACGCCGCCACCCGGCGCGGCGTGAACGCCTTGGACACCAGCCGGCGCAGCCGGGTGTGGTCCGGCGGGTCGATGTTCAGCAGGTGCGTCATGAGGTCGGCCTGGCGCTCGCCCGGGATGCCGACCCGGCCGGTGCGGTGGGCCTGCTCGCTGTGGTGCACCGGGTTCTTGGAGAGCCGGCTGTCCGCGAGCGCCTGCCGGGCGTCCGCGTACCGGGTGACCAGCCACGCCTCCACCCCGCTCGGCAGGGTGGTCCGGTGCACCGGCTCGTGCTCGCGCAGCCACGCGTACGCGGGGTACGGATCGGCGGCGAACTCCCAGGTGAACAGGGGCGGGCGGGCGGGGTCGGGCTGAGCTGGCATGGGTCGACGGTATCCCGGGCGTGTCCGGGCCACCGCACGGCGTGCGCGCGGCCGTCGGGGCGGCCGTCGGGGCCGCGTCCGAAGCCCGTCGTACACGGCAGGCGTGAGCCTGGTCACCTGAGGGGTAATTCCTGTTGCGGAGGGTCAGGACGTGCCTACGATCCTCCGCAAGATGTCCGTGGGCGCCGGTGCGGAGCCGCCCACAGGGAGGAGCAGGGCCATGCGGGACACCGGTTCGGTCGTCGTGATCGCCGTACTCGACGGCGGGTCGGGGGCTGACCTCGCCCGCCGGCTCACCGCCGCGGGGGCCGCCGGCGTGCTGATCGCCGACCAGCGGGTCGGGATCGCCGAGGACCTCGCCACCGAGCTCGACCGACCGGGCTGCCCGGTCGTCGGCGTCTGCGGGGACGTCCGCCGCCCCAGCGACGTCGCCGCGCTGGTCGACACCACCGAGAAGCACCTCGGCCCGATCGACCTGTTCTGCGTGGCCGGGCCGGGCGGCGAGCGGATCGTCTCGCTCTCCGACCTGCCCGACCACCTCGACCTGGAACGGCTCGCCGAGCTCGTCGCCCTGGTCGGCGAGGCGATCGGCGAGGTCGTCGTCCCGGCGCGGCGCCGTCCGCTGGAGGACGCCGCCGCCTGAGGCCCCGGCCGGCCCGCTACGGCGCGGGCTCCAGGCCCTCGGCGGCGCGCACCTCGTCCCGGTAGCCGCGCGCCGCGGCCCGCAGCGCGGCGTCCACGTCCACCCCGGCGTCGTGCGCGCGCTGCGCCACCGCGAGCAGCAGCCGGCCCGCCGACTCGGCCGTGAGCTCTCCGGGCAGCTCGTACGGCGCGTCCGGCACGCCCGTGAAGCCGGCCCGGCGCACCCGCGACACCAGCTTCGCCGCGTACGCGAGCGAGGGCAGCCCGGCCGGCACGCCGTCCAGCACCGACTCGCGCTCCGACTTCTCGGCGGCCTTGAGCGCCTCCCAGCTGGCCTCCACCTCGTCGGCGCCGCCCGCCTCGGCGTCGCCGAACACGTGCGGGTGGCGGTACATCAGCTTGTCGACGATGTCGCCCGCCACATCGTCGATCGAGAAGGCGCCGGTGGGGTGCTCCTCGGCGATCCGGGAGTGGAAGAAGACCTGCAGCAGGACGTCGCCCAGCTCCTCGCGGAGCATGTCGCGGTCCCCCTCCTCGATCGCCTCGACCAGCTCGTAGGCCTCCTCGACCAGGTACTTCACCAGGCTGGCGTGGGTCTGCTCGGCGTCCCAGGGGCAGCCGCCCGGCGAGCGGAGCCGGTCCATCACGGAGACCAGGTCCAGCAGCCGCGCGCCCGGCAGGTCGTAGGAGCCGGGCAGCACCTCGATCTCCGGCACCTCGCCGGCGTGCTCGACGGCGAGGCGGGCCAGCGCGTCGGTCAGCCCGGGGTCGCCGTCCGGGCTGCCCAGCCAGACGGTCGGACCGGCGGCCGGGTGGGCGGTGGCGGGTCGGGTGGTGGCGGGTCGGGTGGTGGCGGCGGGGCGGTCGGCCTCGGCGGGCCGGGCGGCCGGGAGGTCGGCCGGGCGGTCGGCCGGGGCCTCGGTGAGCAGCCGGGCCAGCGCGGGGGCGGAGCCGGGGGCCACGATCCGGACGTCGACGCCGGCCTGCGTCAGGGCGGGCAGCTGCGGGTGCGCCGGGTCGGCGGCGAGCACCCGTCCGGCGGACCGCAGCGCCTCCCAGGCGGGCCACGACAGCAGGCCGGGGGCCACCCGGTGGGTGGTGATGAGCAGGATCAGCTTCGCGCCCGGAGGATTCGTCGTCACACCCCGAACCTACCCGTCCGGCCCGCACCCCCGCCCCCGGGTCGTCCGGCTCGCACCAGCCGCGGGCCCGGGTGGGCGCGGGGGTGCGGACGGGGGCCGGGCGGAGGTGTCCGCATGGCTTGGCGTGGGCGTCAACCCTGACGATCGTCATGGTCCGCCCCTGTCTTTCGGGTCGGGTCCGGCCCCGGTCCGCACTCCTACCGTGCGTGGCATGACGAACACGCTCAGGAACAGAACGGCCTTCGCGGTGGTCCTGCTCGGTGCGGGAACCGGTGCGGTCGGGTGGCTGGCGCCGGGGCGCGCGGACGGGGACGGACCGGTCGAGGTGGTCACCGGCTGGTCCGCCGCCGGCTACCGCCGGGTGGCCGACACCGTCGCCGACGCACCGCCCGGGCTCGCCGACCTGCTGGAGCCCGCCACCGAGGCCGGGCTGCTGGTGCTGGGCCTGCTGCTGGTGCTCCGCTGGTGGACGGCGCGCGGGCGGCGGGCCGCCGACGCGGTCGCGGGCGTCGCGCTCACCGGCCTCGGCACCGTGCTCGCGTACGGGGCGAGCGAGCTGCTGAAGCTCGTGGTCGACGAGGAGCGGCCCTGCCGGGCGCTGGCCGCCCTGCCGTCCACCGCGCTCGCCGACTGCCCTCCGGCGGGCGACTGGTCGTTCCCCAGCAACCACGCGACCCTGGCCGTCGCGCTGGCCACCGGGCTGGTGCTGCTGCGGCCGCGCTGGGCGTGGCTGGTCATACCGGTCGGCCTCGGCACGGCCGCCCTGCGGGTCGCCGCCGGGGTGCACTACCCGCACGACGTGCTCGCCGGGGCGGCCCTGGGCGGGACGGTCACGGCGGCGGTGCTGGTCGCGCTGCTGCCGTCGGCGACGGCGGCGGTCGGCGCGCTGGGCGGGGTGCGGCTGCTCGGGCCGCTGCTGCTCCGTCCGCAGCGGCCGGCGTCCGCCCCGGCGTCCGCTCCGAGGTCCGCCCCCGCGTCAGGCCGGCGGGCCGGCGGCCAGGCCGGCCTCGTGGGCGAGGACGGCGGCGGCCGCCCGGTTGGCCACCCCCAGCCGCGCCAGGACATTGCTGACGTGGGCCTTCACCGTGCCTTCCACCACCCCGATCCGGCGGGCGATCTGGCCGTTGGACAGCCCGGCGGCGACCAGCGCCAGCACGTCCCGTTCGCGGGCGGTCAGCCCGGCCACCCGGTGCTGCGCGGCGGCCCGGCGGTCGGCCGGCCCGCCGGCCCCGGTGGCGGCGAGGTGAGCCACCACCCGGGCGGCCACCCGGGGTGAGAGGTAGGCCGCGCCGCCCGCCACCGACCGGACGCCGGCGATCAGCTCCTCCGGCTCGCCGGACTTGATCAGGAACCCGTTGGCGCCCCCGCCGAGGGCCCGCAGGATGTAGTCGTCCTCACCGAAGGTGGTCAGCATGACGATCCCGGTCGCCGCCCCGGTGCGGGTGGTGACGGCGCTCCGCCGGATCTCCGCGGCGGCGGCGATGCCGTCCGTCCCGGGCATCCGGATGTCCAGCACGGCGACGTCCGGGCGGTGGCGCCGGACCAGTTCGACCGCCTCCCGGCCATCGCCGGTCTCGGCGACGATCTCGATCCCCGGGTCGGTGGCGAGCACGGCGCGCACCCCGGCCCGCACCATCGGCTCGTCGTCCGCGATGACCACCCGGATCGGGGTACGGGCCCCGTCCTCCCCTTCCACGCCGCTCACCGGGCGCTCACTGGATCAGGGCGTCCAGGGAGATCAGCACGTCGTTCCGGAAGCAGAGCCGGTACGCGTCCCCGGAACGGTCGTCGTTGAACGCCTCGGCCGTCATCGCGTAGTACTCGCACGTCACTCCCTCTCCGCTCGGTGGCGGGCTGCCCACGGACGGATGGTACGGAAACTGACGTTCCGGCAGAAATCGCTGGACGGTGGCGCGGTCCTGGCCGACGCGCAGCGCCGCGTAGTCGGCGGGGTCGAGGCGGGACCGGTCGGCCGCGTGGATCGTCCAGCTCCGCAGCACGGCGGTCAGGGCCAGGGCGACGGACAGCGGCACCAGCACCACGGCCGCCATCATCCGGCCCACCCGGCGCCGGGCGCGGCGCAGTTCCCGGGCGGGCGAGACCACGGCCGGCCGCGGCACCGGGCCGCCCACCGGGGCACCGGCGCGGGGCAGGTCGGCACGGACCTCGAATCCCCCGCCGTCGGCGCGGGGCCCGTGCCGGAAGGTGCCGCCGGCCAGCCGGACCCGCTCGGCCAGGCCGATCAGGCCGCGGCCGCCGGCCGCCGCGGCCCGGTCCGCCGGCGCCGTCGGGGACGGACCGTTGACCACCTGGACCATGGCGCCGTCCGGGGAGTACGCCACCCGCACCTCGACCGACGCCGCCGGGGCGTGCTTGGCGGCATTGGTCAGCGCCTCCTGGACCACCCGGTACGCGGCGTGCTCGGCCGCCCGCGGCATTCCCTCCGGCTCACCGGTGACGGTCAGCCGGACGTCCAGGCCCGCCGCGGCCGCCTCCGCCACCAGCTGCGGGACACCCGCGTCGGCCGGGCCCCGGGCGGCGTGCGCGTCCGTCTCGTCCCGCAGGACGCCGATCACCTCGCCGAGCCGCTCGACGGCGGCCGCGGCACCCGCCCGGATCTCCTGGGCCGCCTCCCGGTGCGGCGGGGCCAGGTCGGGCGCCAGCTTCAGCGCGCCGGCGCGCAGGGCGATCAGGCTGAGGTCGTGCCCGAGGGCGTCGTGCATGTCCTGGGCGATCCGGGCCCGCTCGCGCAGCCGCGCCTGCTCGGCCACCAGCCGCTGCTCCCGCTCGGCCCGCTCCGCACGTTCCCAGCCGGCCCGCACCAGCTCCTGCGACTGCCGCCAGAACCGGCCCACCATCCACGGCCCCATCCCGGCGCAGACCAGGACCGAGACCGCGGACGTCGCCCGCACCGACCAGGCCGGCACGACGATGGCCGCCACCGTCCCGGCCGTCACCAGGACCACCAGCAGCACGGCCGCCGACCGCACCCGCTCCATCCGCACTCCGGCCGCGAACGCCGCCGCGATCCCCGGCAGCATCCACCAGAGGGACACCTGGCTCAACCCCAGCCCTCCGGCCGCCACCACCAACAGCGCCCGCTCCACCCACCGCTCTCTCCACACCCACCCGACCCTACGGACCCCGGCCCCACCACGTATCTGCCGAAAGTCATGCCCCCGGCCACACGCAGCCGGCACACCGGACCCGAGCCCACCGGAGCGGAAAGACAGCTCCACCGACTTCCCATCCCGGTATCCCCGTCGGACGACCCCTGACCCGCCACCACCGGAAACGCGAGGACCGAACAGCGGCAGTGCCAGCCCCGCCGACCTCCCGCTCCCCCGTCCCGACCCGGGAGACGAGCGCACACCAGTCAGTGCGGGAAGCCGAGCTGGCCGACCTCCCGCGCCAACTCCGAGGACCCCCCATGGCAGCCAGCACGCCGGTGCCCCGATAGAGCGGCCCCGAGCCCACCGCCACCAGAAACCGAGGGCCGGACCCCGGCAGAGCAGGAAGGCGAGTAACGCCAGTCAGCGCACGAAGTCGAGCAAGCCGACATCAACGGACGCCCCTTGCTGCCCCAGCCCCGCGCTGGTGTACCGAATGGGCGACCCCAAGTCCGCCTCCATCAAGAATTGCGAGGCCAGCGTGGCAATGCCGGCCCTCGCCGGAGTGGGAAGTCGGACCGGCCGACTTCCTGCGCCAGGCCCGGGTGTCAGGGGGGTGGGGGCCAGGGGGTGGCGGTGGTGCGGTGGGGTTGGAGGGTGTCGAGGGTTTGGCGCAGGCGGCGGACTGTCGGGTGGTGGGGGCCCTCGCGGCGTTCGCGGTCGAAGAGGAGTTGGAGCAGCCAGGACCACGCCGCTTCCGTCTCGCCGAGCGAGGCCAGCAGGACGCCGATCCGCTCCCGGAGGTCCAGCAGCCGCTCCGGTTCGGTCTCCGGCCAGACCGCGAGCAGGGCCTGGTACTCGGCGAGCGCCTCCGCGCCGCGGCCGAGCTGTTCGAGGCACTCGGCGACGCGGTAGCGGGGTTCCAGGGCGCGGCGGCCGTGCGGGCCGCCCTCGACGGTGGCCACGAGCAGCCGGTACTCCGGGAGAGCCTCCTGGTGGCGCCGCTCCTGGAGCAGGGTGCGCGCGTAGATGGTGCGGACGGTGCGGACCATCGCCGCGCCGTCGCCTAGTTCGGAGCGACCGCGTGCCAGCAGCCGGGCGGCGAGGTCGAGCACCTCGGCGCGCCGGCCCGCGTCGACCAGGTCGGAGAGCCGGGCGCAGGCCGCCGCGAAGTCCTCCCCCGCCGCGACGGGCACTGCGACGGGCGGCACGGCGGCCATCAGGAACGGCTGCGGCGCCACCGGCGCGGGGCCCGATGGCCGGGGCTGCGGCTGGAGCGGGTGCCGGTACGGCCGGGCCGGGTCGGGCAGCGCCCCGTACCGGGGCTGCGGCACGGGAACGGCGGCGGGCAGCAGCGGCAGCAGCAGCGCGAAGACCTCCTGCGCGTCGGCCGGACGGTCCCCGGGCCGCTTGGCGAGCAGGTCGAGGACCAGCCGCTCCAGCGGCGCCGGCACCTCCGGGCGCAGGTCGCGCAGCGGCACCGGCGGATCGTCGACGTGCCGGCGCAGCAGCCCGAGGGCGGTGGGCGCGCGGAACGGCCCCTCGCCGGTCAGCATCTCGTGCAGCAGGCAGCCGAGCGCGTACAGGTCGCTGCGCGGGTCGACGGTGGCGGACAGCGCCTGTTCCGGCGCCATGTAGGAGGGGCTGCCGATCGGGACGCCGGTGAGCGTGAGGCGGGTGGCCGTGGGGTCGATCGCGGTGGCGATGCCGAGGTCCAGCAGGACGGTCCGGCCGTCCTCCCGGACCATCACGTTGCTGGGCTTGAGGTCCCGGTGGACGACGGGCACGGCGTGGACGGCGGCCAGCGCGGCGCAGAGCTGGGCGGCCACCGAGACCGCGCGCTCGACCGGGAACGGCGCGTCCTCGGCGATGAGGTCGGCCAGGCTGACGCCGGACACGCGCTGCATGACGAGGTACAGCTCGCCGCCGTCCTCACCCGCGTCGAAGACGGTGACCAGGCCGGGGTGGTCGAGGGCGGCGGTGGTGCGGCACTCGCGCAGGAAGCGGTGGCGCAGCTCGTCGCCGTGCCGGCGGTGTCCGGCGGTGGTGGGGTCGGCGGCGCCGGTGGCGGCGAGCAGGTGGTCGGTGCGCAGCAGCTTGACCGCGACCGGGCGGGCGAGCCGTTCGTCACGGCCGGCCCAGACCTGGCCCATGCCGCCGTGGCCGATCTTCTCGGTGAGCTGGTAGCGGCCGCCGATCGTGCGGACGACGGTCACGAGCGGTCCTCACGGGCCTGACGGCGCAGCAGTTCGCCGAGTTCGCGCAGTTCGTCGGAGGTGGCGGGACCGGCACCGGCGGGAGCGGAGCCGCCCGCCCCGGGGCCGGCCGCGCGCACGGGCGGGTGGGAGATCGCCGACGGGTGGGAGTCGACGGCCGGGTACGGCGGGGCGGCCTGCGGGTACGGGGCGGCGGTCCCGTACGGCGGGGCGGACGGGTACGGCTGCACGGGCTGCGGGTACGTCCCGGCCACCTTGGCGGGCGCCGGGTAGCCGTACCCGGCCGGCGGCGGGTACGAGCCGGCCGGAACGGGCGGCTGCGCGGGCCGGCCCGCCGACCAGACCACCTGGCGGTCCATCAGCAGGAAGTGCACCGGCGGGGTGAACCACATCAGCACCATCATCGTGGTGCCGATCCCGTCGGCGAGCGGGGCCTCGCCCTTGGGGTAGCTGCCGGCGATCCCGATGCAGATGAAGAAGGTGAGGAAGAGCCCGGCGTACACCACCGCGCCCAGGATGTCGTAGGCCCGGCGGCGGCGGAGCGCCAGCAGCAGCGACGGCACCATGCCGAGCAGGCCGACGGAGAGCAGCGGCGCGAGGACCACCAGGACCCGGCCGAGCACGCCGTACGGACCGGCCTGCCGTCCGGGGCCCGGTGGCGGAACGGCCATGGTCGGGGCGTAGGCCTGCGGCGCGGTACCGGGTATGCCGCCGGCCGGCGTGCCACCGGGCGGTGGGCCGAACTGCCCGGGGTACTGCCCTGACATGCGCGCTCCTGAGCGGGTGAGGACGACGGCGGTCCCGGCCACGGGACCGGTTCCGCACACCGTACCGCTCGCACCCGTCACGCTGGAGTCCTTCTGCCGCAGCCGCACCGCGCCCGAACCGCCCGCGCCCGGGCCCGCCCTTCACGCCCCGCGCGCCCGGTGCGGCGTCAGGGGGACCGCGGCGGTTCGGCGGCGCCGGCGGCGAGGGCGTCGGTGGCGGCCTGGGTGAGGGTGCGGCCGAGGGCGGCGGCGCGTTGCAGGGTCGCGTCGAAGGCGGCGAGCCGGGCGAAGGCCGCGCCGAGCCGGCGCTGCTCGGTGATCGGCAGGCGCGGCAGTTCGACCCGGCGGATGTCCAGGCGGGTGGTGGTGGAGGCGTGGCTGGCGGCCCGGCGGGCGGCGGCCGTGGAGCGCAGGTGGCCGGCCAGGAAGTCCGGGTCGAGGGCGGCCGGGTCGGGGCGCAGCAGGTGGAGCTGGCGGCCGAGCGCGGCGCCGGCGGGCGGGCCGTCCGGGCCGACGACGCGGGCGGCGGCGCCGCCGAGAGCGGGGACGAGGACGTCACCGGGCCGGGTCAGCACCCCGGTACCGGCGGCGTCGGGTGCGGCGGCGTGCCGGTCGAGGACGGCGCCGGGGGTGCTGCCGGTGATGAGGTCCTGGTCGGTGAGGACGGGGGTGCCGGTCGGATCGGCGCCGGCCGGCCGGGAGGGGACGCCCGCACCGGAGGAGTGCACCTCCAGCAGTCCGGAGCGGACCAGCTCCCCCAGCGTGGCCACGGCGACGCCGGCACCGCCGGCGCCGTCCGCCTCGCCGGCCGGCTCGGGCAGCAGCGTGCCGGGGTCGGCGAGCCCGGCCAGCAGCTCCGTCAGCCGGCCGCCGAGGTGGGAGAGTCCGGCCGCGCCGCCGGGCGGGGCGGCCGGGGGGACGTGGCGGGCGGGCGAGAGGTCGGTCTCGTCGTCGAGCAGGTCGATGGCCGCCACCGTCCGGTGCTGCCCGGGGCGGTCCGGGGGCAGCGGCAGGCCCTCGCGGGCGGCGAGGTCGAACGCCCGCCAGGCGTCGAGCACGGTGCGGCGCAGCTCGGGCCAGCGGACCTTGTCGCGGCCGCCCTCGGCGACCTCGCCCGAGGTGGGCGAGGCCGAGGCGGCGTCCAGCAGCAGGACCTGGCGGAAGTCGTCGCCGGGGCGGGGGGCGCGCAGCACCCAGAGGTGGAGCGGCACCCCGTACGGCGGCGCGGCACCGGCCGGGAGCGCGACGACGGCCCGCAGCGCGCCGGAGCGCAGCAGCTCGGCGCGGACCCGGCGACCGGCCCGGCGGGCGGCGACGGTCGGCGGGAGCAGCAGCGCGGCGAGCCCGCCGGGGCGGGTGCGGGCGAGGCAGTGCAGCACCCAGGCGAGTTCGGACTCGCCGCGCGGCGGGACGAGGCCGCCGGGCCAGCGCCGGTCGAACTGCAGCTCGTCGTGGCCCCAGTCGCGCTCGTTGTAGGGGGGCTGGCAGAGCACCGCGTCGAAGGTGTGGCCGGTGTAGGCGTCGGCGCGCAGGGCGTCGCCGGGGCGCAGGTCGAGCGGGAGCGGGGCGGGGTCGGCGGCGGGCGCGCGCAGGGCGAGCCGGAGCCGGGCGAGCGCGGTGGTGACCGGATCGGCGTCCTGGCCGTAGCGGTCGGTGGTGGGCGGCAGGGCGAGCAGCAGCGCGCCGAGGCCGGTCGCGGGGTCGAGCACGGTGGCGGGGACGCCGGCGACGGCGGCGAGCAGTTCGGCGGCCTCCGGCGGGGTGGGGCTGAGCTGGCGGGTGTTGGCCTCGGCGTAGCGGGTGAGCAACTGTTCGAAGGCGTCGGCCGGACCGGCCGCGGCGGCGAGTTCGGCGAGCAGGCGGGCGAGGTCCAGTTCGGTGGAGCCGAGCAGGCCGGGCTGCCGCAGGCCGGCGGCGCCGTCGGGGCCGAGCACGGTGCGGGCGGTGTCGGCGAGGGCGCGCGGCAGGCCGGTGGCGAGCCTGGTGTCGGGCTGGTCGGCGAGCGCGCTCCAGTGCTCCGGCGCGCGGTGGTGCAGCAGCAGGACGGCGCCGGCCTGGACCAGCGGGGCGGCCGGGTGACCGGCCGGGTCGCGCAGGGTCTCGACGATCCGCCAGACCCGTTCCAGCAGCGGCAGTTCGGCGATCTTCCCCTGGGCGCGGAGCCAGGACTCCACCTCGGTGAGCGCGAAGGTCGGGCTGCTGTCGGTGCCGCCGACCGGGCGGGGGAAGTCGGGGTGCCGGCGGCGCCAGTTGCTGACGGCGGCACGGCCCACCCCGGCGAGGCGGGCGATCTCGACGGCGGTCACCTCGGGACGGTCCGGCATGGGGCTCCTTCGGCGGCGATCGGCGGCGGCGGAAGAACTGATGTGACCACACAGCATAGCCAGCACCGCCCGGCGCGGAGTTCACACGTGAACAGAGACATTTCACAAATGCCTGTTGACGTCGTTCACACCTCATGGTGTGATCTCTCCTGTCGACAGCACGACGGCACAGCAACACGCCGGGTCGGCACCGAGAACCGCAGAGACAGCCCCGCAGAGACAGCAGAGACAGAGGAGACAGCCATGTCCGTCACCACCCGCCGCACCCGCCGCACCGCCGCCCTGCTGGTCGGCGCCGCGCTCGTCGCCCTCACCGCGACGGCCTGCGACTCCACCGGGGGCACGTCCGTCTCCACCGAGCCCAAGCAGACCGCCGCCGCCTCGGCCCCGGCGGCCGGCGACAGCGGCGCGGCGGCCAAGCCCGCCGACGGCAAGCCCGCCGACGGCAAGCCGTCCGAGGCGGCCAAGGCCCCGGCCAAGATCGGCGACACCATCGCCCTCAAGGGCACCCTGGAGAAGGGCAACACCGCCGACGTCACCGCCGTGAAGGTGGTCGACCCGGCGGAGAGCACCAACGAGTACCTCACCGCGGCGGACGGCAAGCACTACGTCGCCGTGCAGTTCCAGATCAAGGTGACCGGCTCCAAGGCGTACAGCGAGGCCCCGTGGAGCAGCGCCAAGGTGATCGACGGCCAGGGCCAGGCCTACGGCCCGACGCTCGCCGACACCAAGGCCGGCCCGTCCTTCCAGACCCCGACCAACATCGCCAGTGGCGAGACGGGCAAGGGCTTCGTGGTCTTCGAGGTGCCCGACGGCACCAAGCTGGACAAGGTCCAGTTCTCCCTGGACAACGGCTTCGCCGACCAGGTCGGCCAGTGGAAGATCGGTTGACGGCCCTGTTCACAGCCCCGGGCACGCCACGCCCCGGCCCCGCATGCCGGCCCGCCGGCCCGCCGGCCCGCCGGCCCGAACGACAACGGCGGCCTCGGGCTCACCGCCCGAGACCGCCGCACCCGGCGGGGCCGGTTACTTCCTGGCCCCCGCCAGGTCGTCGAACATCGTCGACAGGAACTCCCGGCACCACGCCAGCAGCTCCCGCCCGACCAGCGGCTTGCCGCCGATCCGCCCGGTGGACGGACGCGGCACCAGCAGCTGCTGGGCCGCCGCCTTCACCTGGCTGCGCGGGTAGAGCCGGTTCAGCCGCAGCTGCTGCGACTCCCGCAGCTCGACCGGCCCGAACCGCACGTTGGAGCCCTGCAGGGTGATGTCCGCGATGCCGCACCGCCGCGCGTACAGCCGCAGCGCCGCCACCATCAGCAGGTTCTCCACCGGCTCGGGCAGCTTGCCGTAACGGTCGACCAGCTCGTCCCGGACCTGCGTGATGTCCTCCTCCGAGTTGACCGCCGCGATCGAGCGGTAGGCCTGGAGCCGCAGCCGCTCCCCCGGCGCGTAGTCGTGCGGCACATGGGCGTCGACCGGCAGCTCGATCTTCACCTCCAGCGGCTCCTCCTCCGGCTCGCCGCCGCCCGCCAGCGACTCCCGGAACTCGGCCACCGCCTCGCCGACCATCCGCATGTAGAGGTCGAAGCCGACGCCCGCGATGTGCCCGGACTGCTCGCCGCCGAGCAGGTTGCCCGCGCCGCGGATCTCCAGGTCCTTCATCGCCACGTACATGCCGGCGCCCATCTCGGTGTGCTGGGCGATGGTGGCCAGCCGCTCGTGCGCGGTCTCGGTCAGCGGCTTCTCCGGCGGGTACAGCATGTAGGCGTACCCGCGCTCCCGCCCTCGGCCCACCCGGCCGCGCAGCTGGTGCAGCTGGGAGAGGCCGAAGGTGTCGCCGCGCTCGACGATGAGGGTGTTGGCGTTGGAGATGTCGATGCCGGACTCCACGATCGTGGTCGACACCAGGACGTCGAACTCCTTCTCCCAGAAGTCGACGACCACCTTCTCCAGCTGGGTCTCGCCCATCTGTCCGTGCGCGGTGGCGATCCGCGCCTCGGGCACCAGGTCCTTCAGCCGGGCGGCCGCCTTGTCGATCGACTCGACCCGGTTGTGGATGTAGAACACCTGTCCCTCGCGCAGGAGTTCACGCCGGATCGCCGCCGAGATCTGCTTCTCGTCGTACGGCCCGACGAAGGTCAGCACCGGGTGCCGCTCCTCCGGCGGGGTGGTGATGGTGGACATCTCGCGGATCCCGGTGACGGCCATCTCCAGGGTGCGCGGGATCGGGGTCGCGGACATGGTGAGCACGTCCACGTTGGCCCGCAGCTTCTTCAGCTGCTCCTTGTGCTCGACGCCGAACCGCTGCTCCTCGTCGACGATGACCAGCCCGAGGTCCTTGAAGCGGGTCTCCGAGGAGAACAGCCGGTGGGTGCCGATGACGACGTCCACCGAGCCCTCGAACAGCCCCTCCAGCACGGCCTTGGCCTCGCTGTCGGTCTGGAAGCGGGACAGCGCCTTCACGTTCACCGGGAAGTTGGCGTACCGCTCGGCGAAGGTCGAGAAGTGCTGCTGCACCAGCAGCGTGGTCGGCACCAGCACCGCCACCTGCTTGCCGTCCTGCACCGCCTTGAAGGCCGCGCGCACCGCGATCTCGGTCTTGCCGTAGCCGACGTCGCCGCAGATCAGCCGGTCCATCGGGACGGACTTCTCCATGTCCGACTTGACCTCGGCGATGGTGGTCAGCTGGTCCGGCGTCTCCGCGTACGGGAAGGCGTCCTCCAGCTCCCGCTGCCACGGGGTGTCCGGGCCGAAGGTGTGGCCGGGCGCGGCCATCCGGGCCGAGTACAGCTTGATCAGGTCGGCGGCGATCTCCTTGACCGCCTTCTTGGCCCGCTGCTTGGTCTTCGCCCAGTCCGCGCCGCCGAGCCGGTGCAGCGTCGGGGCCTCGCCGCCGACGTACTTGGTGACCTGGTCGAGCTGGTCGGTCGGCACGAACAGCCGGTCGCCGGGGTGGCCGCGCTTGGCCGGCGCGTACTCCAGCACCAGGTACTCGCGGGTGGCGCCCTGCACGGTGCGCTGCACCATCTCCACGTACCGGCCGACGCCGTGCGCCTCGTGCACCACGTAGTCGCCGGACACCAGGGCCAGCGGGTCGATCGCGTTGCGGCGCCGGGACGGCATCCGCCGCATGTCCTTGGTGGAGGACTTCTGGCCGGACAGGTCGGTCTCGGTGACCACGGTCAGCCTGAGCGCCTCGTCGACGAAGCCGTACTCGATCGAGCCGCAGGAGACGTGCACGACGTCCCGGGTCGGCGCCTCGGACAGGTCGGCGACCAGCCGGGCCGGGATGCCCTCGTTGCCGAGCACCTCGGCGAGCCGCGAGGCCGGGCCGTGCCCCTCGGTCACCATGACGACCCGCCAGTCGGCGGCCAGCCGCTCCTTGGCGTCGGCGATCGCCCGCGCGGTGTCGCCCCGGTAGGCCTCGACCGCGTGCATGCCGAGGGTCAGGGTGTTGGCGTCGCCGTACCCGTCGGCGGCACCGACCGCCGGTACGCCGTCCGCCGAGGCGTCGCTGGTCGCGAACGGGCTGACCGACCACCACGGCAGGCCGATCTCGGCGGCGTGCTCGCGCACCTCGGCGAGCGAGCGCAGCGAGGCGGCCGAGACGTCGATGGTCTCCAGGTCGATCGGCCGGTCGCCGCCGGCCGCGGCCGCCACCCAGGAGGCGTGCAGGAACTCCTGACTGGTCGCCACCAGGTCGGCGGCCCGGGTCCGGACCCGCTCGGGATCGCAGACCACCGCGACCGAGCCGAGCGGCAGCACGTCCAGCAGCAGCTCCATGTCGTCGACCAGGACGGGCGCCAGCGACTCCATGCCCTCGACCGCGATGCCCTCGGCGATCCGGTCCAGGATCTCGGCCAGCCCCGGGTGCTCGGCGGACAGCTCGGCGGCCCGCGCCCGCACCTCCCCGGTCAGCAGCAGCTCGCGGCAGGGCGGCGCCCACAGGCCGTGCTCGGCGATCTCCAGCGACCGCTGGTCGGCCACCTTGAAGTACCGGATCTCCTCGACGTCGTCGCCCCAGAACTCCACCCGCAGCGGGTGCTCCTCGGTCGGCGGGAAGACGTCCAGGATGCCGCCGCGCACCGCGAACTCGCCGCGTTTCTCGACCAGTTCGACCCGGGAGTAGGCGGCCGCGGCGAGCCGCCGGGCGATCTCCTCCAGATCGTGCGACTCGCCCCGCTGGACCGCCACCGGCTCCAGCTCGGCCAGCCCCTTCACCTGCGGCTGGAGCACCGAGCGGACCGGCGCCACGATCACCTGCACGGGCCCGGCGGCCGGGTCGTCGGCCCGGGGGTGGACGATCCGGCGCAGCACGGCGAGCCGGCGGCCGACCGTGTCCGAGCGCGGCGAGAGCCGCTCGTGCGGCAGCGTCTCCCAGGCCGGGAACTCGGCGACCGCGTCCGGCGGCAGCAGCGAGCGGAGCGAGGCGGCGAGGTCCTCGGCCTCCCGGCCGGTGGCGGTGACGGCCAGCACCGGGCGGCCCCGCTCCCCGGCCGCCTGCCCGGCGAGGGCGCGGGCGAGCGCGGCGATCGCGAACGGCCGGGCGGCGGGCGGGCCGACCAGGTCGAGGTGCCGGCGGCCACCGGCCGCGGCACCGGGGGAGGTCGCGGCCTCGATCGCCTCGGCGAGGGCGGCGTCCCGCGCGACGACATCGAGCAGTCCGGTCAGGCTCATCTGGAGTCTCTTCTTCGTCCCGTGGCTGGTGCTGCCCAAGCGGCCAGAGGCCCGTCCGGGCAACGCGAACGGCCCGGCGCGCCGAGCGGCCGGGGGTCTCCAGCCTACGCCGCGCGGCCCACCCGCACCCGGCGTGCGGGCGGGGGCCGGACGGGGCCGGATCCGGCGCGGACGAACGACCGGCCGCGCGCTGCCGCTCCGACCGTTTTGCCGGACCGTTTCCCGGCCGTCGCGATCTGCCACGAACTGGACATACTCCTGTCACTGCCCGTCCATGGAGATCGCGCACCATGGTGAATGTGCCCGCCGCACCCAACCGTGGGGGATGGCTGCGGGGGCACGGTCGCACACCCGATGGGGGTCGGGAGTGCGAGGCCGGGCGACCCTGGGTGGGGGCGCCCGCCCACACGCCGGGAACCGTGGCGTCCTTTCCTGGAGGGCGCCACGGGTCTCGGCCTCACGCGTTCCCCGGCCCGGCGCCCCGCTTCCGGCCCTCCCCTTTCCGGCCCCTTCCGGCGCGATCCCGGGAAAACCCGCGCGGGCAGGCCCCGCTCCCTACCCTGATGTGAAGACCGTGTGGGGGGCGCCCGGAGGGGCCAGGGGGCGTCCGCGATGGAGGGGGTTCTTCGTCATGCGCGTTGTCATCGCAGGCCAGGGCTACGTGGGGCTGCCGCTCGCGGTCCGCGCGGCCGAGGTCGGGCACCGGGTGGTCGGCTACGACGTGGACGAGCGCCGGATCAAACGGCTGGCCGTCGGCGAGTCGTACGTCGAGGACATCCCGGCCGAGCGGCTGCGGCCGCTGCTGGAGAACGGGAGCTACCTGCCGTCCGCCGAGCCGTCCGACGTGGCGGGCTTCGACGTCGCGGTGATCACCGTGCCGACGCCGCTGCGCGAGGGCGTGCCCGACCTGTCGTTCATCGAGAGCTCGGCCGCCCTGCTCGCCCAGCACCTGCGGCCCGGGGCGAGCGTCGTCCTGGAGTCGACCACCTACCCCGGCACCACCGAGGAACTGCTGGCGCCGCTGCTGGAGCAGGGCTCCGGGCTGACCGCCGGGCGGGACTTCCACCTCGGCTACAGCCCCGAGCGGATCGACCCGGGCAACCCGGCCTGGCGGCTGGAGAACACCCCGAAGGTGGTCTCCGGGATCGACCCGGCGTCACTGGCGGCGGTCGAGGGCTTCTACGGCGGGCTGGTCGAGCGGACCGTCCCGGTCTCCTCCTGCAAGGAGGCCGAACTGACCAAGCTGCTGGAGAACACCTTCCGGCACGTGAACATCGCGCTGGTCAACGAGCTGGCGATGTTCGCGCACGACCTCGGCATCGACGTCTGGGAGGCCATCGACGCGGCCTCCACCAAGCCGTTCGGCTACCTGCGGTTCACCCCCGGCCCGGGGGTGGGCGGGCACTGCCTGCCGATCGACCCGTCCTACCTGTCCTGGCGGGTCGAGCGGGCGCTCGGCCAGTCGTTCCGGTTCGTCGAGCTGGCCAACGACGTCAACAGCCACATGCCCGACTACGTGGTCCGCCGGCTCTCCGAGGCGCTGAACGAGCGGCAGCGCTCGGTCAAGGGCTCGCGGGTGCTGCTGCTCGGGCTGGCGTACAAGAAGAACACCGGCGACGCCCGGGAGACGCCGGCCGCCCGGATCGCCGAGCTGCTGGTCCGGATGGGCGCCGAGGTCCGGGCCGCCGACCCGCACGTGGTGGTCGGGGTGCACGCGCCCGAGCCGGTGATCCCCGGCCAGCGGGCCGCCGAGCACGACCCGCACGGGGACCCTTTCGGCGCGGTGCGCCGGGTGGAGGCCGGCCCGGAGGAGCTGGCGGCGGCGGACGCGGTGGTGCTGCTCGCCGACCACGACGACTTCGACTACGAGGCGGTCACCGCGCACGCCCGGTACGTGCTGGACTGCCGGCGCCGGCTGCCCCGGGGCGCCGCGGTCGAGGTGCTCTGACCCGTCGGAGACGGTGCCGGGCGTCCGCACCCGCCCGGCACCGCGGGTCGTCCCGCACCGTCTACCAGCGGGAGAGGTTGATGTCGTACATCGTCACCTCGTGGCCCACGCGGGCGTTGAAGTCGTACTGCTCCCAGTTGAAGACGGTCCACGAGCCCATGCCGCCGCCGAGGTACGTGATGACCTTGTTGTTCCCGGCGTCGATCCGGTCGACGTTGTAGATGCGCACGGCCATCCAGCCGTCGTTCGCGAAACAGAGCGTGCTGCCGTAACCGTAGTTGTAGACCTTCGCGAAATCGTTGCGGTTTCCGCAGTCGATCCGGTTGATGGCCTCGGCATTCGCCGCCGGAATCAATGCGGCCGCCGCCGCGGTGAGCACCGCGAGTGCGCCGGTCCGACGGCTCAGGGCATTTCCGGAACGGGACCGTGGAGAACGTTCCGAACGGGATGTGCGGCGAATCATGTGAACCCTCCGAAGGGGTAGCGACTGCGACTCCAGAGGCTGACACGGCACCGCACGGCCGAACAGTTCTTTTCCGGCCAAGCCGCACCGCCACGACGCCTCGCGGGCCGCCTCGCACGGGCATGCGCTAGGGTCCGAACAGTCCCGCCGTCCTTGAGGATCGGAGCTTCCGATTGGCCCGCCCGACGCATTTCGGACGATTCACCGCCACCGCCACAGCGGTCGTTTTATCGGCCTTTTTCGCCGGCTGTTCCGGGGCTTCCGGAGGGAGTTCTTCGGAATCCGCCCTGACGCCTCCGGCGATCGACGCGCCGAAAGCCCCGGAATCCGGCCGGGCCGGAATGACCGGACTTCCGCTCTCCGCTTATCAGGCCGACGACCGGGCCGCCGTGACGGAGATCCAGGTGCGCAATGCGCTGATCGTCTCGTGCATGCACCGGGCCGGTTACGCCGCTTTCACCGGGGACGGCCTGCAGGAGGCGCGGCCGCCGGACAACGCCACCGCGCTGCCGGCCGGCGCGTGGGGGTACCTCGGGGCGGAGGCCGCGGGAGTCCAGGGGTTCCACGCTCCCGCGCGCCCCCTGCCCGGACCCGGCGCGGCCGCACCGGCGGCCGGGGCCGGCGAGGCCTACGACGCCACCCGGGTCGACTGCGACCGGCAGGCCGCCGAACGGATCGGCGCGCCGCCGGGGCCGGAGGCCGACCTCATCGGGCGGCTCTTCGCGGACTCCATGGCCGCCACCGGACGCGACGAACGGGTCACCGCGGCGACCGCGCGGTGGGCCTCCTGCATGGCGACCGCGGGCTTCCAGGGCGCCGACCCGGCGAGCCTCCCGGACCGCTTCCACGCCACGGCCCGGCCCACCCCGGCCGAACTGGCCGCCGCCCGGGCCGACGCCGACTGCACCGCGGACACCAACCTGGCCGGGATCTGGTTCGCCGTCCTGGCGGGCTACCAGCGCCAGCAGATCGACCACCACGCCGAGGCCCTGAACGCCCACCGGGAGGCCGTGCGGGCCCAGGACGCCAGGCTGACCCGGCTGCTCGCCGAGGGCGACACCGGGCCGACCCCGTGAGCCGGGCCGACCCCCGTTCGCCGGGCCGCACCCACGGCCCGGCGAACGCCGGGGAACGCGTCAGGCCCCGGGCGCCCAGGAGGGGCGCTCGGGGCCTGACAGGGCCCGACGGGGAACCGGAGCCGGCTCAGCGACGGCGGTTGTAGCCGACCGTGTTGGGGGTGGCGTAGTCGCTGCCGTCGTCGACGATCACGATCTTCGGGATGATCCGGGTCTCCTCCTCGGCGGGGCGCCCGGCCGGGACGAGCGCGCCCTCACCGGCCTCCGCCGCCACCGCCGGCGGAGCGGCCGGCCTCGGCGGCACCGGCCCGGTGGCGACCGCCGCGGCCGGGGCCGGGACCGGGGAGACCGGACCCGGGGTGACCCGCAGCACCGCCGTGGCCGCCTCGCTCGCGGGCGCCGGAACCGGCTCGCTCGCGGGCGCCGGGACCGGCTCCTTGCGCAGGTCGGCCCGCGGGTCGGCGAGGACGGGCAGCGGAACCTCCCCGGTGTCCGCCTCCGAGTCCACCGCCGGGGCCCGGTCCACCGGAGGAGCATCCGCCGGAGGGGCGTCGACCGGGGCGTCGACCGGGGCGGGGCCGGACGCGAGCGCCGCGGCCTCCAGCGCCGCGGGCTCGATCGCGCCGACCGCCGCGCCCGTGAGCGAGGCCAGCGTCGCCTTGATGTGGTCGAGGTGCTGCTGCACCGTCTCCAGCTTGGTCGCGTACTCGCGCTGCTCGCGCTCGCTCGCCGCGTTGATCCGCTCGGCCTCGCGCCGGGCCTGCTCGATCAGCTGGTCCGCCCGGGCCTGCGCCTCGGCGTCGCTCTGCTTGATCTGGCCGAGCACCGTCTCGCGGAACTGCTCGGCCTCCTTGACTCGGCGCTCGGCCGTGGCGGACACCGCCGAGTCCTCGGCGTCGGCCTCGGCCTGGGCCTCGGCGAACATCTCGTCGGCCTTGCGGCGCAGCTCGGCCAGCTTGGCCTCGGCCCGCTCGGAGGCCTCGGCGGCCGCGACCCGCACCTTGGCGGCGTGCGCGGTGGCGGAGTCCCGGACGGAGCGGACCTCGCGGTCGGTCTCGGCCCGGATGGTCTCCGCCTCGGCCCGGGTGCGCTCGTCGGTGCGGCGGGCGGCGGCGTCGGCCTCGGTGCGGGTGGTGGCCGCGTACTCCTTGGCGGCGCGGTCGAGCGCCTGGCCGGCCTCGTACACCTCGTCGCGGAGGTCCTCGGCGAACCGCTCGGCCTTGTCGCGGACGGCGCGGGCCTCGTTCTCGGCCATCCGGGCCAGGCCGGCGGCCTCGTCGCTGAGGACCTGGTAGTCGGGCTCGGGGGCGTCGGCGGCGGCCTGCTTGATCTCGGCCAGCCGGCGCTCCATCTCCCGGAGTCCGGCGCCGAGCACGCTCAGCCGTTCCCACCCCTCGTCGCGCTGCGCGGTGAGCGCGGTCAGGGCTCGGTCGACCTGCTCCGGCGCGTAACCGCGCCGGGCAACGGTGAAGCCGTACTGGGGGACGGCGTCGCTCATGGGCTCTTCCCCTCGTGTCGCGGGCTGCGGAGCCCATGATCGGACGGATCGGTCTGCTCGGGAACCGGGTCGGGCAACCCGGTCGGGATTCGGGCGTCGGGCGGATCGAAACATGTCGAGGACGGACGCTTGCGACCATCCTCTTGACCTATTTTGCGCGGATGTGGACGAAACCCCAACGAGGCACCGCCGCGCCGGTACGCCGAAGGGGCCGTTCCGGGCACCGGAACGACCCCCTGCCACCTGCGCGGATCCGGCACGGCCTGCTCAGAGCAGGCCGTCCCAGAACTGCTCCAGCAGCACGGCCCACCAGGTGTCCGCGGACTGCAGCGCAGCCGGGTCGATCGCGGCCAGCTGGGCCTGGAAGTCGGTCGTCCAGCGACCGGCCTGGTCCGGGGTCAGCCCGTACCGCAGCCGCCACATCCGGCCCAGCAGGGCCAGGGAGCGGACGAACTCCGGTACACCCGTGTTGACGAACCGGGGGGGCTCGCCGGTTCCTTCCAGGTCCACCGCGACCACGTGGGCCGTGCCGTACTGCACACAGAGCTGGCGCCCGTAGTCGTTGCCGAGCACCAGGTAGCCGCCGAAGTCCGGGCCGCCCGGCAGACCGCGCTCGGCGGCCAGCTCGGCGAGCGTCGGGATCGGCCGGCCCTCCTGGGCCTGCGCCCAGAAGAACGGTCCGTACTCGCGCGGCAGGCCCGACCACATCAGCGTCTGCGCCACCGGCTCGGGCACGCCCTGGCGGGCCACCGCGCGCTGCTCGAAGCGGAACACGTTCGGCCCGAAGGCCTGGCCGAGCTCCTGGGCGAGCTGCTGCGGCGCGAGCGGCGGCAGCGGCGGGACGGTGCCCGGCGCCGGCAGCGGGACCCGCTGCGGCCGGACCCGCTGCGGCCCCGAGGCCAGCTGGTGCAGCTCGTCCAGGTGGTCGAGCAGCTGGGCCATGCCGGCCTGCCGGGAGTGGTGGTCACGGCCGTAGTCGGCGGTGTGGGTGAGCCGGACGTTCGGCCAGGAGGCGGCGATCATCCGGTTGCAGTACCCGCCGGGCAGGTCGCAGGACTCCAGCTCGGTGTAGAGCTCCAGCACCTGCTCCGGCGGCACGTTGAGCCGCCGCAGGTCCTGGAGGATCTTCCACTCCGGGTGCGGGGTGCCGGGCTCGCTGCGGTGCAGCAGCTTCTGCTCCGAGCCGTCCGGGCCCCGGTAGCTGAGCGCGGCGAAGTAGCCCGGGCCGACGGCGGGCACGCCGGGCGGCACCGGGGCGGCCGGCGGCGGCCCGGGGACGGGCGCCGGCGGGGCGGCCGGGGCCGGGGCGGGCGCCGGGCCGGGCGCCGGAGCGCCGGCGGGAGCGGGGCCGCCCGGGTAGCCGTAGCCGGCCCCCGGGGCCCCGACGGGAG
>NZ_JBEOWI010000078.1:0-32527 GCF_040296005.1 Kitasatospora sp. NPDC002551 | reverse complement strand
TTTCAGCGCTCCGACTGACGGACCGCACTGCTGGTCAGCGGCTCCGAAGCGATCGCCTCATGGTGACGGATCACCTCAGCGATGATGAAGTTGAGGAACTTCTCCGCGAACACCGGGTCCAGGTGCGCGCCCGCGGCCAGTTCGCGCAGACGCTTGATCTGGGTGCGCTCGCGGGCCGGATCGGCCGGCGGGAGCTTGTGCTCGGCCTTGAGCCGGCCGACCCGCTGGGTCGCCTTGAAGCGCTCGGCCAGCATGTGGACCACCGCGGCGTCGATGTTGTCGATGCTCTCGCGCAAGCTGGTCAGCTCGGCCCGCACGGCATCGTCGACCCCCTCGGGAAGTCCGGCGTCGGGGGTCGTGGGGTGGTCCGTCATCGGGGCGGCTCCGCGGCTCTGTCGGTGGTGCGCCCGACCGTGCTGCGGCCGGGCCCGGGCCCGGGCCAATCTAACAGGGCGCCCGGCACGGGCCCGCACCATTCGGCCCAACCGTCCACGATACGGACGGCACACGGAGCGACCCGCGGACCGGGCTCCGAGCTGCCGGGGTCCGCCCGCGCACGGCCCGGCCCGCGCGCACCACTGGGGCATTTTCGGACGCGGCGGGCCGGTGCGCTACTTGTGGCAAGCCCCCGACCTGCCCGTAGGCTGAGTCACGGCATGACCGGACGTGACGAAGCAGCAGTTCCTCAGTAACGGAGGTACCGATCGTGGCAACCACCCGCACCGCCCGCACCGCTTGGGAAGGCAACCTGGTCGACGGCAAGGGCCAGGTGACGTTCGCGTCGTCCGGCATCGGCGAGTACCCGGTCTCCTGGCCGGCCCGCGCCGAGGCCCCGAACGGCAAGACCAGCCCGGAGGAGCTCATCGCGGCCGCGCACTCCGCCTGCTTCTCGATGGCCCTCTCGCACGGTCTGACCGGCGCGGGCACCCCGCCCACCAAGCTCGACACCCAGGCCGACGTCACCTTCCAGCCGGGCACCGGCATCACCGGCATCCACCTGACGGTCACCGGCGAGGTGCCCGGGCTGGACGAGGCCGGCTTCGTGAAGGCCGCCGAGGACGCCAAGGCGAACTGCCCGGTGAGCCAGGCCCTGACCGGCACCACCATCACCCTCACGGCCAACCTGGCCGGCTGACCCGACCGACCGGCCTTCCCGGTCCGCGGTGCGCCCCACGGCTGCGGCCGGTCGCGCGTCCAGCGCTGGACCGGAGCCCGAGGGCGCACGCTCGGAGCACACGCCCCCGGTGCACATCATGTGATGTGCACCGGGGGCGTCCGCATGTATCACCACACTTGCCCCCAAACCAGACGAATCACTCCGGCGGCGGTCACCGCGCGTTGCCATCGCGTCTTATGATCGGCCGCAGCGCCCTGTTCCTCACGGTTCCTCAGGCGGGTTCCACCCGGCCGCTCCGTCCCGAGCGTCCCGCACCGGAGTCCGGCCTCCGCGAGTGCGGCAGAGCGCGGAGCCGGCCGCCGAAGTCGGGTGACCGGCCGGACCAGCGTCAAGCGTCAGCAGCGGACGGGAGCATGCCGTGCCGGGCCAGAACGAGGGGGCCGACGCACACCACCCAGGCGTGCGGCACGAGGAACCACGGCCACGCCGCCTCCCGCCGCCCGCCCTCCACGCCGCCCCGGCCAATGGCACGGCCGGCAGCACGGCCAACGGCAGGACCACCGGCACCGCCGGCGGCGCGCTGCGAGCCGCCCTGGCCGGGCCGCAGGGCCACCCGGTCGGCGACGGCGCCCTCCACTGCCCCGCCTGCTCGGCCCCGCTCGCCGCCCACGGCGGCGGTGCCCACGGCGGTGGCACGGACGGCGGCGGATCTGACGGCACTGGCACGGACGGCACTGGCACGGACGGCAGCGGTACGGACGGACGGACGGTGACCGGGGGCGACGACCGGCAGCTGGCCGCCCTGCGGGCCAGCGAGTCCCGGCTGCGGGCCGCCTTCTGCGACGCCGGCATCGGCATGGCCCTGATCGATCCCGAGGACCGGATCATCGAGGTCAACCCCGCCTTCGCCGCGCTGACCGGCCGCACCGTCGACGACCTGGTGGGGACCCACATCCACGAGATCGTCGACCCCGAGGGCATGCCGCGCCGGCTGTTCCGCGCGCTCGTGCACGGCGAGCACGAGCGGCTCCGGGTCGAGAAGCAGCTCAAGCACCGCGCGGGGCGGACGGTCTGGAGCAAGGTGACCGTCTCGCTGATCCGGGACGCCGAGGGCGGCCCGCTGTACACGCTCGCCCTGGTCGAGGACATCACCGAACAGCGCCGCCTCGGCGACCGCCTGGAGTACCAGGCCCTGCACGATCCACTGACCCGGCTGCCCAACCGGACGTACTTCTTCGAACGCCTCGACGCCGCCTGCCTCACCCCCGACCGGGCCACCGGCGCGGTCGGCGTCCCCGCCGCGGGCGCCGGGGGTGCCGCCGTTACGGCGGTTGCCGGGGGCGCCGGCCTCGCCGGGGTCGTCGAGGCCGCCGGGGACACGGCCGGCGGGACCGGGGCGGACGGGCCCCGGGTCGGCGTCTGCTACCTGGACCTCGACGGGTTCGCCTCGATCAACGAGGCCCTCGGCCACCACATCGGTGACCAGCTGCTGATCGCCGTCGCGACCCGCCTACGGCGCGGCTTCTCCGCGCACGGCACCCAGCTGGTCGCCCGGATGGGCGGCGACGAGTTCGCCGTCCTGGTGACCGACAGCCGCGGCAGCGACCAGCTCACCGACCTCGCCGCACGGATCCTCGACGCGCTGGAGCGCCCCTTCGACGTGGCCGGGCACCGGCTGGTGGTCACCGCCAGCGTCGGCGTCGTCGAGCGCTCCGTGCACGAGACCACGCCCACCGACCTGGTCAAGGACGCCGACGCCACCCTGTACTGGTCCAAGGCCGACGGCCGGGCCCGGTGGACGCTCTACGACCCCGACCGGGGCGCCCACCAGCTGACCCGCCAGCTGCTGGCCACCGCGCTGCGCCCGGCGCTGGAGCGCGGCGAGTTCACCATCGAGTACCAGCCGCTGGTCGGCCTGGCCGACGGCGCGGTGCACGGCGCCGAGGCCCTGGTCCGCTGGCGCCACCCCCGGTACGGGACGCTCTCGCCGGACCGCTTCATCCCGCTCGCCGAGGAGTCCGGGGCGATCGTGCCGCTCGGCAAGTGGGTCCTGGAGGAGTCCTGCCGCCAGGCGCGGCGCTGGCTCACCGAGTTCCCCGAGACCGAGACCTTCGTGAGCGTCAACCTGGCCGCCCGCCAGATCTGGGACTCCGACGTGGTCGCCGACGTCGCCCAGGCCCTCGACCGCACCGGCCTGCCGGCGCGGCTGCTGCAGCTGGAGATCACCGAGAGCGCGCTGCTCGGCCCCGGCGGACGCCCGCTCCAGGCGCTCCAGGCGCTCGCCGACATGGGCGTGCGCATCGCGATCGACGACTTCGGCACGGGCTACTCGAACCTGGCCTACCTCTCCCGGCTCCCGGTGCACGTGCTGAAGCTGGACGGCACCTTCATCGAGGGGTTCCGCGACCCGGCCCCGTCCGGCGGCCGGCCGGAGCTCCCCGAGCTCCGCTCGCGGCGCAGTGACGCCGACGAGCAGATCGTCGGCGCGATGGTGCAGCTGGCCCACACGCTCGGCCTGACGGTGACCGCCGAGGGCATCGAGAGCGCGGCCCAGGCCGAGCGGCTGCGGCTCACCGGCTGCGACACCGCCCAGGGCTGGTACTTCGCCCGCCCCGGCGAGGCGGAGCTGGTCGCGGCGATACTCCGCGACGGCCGCGAGGGCAGGGACGGCCGCGAGGTCCGGGAGGTCCGGGAGGTCCGGGCGGCCGGGGACATCCCGGGCGGACGCTAGGGGCGCTGCCGGGGCGGGGTGTCCCCGGGCCCGCTCAGGCGGTCGCGGGCCGGGTTCCGGTCAGGCCGTACGCCTCGGCGATCAGCCCGTAGGACCGCAGCCGCGCCTCGTGGCCGTGGATGTGCGAGGTCACCATCAGCTCGTCCACCCCGGTCCGCTTGCGCAGCGCCTCCAGCCCGTCGGCGACCTCACCCGGAGCGCCGAGGACGACATTGCCCAGCCACTCGTCGATGAAGTCCGCCTCCACCGGGCTGTACGGGTAGGACTCGGCCTCCTCGGGGGTGGGGATCGGCCCCGGATTGCCACGGCGCAGGCGCAGCATCCCGAGCGCCGCGGAGCGGGCGAGGCGGCGGGCGGAGGCCTCGTCGTCGGCCGCGACCGCGCTCACCCCGATCAGCGCGTACGGCTCGTCGAGGACCGCCGAGGGGCGGAACTCCGAGCGGTAGAGGTCGAGCGCCGGAACGGTGTTCGCGCTGCTGAAGTGGTGCGCGAAGGCGAACGGCAGGCCGAGCCGGCCGGCCAGCTGGGCGCTGAACCCGGAGGAGCCGAGCAGCCAGACCGGCGGCCGTCCCTCCCCCTTCGGCACGGCCGTCAGCCGCTCGTACGGATGTCCCGCGGGGAAGCTGCCGTCGAGGAAGTGGGTCAGCTCGGCGAGCTGGCGGGGGAAGTCGTCGGCGCCCTCGCCGAGGCCCCGGCGCAGGGCCCGGGCGGTGGCCTGGTCGGTGCCGGGGGCCCGGCCGAGGCCGAGGTCGATCCGACCGGGGTGGAGCGACTCCAGCAGGCCGAACTGCTCGGCGATCGCCAGCGGGGCGTGGTTGGGCAGCATCACGCCGCCGGAGCCCAGGCGCAGGGTGGTGGTGTGGGCTCCGAGGTGGGCCAGCAGGACGGCGGGCGTGGAGCTGGCGACGCCGGGCATGCCATGGTGCTCGGCCACCCAGAAGCGGTGGTAGCCCCACTGTTCGGCGCTGCGGGCGAGGGTGGTGGTCGCGGCGAGCGCCTGCGCGGGTGTGTGACCGGCCCCGACGGTGGCCAGGTCGAGGATCGACAGCGGGGCGGGCGCCGTTCCCCGGACGGTGCCCCGGATGGCGTCCGCGGGGTGCTGCCCGGCCCCGTTCTCCCGCTGGTTCTCCTGCCTGTCCTCGCTCGTCATGCCTGCCGTCCTCCTGGCCGTGGTCGGTACCGTCCGCCGGTGCGGTCCACCGGTGCTGCCCACCGGTGGCGGTCGGTGCCGCGGCCGGTGCCGACACTGGTCAACCCCGCCCCCGGGTGCCCTTGTTCCCCGTCCGGCGGTCCGACCTGCGAGCCGGCCGGGCCGCTCCGTGAGGGGCGGCCGGGGGCCGGCAGGCTGACGCAGAGCCAGCGGACGAACACCCGTGGCGACTTCACGCCAGCGCGGGAAGTCGCCAGCCCGAGGGCTCGCGGTCGGCGGCCGGCTTCCGGCAGGCTTGGGCTCAGGCGGATCACCCAACCGGATCCGCACTCACCAGCAAGATCGTCGGGCTGGACCAGCGCCGACCGATCCCCGCGAGCCCCCGGAGCGGCACCCCGCTCCGGGGGCTCGTGCCATGTGCGGCCCAGGGCCGGACACCCACCCCGCCCGAGGCGCGCCGCACCGGCTGCGGGACACGGCGACTGCGGGACGCGGCGGCTGTGGCCCTGCGCACAGCCGGGGTGCTTCATGGCATGAAAAGTCGAGGCGCTAGCGTTGTCCCCTGCAACCACTGCTCCCCCGGGCAGCCTGGAGGGAGTAACGGTCTTGGACATCGCGACGCTGGTCGGATCCTCGTGGATCTGTGCCCTGGCGCTCTGCGCCGTCCTCGGTGACGCCTTCCTCCCCTTTCTTCCCAGCGGGACGCTCGTCATACTCGCCGTGCTCAAGACGGCCCAGATAGACGGCGCCCCCGTGCTGCTCGGGCTCGGGGTGGCCACGGCCTCCTTCCTCGGCGATCTGCTGCTGCTCCGGCTGGCGCGCCGTGGTGCGCCGATGGTCAACCGGCGCCTGGAGCACCGCCCGAAGCTGGCGGCCAGTGTGGCGCGGGTCCAGCAGGCCCTGGACGAGCGCACCACCCGGGCGGCGGCCGCCATGGTGGTGATCGCCCGCTTCGTACCGGCCGGGCGGACCATCCTCGACCTCGCCATCGGCCACTCCCCCGCGCATCCCCACCGCTTCCTGCGGTGGTCCGCACTGGCCGCGATGATCTGGGCGGCGTACATCGTGACCCTGGGCTGGCTCAACAGCCACTGGTTCGAAACCGCCTGGTTGAGCCTCGCGGTCTCCTGCACGGCCGCCACCGTGGTGAGCACCGCCATCGCGCGGGTCGTGCGCCGCAATCGCCGGCTCTCCCTCGGCTGACGCCTCGGCGGCCGTTCCTCCACGAACGCCCCTTCCACGAATCGGGCGAAGCGTCACAGGACGGCAACAGAAGACATTTCTTCGCATCCCGCACAGGCGTACCCCGCGTGTTCAGTCCCGGCGGACCGCGGGCCCTTGGTGACCTCCGTGTTCGCATGACATGCTAACGACGGATAATCAATCAATTGTCCGATATGACCGGCGCGGCCTCGGTCGCGACCAGGACCCGGTCCGGACAGCCAGGGGAGACCATGGGCAGCATCTCGCGCAGGACCGTGCTCACAGCCACCGCCGCGACTGCGGCCCTCGGAGCGGTGGCGGCCTGTTCCGGGGGCGGCTCGGGCCCGACCGCTCCCACCGGATCGGCCCCCGGCTCCGTCCCGGCCTCCACCACCGGCACGGGCAGCGCCGGACCGACCACCACGGGCACCCCCACCGGGACCCCGGCCAAGGGCACGCCGATCGGTGACGGCTCGACCTCCGACACCGGCCCGCAGCCGAACCAGCCGAAGCCGGAGAAGCTCAAGCCGGGCGAGCGCCCGCCGCAGTTCGTCGTCTTCTCCTGGGACGGCGCCGGCGCCACCGAGGACGGCCAGTTCCCCCGGTTCCTCAAGCTCGCCGAGGAGCACAAGGCCTCGATGACCTTCTTCCTCTCCGGCATCTACGCCCTGCCCAAGGGCAAGGCCGACCTGTACCACCCGCCGAAGCACGGGGTCGGCGCCTCCGACATCCCCTACCTGTCGGACGGCGCGGTGAAGAACACCCTCAAGCTCATCAGCCAGGCCTGGCAGGCCGGCCACGAGATAGGCACCCACTTCAACGGCCACTTCTGCTCGACCCGCTCGGACGGCAACGGCGTCAACAAGTGGACCCCCGAGGACTGGCAGAGCGAGATAGACCAGGCCATCGGCTTCGTGACCCAGTGGAGGACCAACACCGGCTTCACCGACGTCGACCCGCTCCCCTTCGACTACCGGAAGGAGCTGGTCGGCGGCCGCACCCCCTGCCTGGAGGGGCAGAAAGCCCTGCTGCCGACCATCGCCAACCTGGGGTGGAAGTACGACGCCAGCTCCTCGGGCGGCCAGCAGATCTGGCCCCAGAAGGTGCAGGACGGCAAGGTCTGGGACCTCCCGCTGCAGAGCATCCCCTTCCCGGGGCACTCCTTCCAGGTCCTCTCCATGGACTACAACGTCCTGGCCAACCAGTCGGCCGGCAGCACCAAGGGCGACCCGGCCAAGTACAACGACTGGCGCACCCAGGCCCGGGACGCCTACCTGGCCGGGTTCGACCGCGCCTACAACGGCAACCGCGCGCCGTTCTTCATCGGCAACCACTTCGAGCAGTGGAACGGCGGCATCTACATGGACGCCGTCGAGGAGACGCTCAAGACCATCGCGGGCAAGCCCGACGTCCGGCTGGTCTCCTTCAAGCAGCTCGTCGAGTGGCTGGAGGTCCAGGACCAGTCCACCCTCCGCAAGCTGCGCACCCTCAACGTCGGACAGGCGCCGGCCGGCGGCTGGGAGTCCTTCCTCGGCACGGCCGGCTGACCCGTCGCGACGGCTGCTCGTCGGCTGCTCAGTGGCTGATCGTCGGCTGCTCGGCGACGGGGGCCGTGCCGAGCAGGGCCCGGACCAGCGCCTCGGCACCGGCCGTGCCCCAGAGGATCGAGTAGTGGTTGGTGTCCGGCACCCCGGACACCGCGACCGGGTGGGTGTGGTCCAGCCCGAGGGCGGCGAGCCGCTTCTCGTCGTAGAGACCCTGGGGCTCGTCGAAGAGGCCGCGCTCCGCCCAGATCAGCTCGCCCGGGCAGGGCAGCCGGTGCACGGCGGCGGCCGCCTCCTGGTCCAGCAGGACCTGCGCCCCGTCGGTCTCGACCGCCGCCAGCACGCAGGAGGAGCGCAACTCGGGTTCCCCGCCGACGAGATCGCGCTGGGTGTAGGCGTCGATCCCGTCGGACCAGTCGTCGGCGAAGGCCGGGTGCCGCTGCCAGAAGTCGCGGTACGCCTGCCGGTCGGGGAAGGTCATCGACAGCCTGGCCAGCGCCGGACCGAGCACGGCGGCCAGGGCACCGTCCTCGCTGACACCCTCGGGCAGCGGGAAGGTGACCGCGCCGTCGACCAGCACCACCCTGCTGACGAGGTCCGGGTGGCGGACGGCCGCCAGGGCCGTCACCCAGGCGCCCATGGAGTGGCCGGCCACGACGGTCGGCCCCAGGTCGAGCGCGGCGATCAGGGCCGCCACGTCGTCGGCGTGGCGAGCCAGTCCGTACGGGCCGCCGAGATCCCGGCTGCCACCGCGCCCGCGCAGGTCCGGCGCGAGCAGGGTGGCCCGCCCGGCGAGCCGGCGGGCGACCTCGAACCAGGCGAGGCCGTTCGCGGTGATGCCGTGCACGGCCACGACGGTCGGGGCGCCGGGCACGGTGGCGGGCCAGCGGAGCACGGACAGTTCCCCGCCGGGGACGGGGACGCCCAGCTGTTCCGGTGCCGCCGGCCCGCCGGGGGCCCCGGACCGCTCGGGCGGCGGAGCGGGATCGGCGGATCGGTCGGTCGTCCGGTGTATCGAGGGACTCTCGGACTGGCTCACGCTGGACTACCTCCTGTGGGGTTGGCGCCGGGCGGCACGGCGACCCGGCCGGCGGCGCGGGCCGAACGGGTGGAACGGGCGGCGCGGATCCGGGCGGGCAGCCTGGCCAGGCCACCCGGCAGGACGTAGACCACCGCGACGAAGAGGCCACCCAGCAGGAAGAGCGGCTGGGAGAGCGGGACCCGCAGGATCGCCGGCAGGTCGGCGACGGCCGTGGAGTTGGCGAGGTCGCCGAGCCGGTGGCCGGCCCAGGTGTAGATGACCCCGCCGAGCAGCGGGCCCCAACGGGTGCCGGATCCGCCGAGCACGACCATCACCAGCAGCGAGAGGGTCGCGTCCGACGTGGCGGCCTGAGGGGTCGCACCACCGGTGAGCAGCAGGTAGACCACCCCGCCCGCCCCGGCGAGGCCTCCGGCGAGTACGAAGGCGACCAACTTGTAGCCGTAGGGCCGCAGTCCGAGCACCTCGACCCGGCGTTCGTTCTCGCGGATGCCCTCCCAGACCCGGCCGGCCGGGGAGCTGACGGCCCAGTGGACGACGGCAAGGGTCAGGACCAGGTAGGCGAGGGCGATCCAGTAGAGGTTGGCGGTGTTCTCGATGCCCAGGAGGGCGGCGGGCAGTCGGTCGGCCGGCGCCGACCGGCCCTCCTCGCCGCCGGTCAGGCCACCGGGGTTGCGCTGGACGAGGATCGAACCGGCCTGCGCGAAGGCCAGGGTGACCATGGAGAAGCCGATGCCGGTGACGCGGAGGCTGACCGAGCCGAGCAGCAGGGCCAGCGCGACGGTGCAGGCGACGCCGAAGACGGCCGCCGCCGCGAACGGCAGCCGGAGCTCCAGCATGGCGAGGTCGGTGGCGTAGAGGCCGGTCGCGAAGTAGAGCGCGTGGCCGAAGGAGAGCAGTCCGGTACGGCCGAGCAGGAGGTCGTAGCCGGAGGCGAGGGCCCCGTAGAGCAGGCACAGGGCGATGAGTTGGAGACTCCCGGGGCTGCCGAGCGGGCCGTCGAGCAGTCCCGGGACGGGAAGCGCACTGTATGGGGCGACAAGGAGCAGGATCAGCAGAGCGATCGGCCACGAGCGTAGCCCTCGGCGCCGGATTGTCGAGCGATTTGTGATCGATTCACCTGTTCGAGCGATTCCAGTCCGTTCCGGACCTCCCGGACGGCCTTCGGCGGCGTCGATGTCAGTGCCGGGCGGAACGGTCCCGGCGGTGCGGTCGGCGGCGGTGCCACCGGTGCTCGCGGCGGGGGTCTTTGCACTCACGCGAGCCTCCCGGTGAGTCCACGGGGTCGTACCAGGAGCAGGACGGCCAGCAGGACGACGACCGAGAGGTCGCCGAGGCCGGCGGCGGTGTAGTAGTTGGCGAACTGCTGCACCAGGCCCACGCACACCGAGGCGACGGCGGCACCGGTGACGGAGCCCATGCCGCCCATCACGACCACGACGAAGGCGAAGACGAGCAGACCGGTGCCCTGGCCAGGATTGACCGAACCGAAGTAGAGGCCGCCGAGGGCGCCGCCGAGCGCGGCGGCGGCGCCCCCGATGGCGAAGACGAGTGTGAACGCCTTGCGGACGTCGATGCCGAGCGCGGTGACCATCGCCCGGTCCTCGACTCCGGCCCGGACGATCAGGCCGTACCGGGTCCGGGCGAGGAACACCTTCAGAGCGAGCAGGAGCAGCACGGCCGCGGCCACGAGCACGAAGCGGTTCACCGGGACGGTCGCACCGAGCACGTGCCAGGTGCCGGAGAGCAGCGCCGGCTGCGGGAAGGGGCGGGCGTCGGCACCCCAGATGCCCATCAGCAGCGCGGGCACGGCCAGCCCGACGCCGACGGTGGCGAGGATCTGGTCGCGCGGGCGGCTGTAGAGCGGGCGGATCAGGGCGAGTTCCAACAGGACGGCGGCGGCCGTTCCGACCAGCGTGCCGAAGGGCACGGCGAGCCAGAAGGAGAGACCGGCCTCGGCCCCCGCCCACCAGGTGGCGTAGGCGCCGATCGAGAGCAGGGCGCCGTGCGCGAAGTTGAGCACGTCCATCAGACCGAAGATCAGCGACAGACCGGAGGCGACCAGGAAGTACAGCGCTCCCAGGCCCAGCCCGGTACAGGAGAGGAGGACGACGGTGTCCATCAGAGGTTCACCTCCGTAGGTGCGGGGGCGGTGCCACCGGGGCGTCGGCCGCCGACGCCGAGCAGCCGGCGGGCGGCGTCCTCGTCGGCCAACAGCTCGGCGGTGTCGCCCCGGTGGGCGGTGCGGCCGTCCGCCAGGACGGCGCAGGTCCCGGCCAGCCGGCGGACCAGGGCGAGGTTCTGTTCGACCAGCAGGACCGGCACGGCCTGCGCGGCGCGGGCCAGCACCTCGGCCACCTCGCCGACGATCTTCGGCGCCAGGCCCTTGGTGGGCTCGTCCGCGATGATCAGCCGGTTCCGGTTGAGCAGGGTCCGGCCGATGGCCACCATCTGCTGCTGCCCGCCGGAGAGCGTGCCGGCCAACTGGCCCGCTCGTCGTTCGAGTTCGGGGAACAGCTCGTGGACCAGCCGGTAGTCGGGCTCTCCCCCGCCGCGTTCGGCGAGGCGGAGGTTCTCGGCGACCGTCAGACCGGCGAAGATCCCGCGGTCCTCCGGGGCGTAGCCGATGCCCTGGCGGACCACCAGGTGCGTGGGAAGGGAGGCGAGTTCGGTGCCGGCGAAGCGAATGTTCCCGGTCCTCGGCACCAGGCCCATCACGGCCTTGACGGTGGTGGTCTTGCCGGCGCCGTTGCGGCCCAGCAGGGCCGTCACACCGGTCGGCGCGACGTCGAAGTCGACGCCGTGCAGGATGTGCAGCCCGTCGATGACCACCCGCAGATCACGGACGGAGAGGAGGGAGCGGTCGGAGGCGGAGGACTCGGGCCCGGTCACAACGCCTCCCCCAGGTAGGCCTGTTGCACGGTGGAGTCGGCCATCACGGCGTCCGGTGCGTCCAGGGCGAGCAGTGTGCCGTGGTGCATCACGGCCAGGCGGTCGGCCAGGCCGAGCAGGACGTCCATGTGGTGCTCCACCATCAGCACGGTGCGTCCGAGGTCACGGTGGACGGAGCGGATGAGGGCGGTGAGGGCCGGTACCTCCTCCGCGCTGACCCCGGCCATCGGCTCGTCCAGCAGGATGAGCCGCGGGTCGGAGACCAACAGGACGGCGAGTTCGAGTTTGCGCTTCTCGCCGTGGGAGAGCGCGCTCGCCAGGGTGTCGGCGCGGTGGGCGAGTTCGGTGCGTTCCAGGATGTCGGCGACCTGCTCCGGGTAGCGGGCGGCGCGGCGCCAGAGCCGGTACGAGACCCGGGGCCCGGCGGCGGCCTGCGCCGCGAGGCGGACGTGGTCCGCCACCGTCATCCCGGGCCACAGGGAGGAGGTCTGGAAGGTCCGGCCGAGGCCACGGCGGGCTCGGGCGTGGACGGGCTCAGCGGTGATGTCGGCGCCGTCGAGTTCGAGCCGGCCGTGGCTCGCCGGGTACAGGCCGGAGATCAGGTTGAACAGGGAGGTCTTGCCCGCGCCGTTGGGTCCGATGAAGGCGATGAACTCGCCTTCCGAGACAGCGAAGGAGACGTCCTCGACGATCGGTACACCGCGGACGGACCAGCCCAGGCCGGTCGCCCGCAGCACCGGGGTGGTCCCGGCGGCCGGAGAACCGCCGTGGGGCGCCCGAACAGGAACGGGCGGAGGGGAGGAGGTAGGTCGGGGCACGGTGATCAGCCCGCCATCGGGGTGACCGGGGGCGCCGCCTCGTCGGCGGTCAGCGCCTTCTCGACCGAGGGCTTGGCGGCCGTACCGGTGCCGGTGAGCCGGACCTGGAACATCGGCTGGAGGAGGGCGTGGTCCTCGGCACGCACCGTGGTCCGGCCCTTGACCCCGTCGAAGCTCCAGCCTTCGAGGGCCTTCACCAGGGCGGCGGTGTCGTCGGCCGAGCCCTTGGTGGCCTCGACGGCGTGCACGATCATCTGGGCGGCGGTGAAGCCGTCCGGGGTGAAGATGTCGGACTTGCCGCCGCCCGCGGTCACGGCCTCGTCCATGGCCTTCTCCACCGGGGTGCCGGCGGCCCCGCCGAAGTAGTGGTCCAGAAAGGAGATCTTCTCGCCGGCCGGCCCGAACAGCGGGTAGGAGGCGGCGAGGTCCAGTCCGGTGACGACCTTGGTGTCCGCGAAGACGTCCTGCTGGTTGAGCGCCGTCCAGAGGGCCGCCGAGGTGTCGCCGGCCCAGGCCACGAACAGCAGGTCGGGCTTGGCGCTCTTGGCCTGGGTCGCGAACGGTGTCAGGTCGGTCGCGCTCGGCGGGGCGAGCACCGCGTCGACCGTCGCCCCCTGGGCGCCCAGCACGGCCTTGACGGCGGCCACGTTGGCCTGTCCGAAGGCGTTGTCCTGGGCGAGCACGGTGACCTTACGGCCCTTGGCGTCGCCGATGAACGAGGCCGCCGTCCGGATGTCCTGGTAGGACTGGCGGCCGGAGCGGAAGGTGTACTTGTTGAGTCCGGTGACCTTGTCGGCGGCGGCCGGGCCGCTGATGAAGAGCACCTTGTTCTGGGCGGCGATCGGGCCAACCTGCAGGGCGACGCCGGAGGCGGTGGAGCCGGCCAGGATCTTGTGCCCCTTGCCGATGAGATCCTTGGCGGCCGACACCGCCTTGGCCGGGTCGCCCGCGTCGTCCTGCTCCTCGAACTCGATCCGGTGGCCGTCGACCGCGCCGGTGCCCTTGGTCGCGTAGTCCAGCCCGGCCTTGAAGCCCTCCAGGTACTGCTTGCCGTACGCGGCGAGCGGACCGGTCTTGGAGTAGACCAGGCCGACCTTGACCGGGCTCTTGGCACCGGCGCCGTCCGCCGCCCCGGTGCCCGCGGTGCCGGCCTTGGCGCAGCCGGCCGCGAGGAGGACGCAGGCCGCGACGGCGGCGAGCCCGCGCGCGGGGCGGATGCCGGAGCGGGTCGTGGTGGGGACTTTCGAGCTGCGCATGGTGACCGGCTCCTGGGGGGTGCTGTGGGGGTGGTTGCCGGAACCGTAGGTGGGGCGTGCGGGCGGCGACATGTGCCCGGCCGACGCATCAGCCCGCGTGGCTGTGGCGGTCGGCTCCATACCGCCCGCCGGACGACGGCCCGGCGGCGTCCCGGTGTGGTCGCGCGCCATGTGTCCCCGGCACGGCGTGGCGGTGGCCGCCATGGTCGCGGAGGGCCGGCCGACGTGACGGTTGGTTCGGGGCCACGATCCGCCGCAGGTCCCGGCAGTTCCGGCGCGCCGGCGACCCCCGCGGCCCGCAGGCGGCGCCGGCCGCTCCCGCCGCTCCCGTGTTCCCCCTCCGCTCCGCTCCCCTCCCTCCCCTCCACTCCACTCCCGATCCCCTCATGAGGTGACACCTTGGACAAGGTCCTGGACTCCGCTGCCGACGCGGTCCGCGACATCCCCGACGGCGCGGTGCTCGCCGTCGGCGGCTTCGGCCTCTGCGGCATCCCCAGCACGCTGATCGGCGCGCTCGCGGCCAGCGACACCACCGGGCTGCGGGTGGTGTCGAACAACTGCGGGGTGGACGACTGGGGACTGGGGCTGCTCCTGCGGGCCGGGCGGATCGCCCGGATGACCTCCTCCTACGTCGGTGAGAACAAGGAGTTCGCGCGGCAGTACCTCTCCGGCGAACTGGAGGTGGAGCTGACGCCGCAGGGCACGCTCGCCGAGCGGCTGCGGGCCGGTGGCGCGGGGATCCCGGCGTTCTTCACGCCCGCCGGGATCGGCACCCAGGTCGAGGAGGGCGGCCTGCCGTGGCGCTACGCGGCGGACGGTTCGGTCGCGGTGGCCTCGCCGCCGAAGACGGTCCGGGAGTTCGGCGGCCGCCGCTACCTGCTGGAGGAGGCCATCACGGCGGACTTCGCGCTGATCCGCGCCGAGGTCGCGGACCGGCACGGCAACTGCGTGTTCCACGCCGCGGCCCGGAACTTCAATCCGCTCTGCGCGACGGCCGGGCGGATCACCGTCGTCGAGGCGGACCGGATCGTCGAGCCGGGCGAGCTGGACCCGGACGCCGTCCACCTGCCGGGGGTATACGTGGACCGGGTGGTCGCCGCCGACCCGCAGGACCGGCGGATCGAACGGCGCACCGTCCGCGCGGTGACCACGGCGAGCACCCACGAGACCGACGGCACCGACGGCACCGCCCTCGACGCCCGGAGCGCGCTCGCCGCGCGGGCCGCGCGCGAACTGCGCGACGGCCAGTACGTCAACCTGGGCATCGGCCTGCCCACGCTGATCCCCGACCACCTCCCGCCCGGCGTGCACGTGGTGCTGCAGTCCGAGAACGGTGTCCTGGGCGTCGGCCCGTACCCGGCGGAGGGCGACGAGCACCCCGACCTGATCAACGCCGGGAAGGAGACCGTGACGCTCGCCCCCGGGGCCTCGACCTTCGACTCCGCCTTCTCCTTCGGCATGGTCCGGGCGGGCCGCATCGACGTCTCGGTGCTCGGTGCGATGCAGGTCTCCGCCACGGGGGACCTCGCCAACTGGATGATCCCGGGCAGGACGGTCAAGGGCATGGGCGGCGCCATGGACCTGGCGCACGGCGCCCGGCGGCTGATCGTCGTGATGGAGCACACCGCGCGGGACGGCTCGCCGAAGATCGTCGAGCGGCTCTCACTTCCCGCCACGGGCCGAGGGGTCGTGGACCGGATCGTCACCGATCTCGCGGTGATCGACGTGACGCCGGAGGGGCTGCGGCTGGTGGAGACGGCTCCCGGAGTCACCGCCGACGAGGTGCGGGCCGCGACCGGGGCCGCCCTGCTGCCGCCGGTCCGGCCCATCCGCTGAACCGCTGAGACCGATCCCCGGGCGCCCGTACACGATTCGTCCCCCATAGCACCGACGCACCCGCGATTGGCCGGGAATCGCCAGATCCCCGTCCCCGCACGCTGATCGTCTTTCGGACCGGTTGCAATCAGGCGGGCCCTCCGCGACAGTTGGGGAAGCCCGGGGATCCCCGGTGTCCCCGGAAGGGAGTCCGGGGACGCGTCACGCTTGACGGTCCGGAACGGCTGGGGCCACCGGAACGGCCGGAACCACCGGGACCGCCCGGCCCACCGGAGGCGGAGCGGTTGAACCGACGGTGGCCGGGCATCGGGGCTGGGCTCCGGGGACCGGTCCGCCGCCGCGCGACCGTGCGGCGCACCGGGTCGCACACCCCCGGTCGGAGCACGCACGAAGAGGCGGGTCCGCGCGGCCGGCCACGGGGGGAGCGCACATGGCCGGGCCGTTCTCGCGTCGGGCGAAGGGCGCGGAACCACCCACTCCGGTCCCCGCCCCCGACCCCGCCGACGCCGCGGCCCCCGCCCCGGAACCGGTCGCCGTTCCCGAAGCCCCCTACGACTACGCCTACTTCAGCCGTCTCGCCGGCCGAGCGGTCGAGGCCGGCGCGGTGGAGGAGCCCTACCGGGTGCAGTACCGCAGCCTGCTGAGCCGCGAACCGCACCGCATCCGGGCGGCGCTGCTCCTGCTGGCCGCGCCCCTGGTCGAGGGCGCGCTGCTGGTCTGGCTGCTGCAACCGGGCCACTGGCCGGTCAGGCCGGGCGAGACCGACACCTGGCTGCTGGTCGGCGACAAGGTGATGCTCGGGATCATCGCGGTGGTCGAGGCGTTCCGGCTGGTCACCGTCGTCTCCAACGCCCACGCGACGCTCGCCGCCCGCGACCCGGTACCGGTGGCGCCCGAACCCGGCACCCGGGTCGCGTTCCTCACCACCTGCGTCCCGGGCAAGGAGCCGCCCGAGATGGTGCGCGCCACGCTCACCGCCGCCCTCGCCGTCCGGCACGAAGGCCCGTACGAGGTCTGGCTGTTGGACGAGGGGAACGACCCCGACATGCGCGAGCTCTGCATCGCCCTGGGCGCGCGCCACTTCAGCCGCGACGAGATCGAGCAGTGGAACACCCGCAAGGGCCGGTTCCGTGCCAGGACCAAGCACGGCAACTACAACAGCTGGCTCCAGGCGTACGGCGCCGACTACGACTTCTGGATCTCGGTGGACACCGACCACGTGCCGCTGCCGGAGTTCTGCGAGCGCATGCTCGGCTACTTCCGCGACCCCGACGTGGCGTTCGTGGTCGGCCCGCAGGTGTACGGGAACTACCGCAGTTCGGGTTCGCTGGTCACCAGGTTCTCGGAGAGCCAGCAGTACCTCTTCCACGCCCTGGTCCAGCGGGCCGGGAACCGCTACGGCGCGCCGATGTTCGTCGGCACCAACAACGCCGTCCGGATCGAGGCGCTGCGCTCGATCGGCGGACTGTACGACTCGGTCACCGAGGACATGGCCACCGGCCTGGAGTTCCACCGCAGCCGCAACCCGGCCACCGGCGCGCGCTGGAAGTCGGTCTACACCCCGGACGTGCTGGCGGTCGGCGAGGGGCCGTCCTCCTGGACGGACTTCTTCTCCCAGCAACTGCGCTGGAGCCGGGGCACGTACGAGACCCTGCTGACCCAGTTCGCGAAAGCGGCACGGGGGTTGTCGCCGGGGCGGCTGCTGAACTACACGCTGATGGTCTCCTTCTACCCGATGGCGGCGCTGACCTGGCTGCTCGGCGGGGTGTCCAGCGTGCTCTACCTGGGGTTCGGCGCCGCCGGCGTCCACGTGTCGTCCGAGATCTGGATGGCGCTCTACAGCGACGCGGCCGCGCTGCAGATGCTGCTCTACACCTGGAACCGCAAGCACAACGTGAGCCCGCACGAGCCGGCGGGTTCGTCGGGCGTGGCGGGCATGGTGATGTCGGCGCTGTGCGGTCCGATCTACGCAGCATCGTTTCTTCAGGCCCTGCTGCGGATCCGCAGCAGGTTCGTGGTGACACCGAAGGGTGCCTCGACCAGCCCGGACCGGCCGGCCACCTTCCGTCTCCACCTGTTCTGGGCCCTGGTGTTCGGCGGCGCCGTCGCGGCCTCCTTCCGGACCGGCCACGACCACGTCGCCATGCGGACGTGGGCCTGCCTGGCCCTCCTCCTCAGCCTGCTGCCGATGCTGCTGCTCGCCGCGGACGCCGTGCGCCGACGCCGGGCCAGGCCCGTCTCCACGCTCTCGCTCGCCCCGACCGGGGCGGCCACCGCCACCCCGGTACCCGAGCCGAACCCCGCACCCACCTCCGCACCCGCGTCCGCACCCGCGTCCGACCCGGACCCCGCCGCCGCCGCACCGACCTCCGCACCCGCCACGAGGGGATGACGAACCACCGTGAAGATCCGCCACACCGGCCGCACCCGGCGCTTCGCCCTCGGCAGCACCGTCGCCCTGACCGTGGCCGGGATGAACGCGCCCGCCGTCCTCGGCTTCGCCAACGACCAGTACCACCACTACGTGATCAACCGCCCCGCCTACAAGGCCGAGTACGGCCACTGGCAGACCCTGGTGCTCCCCGCCGAGTTCCGGATCAACGCCATCCACGCCGCCCTGCTGCGCACCGGCAAGGTGCTGATCATCGCCGGTTCCGGCAACAACCAGAAGAACTTCGACGCCGGCACCTTCAAGAGCCTGCTCTGGGACCCGGCCGCCAACACCTACAAGGCCGTCCCCACCCCCGCCGACATGTTCTGCGGCGGCCACACCGCACTGCCCGACGGCCGGATGCTGGTGGCCGGCGGCACCCGCCGCTACGAGGCGCTGGACGGCGCGGTGAAGAAGGCGGCCGGCACCATGCGGGTCCGCAACGAGGACCCGGACGCCGCCCACAGCCTCCCCAGGGGCACCGTCTTCCGCGCGCCGGACGGCCGCGAGTACGTCTCCACCGACGACCTGGTCGTCCCCGCCGCGACCAAGACCGGCGCGGGCGCCGCGACCGTCGTCAAGGCCGGCGAGGCCAGGGTGTTCGCGGAGGCGGTGGCGGCCGGCCCGGAGTCGGTGCTGGACTCCCCCGCCCAGTACACGGTCAAGGGCCTGACCGGCGCCGACGCCAGGAACGTCTACGGCATGGCCGAGCGGATGACCCTGGAGAAGCAGGACTACCAGGGCATCCGCGCCGCCTTCGAGTTCAACCCGGACACCGAGATGTACGAGCAGGTCACCGACATGGCCTACGCCCGCTGGTACCCGACGCTGACCGGCCTGGGCGACGGCCGGGTGGTCACCGTCTCCGGGCTGGACGACACCGGCCAGATCCTCAGCGGCAACGACAACGAGATCTACGACCCGGCGAGCAGGACCTGGTCCAAGGCGCCCGACCGCTACTTCCCGACCTACCCGTCGATCTTCCTCACCGCGTCCGGCAAGCTCTTCTACTCCGGTTCCAACGCCGGCTACGGGCCCGCCGACAAGGGCCGCGAGCCCGGGCTCTGGGACCTCACCGACAACAGCTTCCACCCCGTCCCCGGTCTGCGCGACCCGCAGCTCACCGAGACGTCCTCCTCCGTCCTGCTGCCGCCCGCGCAGGCGCAGAAGGTGATGGTGCTCGGCGGCGGGGGCGTCGGCGAGTCCCCGCTCTCCACCGCCCGCACGGACATCGCCGACCTCACCGCCGCGCAGCCCGCGTTCACCCCTGGCCCGGACCTTCCGGCCGGCGGCACCCGGTACCTCAACAGCGTGATCCTGCCCGACGACACCGTCTTCACCACCGGCGGCTCGCGCGACTACCGGGGCAAGCACCGCAGCGACCTGCTCAAGGCGCAGACCTACCACCCGGACAGCAACACCTTCACCACCGCCGCCGAGCCGACCGTCGGCCGGAACTACCACGCCGAGGCCCTGCTGCTGCCCGACGGTCGGGTCGCGGTGCTCGGCTCCGACCCGCTCTTCAACGACAGGGCGAACACCGAGCCGGGCACCTTCGAGCAGCGGATCGAGATCTACAGCCCGCCCTACCTGTTCCGCGGCGAACGGCCGCGCGTGACCGACGCCCCGGCCGCCGCCAGGCTCGGCGGCACCGCCCGGGTGACCACCCCCGCACCGGACGGCATCGCCACCGCCAAGCTGGTCCGGCCGAGTTCGGTCACCCATGCCACCGACGTCGAACAGCGCTCGGTGGCCCTGGACATCACCGCGCGCACGGCGGACGGCGTCACGCTCACCCTGCCCGCCAACCCGAACCTGCTGCCGCCCGGCTGGTACATGCTCTTCGTCACGGACGCCGCCGGCACCCCGTCGCAGGCCCGCTGGATCCAGGTCACCCCCTGAGCCGCGGGGCGCCCCCGCAGGACCCGGCCGTCCGGGCCGGCCGGCTACCCGGCGGTACCGGCGCCGGCCGCCGCCAGCCCCAGCGCGTACGGCAGCCAGAACTGGCCCGCCGCGGGCTCGCCACGGCCGCACTCGCCGTCCGACTCGCCCGGGTTCTTGATCCAGAGGTACGCGTCGACGCCGGGCCGCCCGGTCTCGGTCGTGGGCGGCGCGCCGAGCGCACGGCCGGGCGGGTTGCACCACGCCTCGGCGTCCAGCGGCCCGTTGCCGTTGCGGCTGGTGTCGACGACGAAGTGCTTGCCGTCCAGCAGGGCGGACAGCTGCGCGCCGAACACCGCGTTGCGTTCGGTGGTGAAGAAGTTGGAGACGTTCACCGCGAAGCCGTCGGCGGCCGCGATCCCCGATCTGCGCAGCGCCTCGGCCAGTGCCCGCTCGTCCTGCGTCCACCCGGGGTTGCCCGCGTCCAGGTAGACCCGCACCTGCGGGCGCTTCTTCAACTCCTGGACGGCGAAGGCCAGCAGGGCGTACCGCTCGGCGGCGGCATCACCCTTGACCCCGCAGCTGTCCAGGGTGTGCGCGATCGCGTCCGGCTCCAGCACCACCCAGGCCCGGCGGTCCCCGATCGCCTCCGCCAGACCGGTGATCCAGGCCCGGTACGCGGCGGCGTCGGACGCGCCGCCGGCCGAGTAGAGGCCGCAGTCCCGGTGCGGGATGTTGTACACGACGAAGACCGGCGTGCGGTCGACCTCGGCGGCACGTCGGCTCACCTGGTCGGCGATGTCCCGGGCCGCCTGGTCACCGAGCCACTGCGAGGACGGCTGGGCGGCGATCCGCAGCAGGGTGTCGGCCTCGGCCGTGCGGCCCTGTCCGCGCAGGGCGGCCGCCTGGCGGGCGACGGAGGTCTGGTCGGAGACGTAGAAGGTCTGGCCGGGAAGCTGCGGCAGCGTGCCGCCGGTCGCCCGGGGCGCCCCGGGCGACGCGGCCGCCGCGGTCGGCGCCGCCGGCGCCCCTGTCGGACTCCCGCCGCCGGCGCCCTTGGCGCCGTCGGCCTTCCCCTCGGGGCCGCCCTGCGAGCACCCCGTCACACCCGCCACCAGTCCCAGCAGAGCCGCCCCCACGGCCAGCCGGAACCCCGCCCCTCGCCCCACTCGGCGCACCTGCCGCCCCTCCCCCGCCCAGGTCCGGTCCGGCCGGACCCCGGCCGGCCCCCAGCTTCGCACACGGGGGCGCCGCCCGCCGTCCACTACGGGATGAACGGCGGGCGCCGCCAGACCGGGAGACGCGCCGTCAGATCGGGAGGCGCCCCGTCGGACCGGGCGAGGGGGCAGGGCGGCTCAGGCCTGCTTGAGGTCCGGGATCCGCCAGTCGATCGGGTCGACGCCGAAGCCCTCCAGCGCGGTGTTGATCTGCGAGAACGGCCGGCTGCCGAAGAACAGCTTGGCGGACAGCGGCGACGGGTGCGCGCCCTGGACCACCACGTGCTTGTCGGTGTCGATCAGCGGCAGCTTCTTCTTCGCGTAGTTGCCCCAGAGCACGAAGACCACCGGCTCCTCGCGCGCGCTGACCGCCTTGATCACCGCGTCGGTGAACTTCTCCCAGCCCTTCGCCTTGTGCGAGTTGGCCTCGTGCGCGCGCACCGTGAGCACCGCGTTGAGCAGCAGCACGCCCTGCTCGGCCCAGTGCATCAGGTAGCCGTTGTCCGGCGCCGGGATGCCGAGGTCGGCGTCCAGCTCCTTGAAGATGTTGCGCAGCGACGGCGGCGTCTTGGTGCCGGGCAGCACCGAGAAGCTCATGCCGTGGGCCTGGCCGTCGTCGTGGTACGGGTCCTGGCCGAGGACGAGCACCCGGACCTTGTCGTACGCGGTGGCCTCCAGCGCGGAGAACTCCTGCCCGCTCGGCGGGAAGACCTGGTGCTCCGCGCGCTGCGCCGCCACGAAGGCCGCCAGCTCGGCGAAGTACGGCTTCTCCGTCTCGGCGCCCAGCACCTCCCGCCAGGAATCCGGCAGTTCCAGGCCGCTACCCGCCTGCGCCTCGCCCACGTTCGCCTCGACCGTCCCCGCCTCGACCGTGTCCGTCACGACGACCTCTACCTCCCACCGGGCGACCGCTCACCGCGGCACCGCCCCGACCCGCGGGCGTATCGCGCCCCTCGCGCCGTACGCCCTCTTTCACCCCGAACGCTACACAGCCCCACCGACAACCGGCTCCCCGGCCGCCTCGCCCGCCGCCTCGCCGACGGGCTTCCCGCCCGCGCCACCGACCGGGCCATCAGCCGCGTCACCGACCGCGTCACCGACCGCGCCGCCGGCGGGCCGCACGGTCTCGCGGGCCACCGCCCGCGCCACCCGCAGGTGCTCGACCACGTTCAGCGCCACCAGCAGCACGGCGAGCGCCACCAGCGCGGCGAGCGCCGGCCAGCGCACCGTCACCGGCGCGAGCGCCAGCACCACCGCCGCCGCCGCGAGCCGGGTCGTCGCCACCGAGCGGAACATCATCCAGCGCGTGTAGCCGAAGGTCAGCAGGTACAGCCCGCAGCCGCCGTAGAGCAGCGCCACCGAGCCCGCGCCGAGCGCCCGGCGCGGGTCGGCCACCGTCTCGCCGAAGCCGACCGCCACCGCGATCACCGCGGCGGCGAGCGCCAGGTGTCCGTACTGGAAGACCCGGCGCACGACGTCCCGGCGCGAGTCGGCGACGGCGACGGCGTGGCGCATGGCGTCGGCCGCGTAGACGAAGTACTGCCACCACAGCCCGGCCGAGATGGTGAACGCGGCCGTGACCGCGACGAGTTCGGCCGCGTCCAGGCGGGCCGCCGCCGCGGTGGCGCCGATGCCGACGATGGACTCGCCGAGCGCGACCAGCAGGAACAGGGCGAACCGTTCCGGCATGTGCGCCGGGTGGTAGGCGACATCGGCCAGCCGGCGGCGGAACACCACCGGCGCGGACAGGTCGCAGAGCGCCGCGAGCGCCCACAGTGCGACCCGCGGCCCTTCGGGCAGCAGCCCGCCCACCGCCAGCAGCGGCCCGCTGACCATCACGCCCACGCCGTACGGCCCGCGCCAGACGCCCGGGATGCGCACCAGCAGGAGCAGCAGCACGATCCTGGCCGCCCAGTACGCGGCCCCGAGCAGCACCCCCCGCCCCTCGTACGCCCCGGGCACGGCGAGCGCCATGACCAGGCCGGTCAGCCCGACCGCGAGGATGCCGAGCCGGTCGCGCGCGGTGTCCACGTCCCGGATGTTGGCCTGCACGGTGGTCCCCACCCAGCACCAGTACACCGGCACGAACACCACCAGCGCCCGGACGACGCCCGCCCAGTCGTGATGGTGGTGCAGCAGCCCCGACACCTGGGTGATCGCGAACACGAACACCAGGTCGAAGTACAACTCCGCCCAGGTGACCCGCTTCTCCCCAGGCTCCCCCGCCAACTCCCCCGTGCCGCCCATTCGTCCTCCCCGACGCACCCGGCGAACGGCCCCGCCCCGGCCCTCGGCCAGGGCACGGCCCGCAACAGCAGCCCCGAGGCTAGAGCACCCCGGCCACCGCCGCGATCCACCGGCCCGGCACGGCGGCCCGGCACGGCGGCGTGGCCGGGACCGGGACGGGGCCGGTCCGCGGTGTGGGCGGGCTCTGGGAGCCGGAGAGGGGGACGACTACGCTGGTCCACGTTGGGGCAGCCGAGCGGCGCCCGGCCGGCCACCGGTGTCCGGCCGGAGCGATGCGCGAGATCCAGAACCATCGCAAGACGTAGGAGACACCCACGTGGCAGAGCGCGAGCGCAAGCCGATCGATTCCTGGCTGACCGACATGGACGGCGTCCTCATCCACGAGGGCGTGCCGATCCCCGGCGCCGACACCTTCCTCAAGCGGCTCCGCGAGTCCGGCAAGCCGTTCCTGGTCCTCACGAACAACTCGATCTACACCCAGCGCGACCTGCACGCCCGGCTCGCCCGGATGGGGCTCGACGTCCCCGTCGAGCACATCTGGACCTCGGCGCTGGCGACCGCCAAGTTCCTGGAGGACCAGCGGCCCGGCGGCACCGCCTACGTCATCGGCGAGGCCGGCCTGACCACGGCGCTCCACGACGTCGGCTACGTCCTCACCGACACCGACCCCGACTTCGTGATCCTCGGCGAGACCCGGACCTACTCGTTCGAGGCGATGACCAAGGCCGTCCGGCTCATCGACGCGGGTGCCCGGTTCATCGCCACCAACCCCGACGAGACCGGCCCGTCCGCCGAGGGCGCGCTCCCGGCCACCGGGGCGGTGGCCGCCCTCATCACCAAGGCCACCGGCGTGGAGCCGTACTTCGTCGGCAAGCCCAACCCGCTGATGATGCGGGCCGGGCTGAACGCCATCGGCGCCCACTCCGAGAACAGCGCGATGATCGGCGACCGGATGGACACCGACATCGTCTCGGGCATGGAGGCCGGCATGTCGACCTTCCTCGTCCTCACCGGCCTGACCCAGGCCGAGGACGTGGAGCGCTTCCCCTACCGGCCGACCCGGGTCGTCGAGTCGATCGCCGATCTGGTCGACCTGATCTGAGCGCGCCCCGGGGGTCCTCCGTGCGGGGAGGGACCCCGGGCCCGTGTGCCCGTCCGGCCGCCCGGACGTCCGTGTGCCCGTCCGCCCGTGCCGGTCAGCATGCCCGCCTCAAGGGCTCCTTAAGGTGCCCCTAACCGCAGCGTTCCCCCCTCGGCGGGACGGCCCCGGTCCGGCTACCGTGAACGCCACGCCGCCGCGCCCCCCACCGCGGCGGCGGCACACCCCCTCACCCCCTCACCCGCAGCAGCCCCGAAGCGGCGCCGAAACCGGGAGCAACCGGGCGCGCCGTGGTTGAGTAGGGCCCATGACGACCTCCGCGCACCGAGCCCCGGCCACCGCCTCCGGCACCCACCCGCCCTTCCGCGTCGGTCTGATCGGCTTCGGCCTGGCCGGCTCCGCCTTCCACGCCCCGCTCATCGCCACCACCCCGGGACTGCGGCTGGACGCGGTGGTCACCGCCAACCCGGAGCGCCGCGACCAGCTTCGGCGCGAGCACCCCGGGGCGCGCGCCGTCGACACCCCCGAGCAGCTGCTCGCCGACCCGCAGGCGCTCGACCTGGTCGTCATCGCCTCCCCCAACCGCACCCACGCCCCGCTCGCCCGCGCCGCCCTGAAGGCCGGGCTCGCCACCGTGGTCGACAAGCCGCTGGCCGGGACCGCCGCCGAGGCGGGCGAACTCTGCGCGCTCGCCGAGTCCACCGGCACCCTGCTCACCGTCTTCCAGAACCGCCGCTGGGACGGCGACTTCCTCACCGCCTCCCGGCTGGTCCGCGAGGGCGCGCTCGGCCGGGTGCACCGCTTCGAGTCCCGCTTCGAGCGCTTCCGCCCCAAGCCCAAGCCCGGCTGGCGCGAGCTCGCCGACCCCGCCGAGGTCGGCGGCACCCTCTACGACCTGGGCAGCCACCTCGTCGACCAGGCGCTCACGCTCTTCGGCCCGGTCGACACGGTGTACGCCGAGATCGACGTCCGGCGCGACGGCGCGGTGGTCGACGACGACGCCTTCGTCGCCCTCACCCACGCCAACGGCACCCGCTCGCACCTGTGGACCAGCGCCCTCGCCCCGCTCGTCGGCCCGCACCTGCGGGTCCTCGGCGACACCGCCGGGTACGTCAAGTCCGGCATGGACCCGCAGGAGGCGGCCCTGCGCTCCGGCCTGCGCCCCGACCCCGCCGCAGCGGCCCCCTGGGGCGCCGAGGACCCGGCCCGCGACGGCGTCCTCGGCACCGACGAGTCCATCGTCACCGTGCCCACCGACCCCGGCGACTACCCCGCCTTCTACGCGGGCGTCGCCGCCGCCCTGGCCACCCCCGGCACGCCGCCCCCGGTCGATCCGCGCGACGCCGTCGCCACCCTCACCGTCCTGGAGGCCGCCCGCGCCTCCGCCGCCACCGGCACCACCGTGCGCCTCGAAGGCCTCCCCGGCTGACGTCCCGCCGAGGATCCCCGCGACGGTGGGCCCGGCCCACGGCTGAACTTCGCTGAACTGCCCCCGCCGGCCCTGCTGCCCCACTCTCCCGTTCGCCTACGCTGCACCGCATGCAGACCTGGGGGGAGCGGTACCAGCAGGGCCTGACGGACAGTGCGGAGCAGCGGCAGCGGGCCCGGGCCCGCGCGATCGCGCGGCAACGCCGCAGCTGGGCCCGGGGCGAGACCATCAACTGGGCACCCGTCACGGTGACCACCCCGGACGGCCGGCCGGTCGGCCTGCGGGTCGCCTGGGCCGACGCCGGCCTGCCCTCCGGCAAGCACTCCGACAAGCACTCCGGCAGACACGAGCTCATCGCCTTCCTCCTCGGCCTGCTCGTCCTCCTGTCCGAGCTCAGCGGCGTCCTGCTCGTCCTGGGCCTCGCCCTCCGCTGGCTGTTCATCGAGCTGACCGGCCGCCCGCACTACGCCGTCCTCGCCACCGCCGACAACACCCCCGTCGCCGTCCATCGCACCCGCCGCCGCAGGCAGGCCCTGCTCGCCGCCGCCGCTCTCGCCGACCGCGTCGAACGCGAGGGCACCACCGCCCTCACGCCGGGAGCGACCGATGACTGACGAGGCAGCCGAGGTGGACGAGCGCCGGGCCGCCCGGGAGGAGCAGCGGCGCCGGGAGCGGGAGTGGACCGCCGAGTTCGAGCGGAAGGCGGCGGCCGCCGACGCGGCGCGGGCGGAACGCGAGCGGGCCGGGAGGGCGGCGGCGCTGCGGGCGTGCTGGGCACGGGGCGAGCGGGGCGAGAGCCATGCGTTCGCGGAGATCGCCGGCCCGGACGGCGGGGAGCCGGTGCGGATCGCCGTGGTCTGGCTCGGCAGGTTCCGGGCCGTGCCGAGGGCCTTCCGCGGGTCGCTCACGCACGGTGCGATCGGCGACGGCCTGGGATTCCTGATCCTCCTCGCCGTCGCCCTCCTGGTGGGGCTCCACCACGTCGTCCGCCGCCTGTTCCTCCGCTGGTCCGGCGGTCCGCGCTGGGCCGTCGTCGGCACCGCGGGGCCCGGCGGGAAGCACGTGGTCGTGCGGCGCGAGCGCGACGTCGGGCCCGCCGCGCTCGCCGCCGCCGAACTCGCCGACCGCGTCGAGCGGGAGGGCGCGGCGGCCCTCCCGGCCGCGGGCGGCTGACCGGGGTCAGACGCCGATGATCTCCACCGCCGAGCCCAGGCCCTTGAAGTCCGCGACGTTGCGCGTGTACAGCGGCAGGCCGTGCGCGGAGGCGATGGCGGCGATCATCAGATCGATCCGGCGCGGGCGCGGCTGGCGGCCGGCGGCGATGGTCAGGGTCACCAGGGTGCCGTAGCGGGCGGCGGCGGCCGCGTCGAAGGGCAGCGGCTCGAAGTCCGCCATCGCCGCGCCCAGCACCTCCATCCGGGCCGCCCGGCTGACCGGGTCGCGGGCCATCGAGACGCCCTGCTGCAGCTCGGCGAAGGTGATCGCGGTCAGCTCCGGCACGGCCGGCAGGTCGGCCGGACCGATCAGCGCCAGGTCGATGTAGACGCAGGTGTCCAGCACCCCGGCGGGCCGCCGCCGGGACGCCCGCCGCCGCTCAGCCACGCGGGCGCTCGAACGGGTCGCCGTCCTCGTCCCCGACCAGCTCGTCGGGCCCGAAGTACTCGTCGGCCTCCTTGCGCATCTGCTGGTAGTCCACCCGCGGCAGCTTCACGTGCCGCGCCACCAGCTCCTCCGCCGTGAGCCGCCGCCGCCCCACGACCGGCCGCAGCTCGGCGACCTCGACCCCGTTCCTGGTGATGTGGAAGGTCTCCCCCGCCTCCACGGCGTCCATCACCGCGGCGGAGTTGTTCCGGAACTCCCGCTGGGTAATCGTCTTCATCCTTCCAAGGTAGCCCCGTGTAGCACCTGCGGCTACACCTCGCGCGGCATTCACCGAAATCAACCGCCTACGGACCGTTGCCGCGTTACCGTACGACGGTCGACCGATCACGCTGGGGGGCTCCGACCATGGCCGATGTCACCACCGAGGCGCAGCAGAATCCATGGCTCTACGGCCAGGACGGGCCACCCTCCGGGATTCCGCACCCGGGCGGCCCCTCCGGCGCCTGGGCGAGCGGCCCCCCGGCCGGCGCCCCGGTCCGGGTGGAACCCGCCGCACTGCGCCAGGCGGCCGGGGCGTCCCGCCGCCTCCAGGGCGAGCTGCGGTCCACGGTCAGCCACGCCGAGCCGGACACCGCCGCGGCCGCCCAGGCCTTGTCCGCCGACTGCTTCTCCTCCGGCGCCGCGCTCACGCAGGTCCTCACCTGGTGGAAGGCCCGGTGGACCAGCCTCGACAACCGCCTCGGCATGACGGCGGACCGCCTGGAGGCCACCGCCGCCGCCTACCGGTCGACCGACACCTCCTCCGCCTCCGCGTTCAAGGCGCCGTGAGCCGTGGTGACCTTCGCGCAGCTGCGACACGCCTCCTTCGAATCGCTGGACAAGGCCGGCGACACCTGGAACGGCGTCGCCGGACACACCGAACAGATCGCCGGCCAGGTACGCTCCGGCGTCCTGCAACCGCTCACCGGGGCCGCGCCGGGCTCCCTCGCCCCCGGCGTCGGCCGCGCCTGGACCGGCGTCGCGGCCGACGAGGCCACCCGCGAGATCGGTCTGCTCGCCGACGAGCTGACCGCCTTCCACTACGAGGCGCTCGCCGTCACCGCCGCCCTGCGCCGCGCCCGGTCCGCGTTCGCGCAGGCCCAGCAGAACCTGCTGCGCGCCATCGGCGACGCCGAGGCCCTCGGCGCCACCGTGGCCGCCGACGGCACCGTGACGCTGCCGCCCCTGCCGCCGGAGGACCGCAACGACCCGGACGCGATCGCGTACCAGCGGCGGAAGTGGGACGAGCTCCAGCAGTACGTCGAGGCCATGGGCAAGGCGGTGTCCGCCGCCACCGAGGCCGACACGGCCGCAGCTGCCGCCCTGCGCGCCCTCGACCCCGCCGAGGTCGACCCGGCCACCCGGCCGGGGGCGGTGGACAACGCCAAGGCCGATGTCGTCGGGGCGGTCGGCATGCCGAAGGACCGCAAGGACATCCCGTCCTGGTGGGCCACGGTGGACCCCGCCGTCCGGGCCCAGTTGCTGGAGCTGGCCCCGGGCCGTCTCGTCGAGGCCGGGGTTCTGGACCCGACCTACGTGTGGTCGCCGCCGAACGACGGCGCGGGCCCGTTCAATGTCCGCGAGCCCGGCACCGGTGAGTACTCCTTCCGTGCCTTCGCCTCCCTGCTCGTCACCGGTGGCCACTTCAAGGGAGACACGGACGCGGCCCGTCATCTACAGCACTTCCTCGACGCGACCGGTGAGCCGCTGACCGTGGATGTGGATCGCATGCTGCGCGACGACCCGCAGTTCCGCAGCCACGTGGATGCCCTGCTGGCCGAGAACGACGCGACGTGGCGGGAGACCGCGCTGGCCGCCTATCGGGAGGCGGGCGGCGCACCGGTCGCCGTCCCGGTGGAAACCCCGCAGATCGACAGCAACAACTACACGTTCCCGATGGGCCGTCAGTCGAACTGGTTCACCGCCGTGGGCAGCCAGACGTGCGTGGTATCGGGCGTGGTCACGGTGAAACCAGGGCCCGATGGCAAGCCCGCAGTAGCGATGCAGTACCAGGTCAACGTGTGGGACCGGTACAACTGGGACAAGGGCAAGAGCACGGACATCGCCGGTATCAACGTCTCGGACACGGACATGCAGGGCCTCCACCAGACGGGCCTTGCACAGGAGTACGACCTGAGCGGCCGCAGCACCCCGTCAACCCGACACGTGGATGACGGCCAGCCACTCGTACCTGCCGGAACGGGCGAGCGGTACGCCGACCGTGAGGGCGGGCCCACCGACGCCGAAAGGAAGACCCGTTGACCTCCCCGGCACGCACCCCGTCGGCGGTCGGCCGCTCCCGCCGACGTCTGCTGATCGGCGCACTCACGGCCCTGGTCCTGCTGATGGCCGCCGCAGTGGGCGGGCTCTACTGGCTGGACTACCAGGACCGCCATCCGAAGCCCGACAGCGGCCGGCCGGGGGCATGGATGACCACAAGCTCGGACGAGGTGTCCCGCTTCGCCCATGTGGGGATCCCGACCGCGGCGATCGACATCCGATGGGGCTATCAGAACGGATTCCAGGACGACCTCGTTGCCCTAGCGTTCCGGCTGCCACAGGCCGGACTGGAGGACTTCAAGGCCACCCTCCCTGTTTCCGAGTGGTCCGCGAAGAAGTATGTCCAGGGCGCGTACCTGGACGGCTTTCAGCACATCGGTGCACCCGATCCGACAAACTCGTTCCCGCTCACCCACGGGGGCTTCCAGTCACTGAGTACCGCCAAGCGGATCAGCACGAGTGTCTACCTCGCCCCCTGGCCGGACGGTACGACCCAGGTCTGGGTCAGCGCCGTCCATAGCCCCTGAACCGGGAACCGCGGCACGGGCCCGTTCGTCTTCCTGCTCTGAAGACCCGGATCCGGAACGCAGAGGAGGGCAGGGACGTGGCGGTGGTCGCGATGCTGCTCGGGGTGCTCCGGGTGCTGAGCGGGGAGTGGCTCGCCGAGGGTGGCGGGTCGCTGACCTCGGTGGCGGCCGCGGCGGCCGTGGTGCTGGTGGCCGGGGCGGTCGCGGGGGCGCTGGTCGTCGCGCGGCTGCTGGGGGCGCGGGCGCCGGCGAACGTGCGGGCCGGGGCGCTGCGCAGGCGCGCGTTCCGGACGGCGTTCCTGCCGCAGCGTGACCCCGACGCCCGGGGCCGTCGACGCCCGAGGGCCCCGGGAGCGGCCCCGGCGGCCGCGTAGTCCCGGTAGCAAGAGCAGTCCCTTCCCGGAACGCCGCCCGGCGCGGCCGTCCTCCGCCGATCACTCGTATCCCGAGACCCCGGAGGGCTCGCTCCACCATGTCCGTCTTCGCTGTCCTCGACCCGGCCGTCGGCCTGGCCCACGACGTCGTCGCCGCGCTCGCGCACGTCGTCCCGACCGCGCTCGCGATCGTCCTGTTCACCGTCTGCGTCCGCCTGGCGCTGCACCCGCTGGCGCGGGCGGCGGCCCGCGGCGAGAAGTCGCGCGCCCGGCTGGCGCCGCGGATCGCCGAGCTGAACCGCAAGCACAAGGGCCGCCCGGAGAAGCTCCAGGCGGCGCTCGCCGAGCTGTACCGGGAGGAGAAGGCCTCGCCGTTCGCGGGGTGCCTGCCGATGCTGGTGCAGATCCCGTTCTTCTCGGTGATGTACCGCCTCTTCACCACCCCCAACGACCTGCTCGGCCACACCCTGTTCGGCGCCCCGCTCGGCCTGCACGTGGGCAGCGCGCAGGGGGCGGGGCAGGGGGCGGTGTTCGCCGTGCTGTACGCGGGCCTGGCGGCGGTGGCGTACGTCGGCTTCCGGCGGGCCCGCCGCGCGCAGGCGGCGCAGGCGGCACAGGCCGCCGCGGGCGGCACCGCGCCGCAGCCGGGGTTCGCGGTGCTGCCGTACCTGTCCTTCGGCACGGTCCTGTTCGCCGCCCTGGTCCCCCTCGCGGCCGGCGTCTACCTGCTGACCACCACCGCCTGGTCCGCCGCCGAACGCGCCTGGCTGTACCGGGACGGCGCTCCGGAGCCCGCGGGGGTGGCGCTGGTCTGAGCCCGGGTCGGCCGGACGGGCTGGCCTCCTCTAGCCTGTGTGATCGTTTGGCCCGGTCGGCCGGACGATCACACAGCTGGGATCAGACAGGTGAAGGGAAGGGTCGGACCATGACGGTCGCTGCTCCGGCGTTGGCCGAGTTGCGGGAGGTCTGCCAGCCGCAGGCGAAGCTGGCGAGCCGCAACGGGGAGCACTGGGCGGGGCGGCTCTACATGCGGGACGTGTCGCTGCGGGTCACCCGCCAGCTGGTGCGGACCTCGGTGTCGCCGAACACGCTCACCTGGGTGATGGTGGTCTGCGGGGTGGGCGCCGGGGCGGCGCTGGTGATCCCCGGGCTGCCGGGCGCGGTGCTGGCGGCGGTGCTGATGCAGGGCTTCCTGCTGTTCGACTGCGTGGACGGCGAGGTGGCCCGCTGGAAGCGGCAGTTCAGCATCGCCGGCGTCTACGTCGACCGCCTCGGCGCCTACCTGGCGGACGCCGCGCTGATGATCGGCGCGGGGATCCGGGCGGCCCGGGGCGGCTCGGAGCTGTGGGTGTCGGTGGGCCTGGCGGCCGCGCTGGGCGTGGTGCTGCTGAAGGCGTCGACCGACCTGGTGGACGTGGCGCGGGCGCGCAGCGGGCTGGCGCCGGCGGACGAGGAGTCGACGCAGCCGCGCTCGCAGGGCATCGCGACGGCGCGCCGGCTGGCGTCGGTGTTCAAGATCCACCGGGTGACCAACGGGATCGAGGCCTCGCTGGTGCTGCTGGCGGCGGCGGTCGTGGACGCGGTGGTCGGCCACACCGACCCGACGCAGGCGACGGTCGCCGGGATCACCGTGATCACCTGGGGGATGGTGGTGGCGCACCTGGCATCGATCCTCTCCTCCTCGCGACTGCGCTGAGCGGGCACCGGGCCCGGCGCAGGACGCCGGGCCCGAGGCGCGACGGCGCGCCCCCCCCGGCGGCGCCCCGCGGGCCGGCGGGGCGGGGGCGGCCCCCCGGGGGGTCCCCCACCGGGGGC